>JACRIH010000590.1 GCA_016235885.1 Planctomycetales bacterium | reverse complement strand
CCTTCCTTGGACTGGTGAGTGAGGTGAGATTCCTCATCAAACCTTGGTAAGGGCTTTTTTGACATCATCAACTGGGGCGGCTGGACAGACTGGGAAGAAAGTGTTCCTGGTGGGAATGAATTTGTAATTGGCGGTACTAGCGCGTTGCCGCTCACCCAGCGAACCCCAATTCTAGGCTTTGACAACGCACTAGAGCGGTTCCAGTTCGAGTGTAGCGGAACTTGTGCGAGTTCTGGCCTGAAGTCTCACGAATTCAGCTACCTTTCGAACTGGAGGCAGCGACAGCCCCAACGCCGAGCACGCTCCCAACTGCAACAGCTCGCGCCGCTCGATGTGCTGGCAATCCTGAGTCCGCAGATTTCCGAGGCCGATCATCTCGCAACCTCACATCTTGGGGCGAAGAACTGATCCGAAGTCGAACGATCACGGCAACACAGTGCCAGAATCGACCGCTTCAAGCAAGAGTCTTCTGGATTCCAGAAGTTGTGCTGCGTCAGTTCGGGAGGCTCAGCGGACGGTGCTGCGAGCGGCGAGAGAGTCCCAATCCAGGACGAGTTGCCCGCCGAGCTTCTGATGCTGTTGCTTCCAATTATTGAGCAAGTCCAAGCAGGCGTGGTCGATGAAGGTCACCTCTTCCACACGAACGTGAATCGTCGCATTGGCGGGGAGTGATTCCAAAGCTTTCGCCAACTGCGGAACACGAAAAAAAGTCGCGGCTCCTCGCAGACGGATGTTGATCGAGCCCCCGTCGGCGGAATCTTCGCGTTGGATTTCCAAGTGCGAGAGGGTGTGCAGCAACCAGCCGGTTGCAAGGACCAGTCCGCAAACCACTCCGGTCAGCAGGTCCGTCAGCACGATCAGCACGACGGTCGCAACGTAGATCACGACCTTGAAGCGTCCGTATTTCACCAACTGCCGAGCGACGCCGAAGTTCATCAGCTTCACGCCGGTGTAAACCAGAATTGCAGCCAGCGCCGAGGTTGGAACCTGCCGCAGGACTCCCGTCAGCAGTGTTACCGCGACCAACAGCCAGACGCCGTGAAAGACCGCCGACCATTTGGTTCTTGCTCCAGCTTCGACATTGGCGGAGCTGCGGACGATGACGCCCGTCATTGGCAGTGCTCCGAGAAATCCGCTGAGCATGTTGCCCAGGCCTTGAACCGCGAGTTCACGGTCATAGTTCGTGCGTTGGCCGGTGTGCATTCGATCGACGGCAGAGGCGCACAGCAAAGTTTCGGCACTGGCGATGATCGCCATCGCTGCTCCCGCCGCGAGGATTGTTCGCCAATCGTGCCAGGATTCCAGACCCGCGAGCGACGGCCATTGCACGGCATCCAACAATCGTTCGGGCAAGTCCACTCGTTTCATTTCCAGATGAGCGAACGTCGCCACCAACGTGGCCGCGATCACCGCCACGAGCGGTGCGGGGACGATTTTCAATTTCTTCGGAACGGTCGACTTCCAAAACAACAGGATGAGCAGCGTCACGACCGCGACAATCGCCGAGCCACTGACGCCTGTCGGTGTGAACGCTCCCCGCCATGCCGCTTGGGGAATCCCCACCAGATTGGCGACACCTCCGCCGAGCGGTTTGCCATCCAACATGATGTGGAACTGACTGCCGAAGATCAGCAGCCCGATCCCCGAAAGCATTCCTTGAATCACGGGGGGCGAGACGGCTCGGAACCACTGTCCGAGCTTGAAGACGCCCGCCATAAATTGAATCGAACCAGCAATCAAGACGATCAACCCCACCCGCTCGTAGCCGTGAGTGCGTGCTAACTCGTAAACAACGACGCTCAATCCGGCCGCCGGTCCACTGACTTGGAATGGACTGCCGCCCAACAATCCCACCAACACGCCGCCGATGATTCCCGTAATGATTCCGACGCTGGCTGCCTTTTCCGGCGGGACACCGGACGCCAAGGCGACTCCCATGCACAACGGCAGTGCCACGAGGAAGACGACCACCGAAGCCAACACGTCGGCAGCCAGATGTCCCTGGCGGCCTGCATTGCCGGGACTCACTGGCGGGGAGGAGGGTGTGGAGTCGAGTTGAGCCATGATCTGCTTTCTTAGTCGTCGCCAATCTCGCCAGAGATTGGGGGTGACTCGTGACAACGTCCCAAGCTCTGGCGAGCTTGGCTACAGGGGATTCGCGTTGTTCTCAGGGAGAGATTCCAGCGATTCGGGTTCGTGACTGTCATCGTGCAACGTAGCTGGCGATTCCGACGAGAGGCCCTCGCGATGATCGAGCAGTTCGTGCGCCGCGCGATGGCGTGAAGAAATGCTGTGTTGAGGAAACAGCCCTCCAATCAGGATGAAGGCTGAGAGAGTCAATACCGCGAATCGCTCGTGCAGCCCGATCCGGAGCGAGACCGTCGAGACGTGTCGTGTTCCCGTGAAGATCTTGAAGTAGGCTTGCACCACGGCGATCCCATTGAGCGCCGCCGCGATGACGACCGCCACACCGACGTAAGGATAGGTTTCGACCGCTCCGTCCACGAGCAGTTCAGCTCCGACGAACCCCACCGTGCCGGGGAATCCAACGCTCGCCAGACCCGTCAACAAGAAGCAGACAGCCAGCGTCGGGGCGTGGTCGTACAAGCCTTGAAACTCGACGAGGTTCAACCGACCGCGACGAGCTTCCAACGCTCGCAGCGTCAGACCGAAGCCTCCCAGCGACAGCACGACCGAGAACCAGACGCACAACGCTCCAGTCAATCCGATGGGCGTGACGACCTCCAGCCCGACGAAAACCAACGCCGAGTGGCTGAGAAACAAATAGCAAAAGAATCGCCGAGCATCTCGCTGCACCAGAGACATCCCGGCGGCATAGACCGCCGTCACAAGCGAAATCAGCCCCATGCTCCGCAGCACCCAATCGGGCGCGATCGGCAGGACGAGTCGCACGGCGGCATAGGCTCCCGTCAACGGCGCGGCGAACAGCACCGCCGTGCCCAAAGTGGCTCGCTCAAACAAGTCGGTCAGCCAAACGTGAAACGGAGCAATCCCGCCTCGAATGAGGATTGCGCCGAGCAGCGGCACAACCGCCCACAGACTGTGAACGCGGCCGTCCCCTTCGATCTCAACCTCGGTCCACCCTGCGATCATCAGCGCGACGTAAGCGAACATGTACAACGAATAGACTCGCGTCGGCTGGCCGCGCGTTCGCAATTCGAGATACGGCGGGACGGTCCCGGCCGCCAGCAGCGCGATCACCAGCCACGGCTCCTTGCAACTGAAGATCGCCAGCATGATCGCTTCCGAGATCAGCGTCGAAGCAAACGAGAATCGCCGCACCTTGGTGCCGAGCGTCGTGAGCGTCGTCAGAAAATAGAGCATCGCCACCAACGGCAGCAGCGGCGCGCTGAGCTGGTCGATCACCAGAATCTCGCGACCGACCAGTCGCGACAGCAGATGCCACGCATCGTCCGCTTGGACCGCGTCAATCTGTTCAAAATCGAGCCAGGCTCCGGTCGTGCAGGCCAACACCAATCCGGAAAAGATCAAGCACCACTTCCGGCCTTGATGAGGATCGCGCGCCCGGCTGACACACAGTGCGCCGATCAGAGCCAGCAGAACCGAGCCTTCCAACCACGGCAGATGGAGGTCAGTCATAGCAACTCCTCCAACGTGTTTGGCGTGGCGTCATCGTTCTCCACAGGTGAAGTCTTTTGTCCCGACAGGAAGTTCGTCCAGCGATGTTCCAGCTCATCGCAGCCTCGAAAAAATCGCAAGACCGGAGCCACGATGTAGTCTGACAGGCACGCATCCAAATATCCGCGTTGCAACGCCAGACGATACATCCAGAGATGCGCCGTGTCCGAGAATCGCTGCTCTAACAGACTCGTTCGAGTCGGCAAGCGTTCGCCAATCGCGTTTTCGAGAGTGCGGTAATCGTGCAGCAATGTCGGGGCACGCAAGAACTGAAGCGTCCTCAGACAGGCATGACCGAGAATGTGAATCAAAGCCAGATAGCGCAGCCCAAATCCGATCTCAGCCACGATAATGCCGACCTGCGTCAGCGACGCGAACGACAGCGCGCATTTGATATCCGTCTGCACGCGAGCGGCAAACGTTCCGAAAACTGCCGTCGCTACACCGACCACCACGATGACGGCCCGCAAGGTCGGAGACAAATCGAGCAGAGCGCTCACTCGCAACAACAGAAACGCGCCGAGATGCACTGACAGCGCGCCGTAGAAGACGGCGCTCGACGGGGTCGGACCTTCCATCGCTCGCGGCAGCCAGCCCGAAAACGGAACCATTGCCGACTTCCCCATCGCCGCCAGCAACAGCAATAGTCCGACCGCCAGGCATTGGGGTTCGGTCAACATGGTCGTGCCCTCTGGCCAGTGCCCGATGCGAACCAGCTTGTCGAAATCACCCTCGCCCGTCAGATGGTGCAGGACCACCGAAGCCAACAGCAGCGCCGCGTCGGAGAGGCGATACACGCACCAGACTCGCAGACCGTTCTGCACCGGAGACAATCGCTCGTGATAAAAAGCCACCAGCAGAGCGGATGACAGGCCGACCAATTCCCAGCCGGTGAACAGCGTCTCGATTGTTCCGGCCAGCGAGGTCGTGACCATTCCCAACACGAACAGCGAGTAGAACACGAAGAACCGGTTGAAGCCGCGCTCGCGGTGCATGTAGCGGCTGCAAAACGCTCCGATCGTTCCGCAAAGGATGAACGTCAGAATCACAAACGGGACCGACAGTCGGTCGAACTCGAACTTGAAGACGAAGTGATAGTGTGGGATCGAGACCCAACGACCGAGCGGGATCGGCACATGTCGTGTGCCCAGTCCGAGCATCATTGCCAGGATCCCGATCGCCGCCAGCAACCCGGTCACAATGGCCGTTTCGACGCACGTCACGATGATCCGTTCGCTCAGCGGACGCGCGCGCAACGACGACAAGCCCAGCACGACAAACAGCGCGGCGGGCGCGCCGACGACCGTCAGTCCCAGCACTCGAAAGATCAACTCTTGGTCGAACATTGGTTTCTCACATGCGGCCGCAACTCAACGTAGCCACGCTCGCCAGAACGTGGGCCGAATCAACAACAAGCCCACGCTCTGG
>JACRIH010000589.1 GCA_016235885.1 Planctomycetales bacterium | reverse complement strand
GGGATGCTCGTACCGGCTGGCGCTGTAGACCAGGCTGACCACGATCACGAGCGGGATCAGCAGCCAAGTCTTGTTAGCATCGGGGGCAAACAGATTCCACATGGCGTCGACCTCAGTTTTGAATGCGAATGTTAGGCCGTGCGCGTGGCGGGAGCCGCCACGCCCGCAGTCTGTTCGTCATCTTCGTACGCGGGGCCCTGGCAGGCGTCGTAGATCGCGAGCACGTTCAGCAACCCGGCAATGAAGGTGAAGACGACTCCCAAATCAAACCGGCCACCGAGCTGATCGTGAGCGCGATCGAGGTCGGTGGGTTTGCGAAAATTGTCGTAGTCGCGCAGCGGAGCGCCGTACGAATCCCAAACCGGACGCAGGATAAAGCCACCAAGTTTTCCATTCACGGCCCCTGTGCTCTGGTCCTCGAACTGAGCCGACAGGCGACCGGCCAGCAAACGTTTCGGGTCGGGAGCGACCTGTGGTTCGAGTTCGTGGATGTCCACGTCTCCCAGCACTTTGGTGGTTCCGGAATCGGTCGTGGCAATTCCAGACAGCTTGCCTTGCAGTGTGCGCTGACCAAAATCTCCCGCGATCGGGCGCAGATCGATCTTGCCGACGATTTCGCGGCGAACACCGTTGCCGTCCGCTTCGAAGAGGCCCTGGAACCGTCCCGACACCGGGATTTCAAACTGATTTGGCGACAACGATTCGCTGGGGCGCAGCCGGGATTGAGCCAGTGCGGGGAGTGCCGGCAAGCCGACGGGGAACTGTCCAATGTACACCCACGTGCGCTTGCCTTCTCGCCAATCGGCGTACACGACTTTGCCATCACCCAGGTGCATGCCGAAGAAAAATGTCCCCAGAATGCAGACGAAATACAACGTCCCCTTGAAGAACCGTCCCTGGTAGAAGTGCCCCAAGCCGGGCACCAAATACGCCAGCAACGCGGCCAGCACGGGGTTCTTGAGATTGACTGTGTTCGATGACATGCGCCGGTGGTTCTTTCAGGCCAGCAGGCCGGAATGACGTGAAGTTTCGCTCGCCACAACGAGCATTCGAAGGCGAATTCTAGGAGTCGCGGGCGGACGTGGCCAGCCCAACCGGTATCGTCAGCAACTGTGCTCCAGCAGCACGACAGACGTGTCGTCATGCCGGCCGCTGCCTTGTGTGAATGCATTCGACTCATCGAACAGGGTCTGAAACACGTCGGCCAAAGGTTGGCGAACCAGTCGTTTCAGCGTGCCCAGAATGCCGTTGAGTCCAAACTCAGCATGCACCTCGCCTCCTTCCGGAAAGGCTTCCGCCAGACCATCGGTGTACAACAGGAGGCGGCTTCCCGCAGGCACGGTGGAGGTGTGCGTTTCGTATTCGGCATCGGGCGTGATTGCCAGAGGCAGGCCACCTGCGTCGTCTTCGGCAAGTGCTCGAATCTCATTCCGTTCCAAATCCTGCAGCAGCGGTATCGGATGTCCTGCCGAGCACCAGCGAAGTTCGTGACGGTCCGTGTTCAGGACTCCGTACAGCATCGTGATGAAGCCCCCTTCATTCGACACAATGCTCTGTTCGCAGAGATGACGATTGATTTCCACGACGAACGTGGCCGGATCCTCGAACTCGCGATTGCGGATCATGCGGGCCAGCGTATGCATCGTCATGATCGACATGCAGGCCTTCATCCCATGACCGGAGGCATCTCCGACGAGCAGGACAATATGCGAATCGTCCAGACGAAAGATGTCGTAGTAGTCGCCCCCCGCCATCACGATGGGTTGACCGCCCAGCACCTTCATCTGTGACGGTTCATATCGGGCCACAATTTGATATCCCGCCGGAAGCGTGATATCGCGCGGCGTGATCGATTCTTGGAGCTTGCGCACCGAGTCGACTTCTTCGCGCAGGCGCTCGGCGATTTTCTGTTCGCGCTCGTTATGGACTGCTGCGACCACGGTTTCCAGCATGGCTTGCAGCAAGAAAATGAATTCGGCTCCCGCATCGCGCAGCACGTAGGTCCGCATGCCACTGCTCATGAACCTTGCCATGCGAAACACATCCTGAGCTTCGCATGCGCAGACAACGGGGCATCCCGGTCGCAACTGCCTCAGTTTTTCGAAGATCGCAAACGAACCGTCGATGTCCGGCAGAAGCGTGGTCATCAAGATGACATCCCAGTCGCCGGTTCGTTTTGCTTCAGCGATCAGACGCTCGGGATCTGACGTCACGACCGCCTCGCTGGCATCAACGCTGAGGTACAGTGAAATCAAATCCGCCTGCTCGACATCGTCCCAGCCAACCAAAACTCGCATATTTCCATTCCCCCGCACGCGTGCGGCCCGTTGTCGAACTTGAAAAGTTGGCGCAGCGTATCACACAGCGCCGATCAAAAAAAGGCAGCCCGTCCACTCTCGGTGAACGGGCTGTCGATTCGGCAAGCGTGACGCGTGGGGAGTTGAATTCCCTCTACGCAGCCGACGACGCGGGGCGTGAGATCGGAGCGGGAACGGAACTGACCAAATCCTGAACCAGCTTGCGGAGGACTTCGTGAGTCACGCGGATGTCCTGCGGCTGACGCTCCGGTTCGCCACGTGTGCGGCTGAATCGGCGCAGGCTGAGGCAGCCGGAGGGTTGCACCACAATTTCATAAAATGAAACCTTGCCGCCGTCTCGCTCCGGAGGTGTCGATCGAATGAGAACCGTCATCGACAACGGATCGACCTCAAGCGGGCCGATGTGTTCGAGCAGGTATGTGATCTGCTCACAGACAGTCTTCGACCACGACTGCAAGATGCCAAGTGATGCGTCGCGCAGATCTGTCGCAGCGAATCGCAGTTCGCGAAACGCGCAGCTCAGACTTTCAACGGCGACGAAGTCGATCTCCAAACTGACTTTCGTGTTGTCCAACCAAGTTACAGACTTCGGCTCCGCCGATTCCAACCCCTTCAACTGGGCCAGCGATTCCGAAACTTTGTCGATGAGCAACATGGCAACACCTCACCTGTCTGTCGCAGCACCGCCAGATGCCGAAGCATCGTCGGGGCGCGGTTGGTTTCAGACTTGTCTCTACTTAAATCTTTCGTCAGGACTGAAGCCCTGTCCACCCGGAAATTTCTAATTTTTCTTAACTTCCCGGACTTCGTGGCTGGATCCATCGAATGAGATCACGTGCGGCTGCTCATCGATGATGGTTTCGATGTGGACGGGACGGCGCCACAGTCGGCCGAGGTTCTCCAGCGTATCCTTCGCGTAATCCTGCCGCAGTTCGATCCCCTCGAACTGGTGCCACAGGTACAATTCGCCGCGGTTTTTGTAGTTGCCATCCTTCACGTAAATGAACGGCCGACCGTGGTTCGTCAGTCCGTTGAGCAGTTGCATTTTGACCGCCTGAAACTCACGCGACGCGATCTCGTAATAGTTCGTGGACTCGTTGAACTTGTACTCGAACAGATTCTGCTTGATGCAAAACTCGGGAGTCAGGAAGTTGTCGATAAACGTGACATCGTTGTGGACGCGGCGGACCTCGAAGATTTTCTGACGGCCCAGCCCGAGCTGCTTGTCCCAGCGAGCTTTCTCGGTCATGTCGGTGCAGGCTTCGTACTCGGGACCGAATTGACCCTTGTTCCATCGCTCCTCAATGTCCTTCAGCAGTTCGATTCCCAGCTTGTACGGGTTGAGCCGATTGCGGCTGGTCGCCATCGTGCCGCTGTGATGGTCGGCGTAGTCGATGATGTCGGCGTCCGTCACGCCATGCCGAGTCATGATCTTGGAGTGCCAGTAGCTGGCCCACCCCTCGTTCATGATCTTCGTCTGCCCTTGCGGAGCGAAGTAGTAGGCTTCATCGCGGACGATCGACAACACATCGTGTTGCCAATCCTTCAATGGGGCATGTTCGAGCAGGAACAGGAGCACGTCACGTTGCGGAGTCTCCGGGAATGACCGAACCCGTTCGCGCTCTTTCTCTTTTTCATCGCGAGCCTTGGCCTCCGCCTCCAGCACGTCCGGTGGGTTGAGGTAGGCGTCCATGTAGTCCTTCGACTTGAACTTCAGCGTGTGATGGTCTTCCTCTTCCTTCTTGCTTTCCAGTGCATTCGCGGCCGGGCGATCTTCTGGTTCGCGGCGACGGATATGAGGCGAGTGCATGTCGATCAAATCTTCCACCGACAGGCACGCGTCGATGAATGTCTCGACCTCCTCGAACCCGAAACGATCGATGTACCGCGACACTCGGGCGGCGTGGTTGGCCATCTGGTCCAGCATTTTGCGGTTCGTGGGACCAAACCAGGCATTGTTCTTGAAGAAGTCGCAGTGACCGTACACGTGGGCTATGACGAGCTTCTGATCGGTCAATGCGTTGCACGACAGCAGGTAGGCGAAGCATGGATCGGTGTTGATCACCATCTCGTAAATCTTCTGCAACCCGTACGAATAGCCCTTCATCAACTCGTCGTATTGCGCCCCGAACCGCCAGTGCGGGTAACGAACCGGGAAGCCGCCATACGCTGCGAACATGGACAGCTCTTCGTAGTCGAGGACTTCGAAGATCGTCTTGAAAAAGTCCAGCCCGTAGTCCCGCGCCCGCGCTTCCATTTCATCCTGAATGGCCGCGAGTTCGGCGGGCAACGGGCGGTGCGTTGATGTGGCGTACATGGGG
>JACRIH010000599.1 GCA_016235885.1 Planctomycetales bacterium | reverse complement strand
GGTTGTCGCCGTAGCTCTGCACACCGGTCGTCGTCACATTCAGCACCGACGTCGTCCCGCCCGCGTTCGTCGTCAGGCTCGTCAATGCCGTCCCGCCGCCCACCGCCGCGCTGAACAACGTCGCCCCCGTGCTGTTCACCGTCAGCGTCTGCGCTCCGTTCACGGCCCCAATGAACGTCACGTTCCCACCCGCCGAGTTGATCGCGATGTCGCCTGTCAGCGTCGTAGCGCCAAATTGGACGAGGTCGCTGGACGTCGTCACGTCACCCGCCGTCAAAAGGGAGGTGGCATTCAGGTCAACAGTCCCGTCGGCGTTGATGTCACCATTCGCAGCGATCGTCAGGGTGCCTGTAGTGTTCAGGGTGACGCCTCCGGAGGACTGCGTCGTGATCCCTTGATTGATATTGATATCGCCACCAGTAATAGAAACGGCTCCGTCCGAGGTGAATGCAGCGTTGACCGTGGTCGTGTCGCCCGCATTGCCAGGCAAAATAGTAATATCGTCGATCGTCGCATCAAATGCCGACAGCGTGATCACGTCGTTTCCGTTCCCTGTGCTGATGACGATTGACGCAACATTCGCGTTGGTGACTGTGATCGTGGCCGTTCCGTTGCCGGCGACATCACCGTCGTTCGCACCGCCGCCGGCATTGAAAACCAGTCCTGCTCCGGCGCCGTCTTGGAACGTGTAGGTTCCCGCTGCCAGCGCGACAGTCAAGGCGCTGGTGTCTGCAGCCGTGGCCTGCGTGATGTTTAATGTTCGAGTTCCGTCCAAGGTAAACGTGTAGCTCAGCAGCGTGCGGTCTTCCAACCGTTCGATCATCCGCGACATCCGGCGGCTGTGGCGGCGCTTGGCCTTGCCGAATTGCATGGTGGCCAGCAGTCGGCTGAAGAAACCTCGGACAGCTTTACGGGAGCGGAATGTTTCGATCATGGTTTTGGCTTCCTGTCAAATTCCAAGAGGAAGAGATTTGTGCGAAGTGACAGATTCAGAAACGCATCCTTGCCGCGACCCCTGCGGGCCGCACTGTGTCAGTCCTACCACAAAAAAATTGCGTGGCGTTGCCGCCAGAACGTGGGGCACGTTTTCAACGTGCCCGTGAATTGATGAGCACGTTGAAAACGTGCTCCACGGCTGAACATTATCGAGAGTCGGCGAGCCGAGTGGCGTCAGCCACCGGACAATTCCGTGGGACACACAGGTCCGGGGGCTAACGCCCGCCGGCTCGCCACGGCGATCCAATACCAACCCGAAGCGTAAGCGAGGATGTCGAACCACCACGGCCTCGCTGACGCTGCGGGTTAGTGTGTGGCGGCTGTGAGAGAAGTCGCTCGGCGAGCGTTTCAGATCGCTGTGTCGACGACGCGACACAACAGGCCACTGCGACGCAGTGGTCTGGAGAAGATTGGCAAAACTCACTCGTGTCCGTGACACTACGTCAGTTCCTTGACGACTGTGTTGAGTCTGCAAACCAATCGGCCGCGTGACAGTTTCGGAGAAGCTGGAAATTGATACTGATCAATCCGATTCCTACGAGACTGGTAAGCTAGGGGATTGAGGCCGATTCTGTGCCTGAATGGGCGCGGATGTTAACCAGTGACAACTTGACCTGCAAGAGTATCTTGGACTGGCACTTGCAGATTTCTGGTGAATTCGCAACACCGGTTTCGACCTGTTTGGTGACGAAAATCGACCGGCAACATTCGCCGCAACAGACGCGCGATGGTCCCTCTTGCCCATCTCGATTGTTTCTCAGCCACGGATCGAACACGGATGAAACACGGATTGAAAAAGGGGGACGCCCATAGTTGACTTCTTCGTGTCCGTGTTTCATCCGTGTTTCATCCGTGGCTAAGAATCGTTCGTGACGACCGCGCGTCGTTTCACGGTGCGACGCGTTTCCCTCGCTGACGCGGCGGGTTAGTATGACCTCAAATGCCGTAGCGCGGCCGAACCGCAAAATCAGCCCGGCTGCTGGGGAGCCGCCGGGCTGATGCCGAATTTCCGACGCGCTGCGTGCGAATTCGAGAAGACTCATCACAATGCACATTCTTTTCGTTCATCAGAATTTTCCGGCGCAGTTTGGTCATGTGGCGGAATACCTGGCCCGCGAGCGGGGCCATCGCTGCACGTTCGTGTCGGAACTGCCCACGGGCCGGGTCGGACACATCGAGTGCGTTCAGTATCGTCGCCAGGGGGGCGCGACCAAACACAATCACTACTGCACGCGCACGTTCGAAAACACCGTCGCCCACACCCACGGGGTCTACGAAGCCTTGAAGGCCCGGCCCGACATTCGGCCGGACTTGATTGTCGGCCATTCGGGGTTCGGTTCGACACTGTTTCTGCGCGAGTTGTACGACTGTCCGATCATCAATTACTTCGAGTACTTCTACCGCTCGCACGGATCGGACATGGATTTTCGTCCCGATTTTCCGCCGTTGGAACTCGACCGCCTGCGGGCCCGCGCCCGCAACGCGATGATCCTGCTCGATCTCGACAACTGCGATGCCGGCTACTGTCCCACGGTCTGGCAGCGCGACCGGTTTCCGACGCTGTACCACGACAAACTCCGCGTCATCTTCGACGGCATCGACACGAATGTGTGGAAGCCGCAGCCGGACCCGGAGGGTGCCCCGCCGCCCCGCCGGATTGGAGACCGAACCTTTCCCGACGACGTGCGGATCGTGACCTACGCCACGCGCGGCATGGAATCGATGCGGGGCTTTGACATCTTCATGAAATGGCGAAGCGGCTGTGCGATCGCCGACAGGATGTCGTGTTCGTCATCGCGGGTCAGGACCGCCTGTGCTACGGCGGCGACGACAAGGTGACGGGCCAGACGTCGTTCAAAGACTGGGTCCTGTCGCAGGACGAATACGATCTCAGCCGGTTCGTGTTCCTGGGCCTCGTGCCACCGCAGACGCTGGCTCATCTGTTCCAGATCACCGACCTGCACGTGTACCTCACGGTTCCGTTTGTGTTGTCGTGGTCGCTGATGAATGCGCTCGCCTGCGGCACCACCGTGCTGGCCTCGGATACCGCTCCGGTGCGGGAGATGATCGAGCACGGGCGAACCGGTCTGTTGCGGGACTTCTTTGATGTGGACGGTCTGGCTGAAACGGCTCATCGCGTGCTGGACAACCCTGCCGAGTTCCGGCACCTGGGCGTCGCCGGAGCCGAACTCATCCGCCAGCAATACAGTCTCGACGTTTGCCTGCCGCGGATGCTCGCGCTGTACGAAGAAGTCGTGGCGAAGTAGCGACGAATTGCACGCCGTCTTCAGAGTTTCCGTGACAACATGTTTCACGCGAGGTCGTCTTCAAGTCTTGATTTTGGGGTTTGAGCGGCCAGGCGCTAGCCGCCGGTCTTCCACGATTGACCGGCGGCTAGCGCCTGGCCGCTCACCCAACGAACCCCAATTCTTGGCTTAGACGGCGCACAAGCCCGACTCGCCAGCGTGGGAAACTTGCCGTCCCTCGCTGGCGCGTCGGTCTCGTGTGGGTTGGAGCGCAATTCGGACTAAAACAAAACAGCCGGACCGGGGGGAACTCCCCGGTCCGGCCTGATTCGTCACGACTGTGGAAAGGCAGGCATCAACTCGCGGCGTTGGGTTAGAACCGGAATTCGGCTCGGGCCGTCAGGCCGTCGAACGTGAGCGTTTCTTGCGGTCGTTCGAACGTGTTTTGCGTCACACGCACGATGCTCAGGTACTCCGACGTGGTCATCAGATTCTGCCACGCGGCAATGTAGTAGCCCACCGTCAGTCGGCAGCAGCCACCACAGCTTTGCCAGCCGGCACCGACTTCGAATTCCGGCATCGTGACGATTCTCGCATCACGCAGCCCCGTTCGAGCCTGCACCCCGGCGAAGACGTTTTTCTGCAGGTAATCCGCTTTGACATTGCCCACCAGGAAGTTGACCGC
>JACRIH010000594.1 GCA_016235885.1 Planctomycetales bacterium | reverse complement strand
CGTAGTCCGGACCCCTTGGTCCGGACGAGACGTGGGGAGACTTGATTCGTAAGTTGGACGTCCGGACCAAGGGGTCCGGACCACGCCACGCCACGTTACCGTTGGCCTTGGGGGAACATGACGATGTTCAATCTGCCCGCGCCGCCGCAGTTTCGGGGACTGGATCCCGGCTTGCCTGTGACGATGTACCAACGTCAATTGCCGCACTGGAGACAGGCAGGTGCGACCTACTTCGTCACGTTTCGGCTGGCCGATGCTCTGCCTCAAGACAAGCTGCAATTTCTCAAACGCCTCCGCGCCGAATGGGAATGCACGCATCCTCCCCCGCGCTCCCAACGAGATTGGGAAGACCACGCACGCGATGTGACCGGACGGGCGGAAGCGTGGCTCGACGAAGGTTATGGAGCCTGCCAGCTCCGCGAACCGCGTTGGACGAACGACTTGCAAGAGCGGCTGCACCACTTTCAAGACGTGAGATATTTCCTGTCGTGCTGGGTCATCATGCCGAACCACTGCCATGTCGCGATCCGGCCGTTCGAGGGACACCCGTTAGAGACGACATTGCAATCAATGAAGGGCTTGGTCGCGCGTCACATCAACGCGGCCGAAGAGCGGTCGGGCGCGATCTGGCAGGCAGAAAGCTACGACCGCATCATTCGCGACGAGGAACATCTGTACCGCGTCATCCAATACATCGGTCGCAACCCGTCCCAGGCCGGCTTGCCCGGAGCGAGCTGGTATCGCTGGCTGCACCCGGACTGGGAAGCCTGCGGCTGGAAGTTTGAGGATGCCGCGTCACCACCGTAGTCCGGACCCCGTGGTCCGGACGTCCAGTATCTCGATCACATTCCCTCGCATCACAATCGACATCTCGTTCGGACCAAGGGGTCCGGACCACGTTCATGCGAGAGCCACCGATTTGTTTCCGCGTCACGAATCGGATCGCAACCGCTGCTTCAGCGCAGCGATTCCGCGCCGCAGCAATCCGGCCACGGCGGCTTCGGTCTTGCTCATGATCGCGGCGATTTCGGACAGGGACAGGTCGTCGAGGTGTTTGAGCCGCACGGCTTCGCGCTGGTCGGCGGGGAGCGACTCCAGCGCGGTCAGGAGTTCGAGGGTCTCTTCGCGCCGGGCGAGGCGTTGGCTCGGCGTGGGATCGGCCGCCGGCGGGTCAAGCGGCAGACTGGTGGTGCCGGCGGACTGGATCGAGACTTCTTGCGTCACCGTTCGGTGTTGGGCGTGGACATGCCGTCGCACGGCTTCCTGCACGTTTTGGTTGAGAATCGTCCGCAGCCACGCGATCAGTTCGGGATCGGTCTCGCCACGGAACTGCTCGAAGCAGCGGTGAGCGATCAAAAACGTCTGCTGCACGACGTCCGAGGCATCGACGCGCCGCTGCAATTTTTTCCCGAGATCGCTTTCCGCCAGCGCTCGCAGTTGATCGCGATGCTGGTCGAGCAGTTCGCCGAGAGCGGCGGGATCACCGGCTCGGGCTTGTGCGATCAGGTCGTTCAGGGGCATGGAGCGGCTGGAGATGCGAGGGATTACGTAGGGATTGGACAGAATCGTGTCGGTTCATGAATCGTCCGGGTCGAGTTCCGGTTCGCGGGATTCGATGGGCTTGGTGTATTTCTCCACGCGGTCCAACTCGCGCAGCAACTGCGTTGCGTCGGCGTAGCGATCGTCCGGACGTTTCGCCAGCAAGCGCATGATCACGCCCTCGAAGATTGCGGGAATGGCGAGATGATATTTCGTCGGCGGGTCGGGGCGCTGCGTTTGGATTCGGAAGACCGTGTCGGCAGTGTTCAGACCCTCGCACGGCGGGCGACCGGTCAGCAGGGCGTAGAGCGTGGCGCCCAGGCTGTACAGATCGGATCGGGCATCAATCCGTTCGCCCGCCGTCTGCTCGGGGGAGAGGTAGGGCAGGTCGCCGACGATTTCGCCGGCGCGAGTGATTGTCTCGGGACCGAGTTCGTCGAGGGCCTTGGCCAGCAGCAGGTCCCCGAGTTTGGCGAGGCCGTCACTTTGCCGGATCAAAATGTTCGTTGGCGTAATGCTCCGGTGAACGATTCGATACGACGCGGCAAACTCCAACGCGCGGGCGATGTCACACGCGATGCGATGGACGAATTTCCAATCGAGCATCCCCGCGACTCCGATGCGATGGATGATCTGCTTCGCCGATTCCCCGGTGACGAACTCGGTGGCCATCCAGCACAAGCCGTCGGTTCGGCCCGCGTCGTAGAGGGCGATCAGGTTGGGATGCCGGTACGGACGCATCGTCTCGATGGCTCGCAGGAACCGCGCCACGGCTTCGGGGCGTTGCATCAATTCCGGCCAGAACACCTTGAGCGCCACCGGCTGGCTGCCGTCGCGGTCCAGCGCGAGGAACAAGATCCCTGTGCGTGCCTCGGCCTGCACGTGCTGCACGAGATAGTTTCCCAACCGCTGCCCCACGAGCGTTCGCGGGTTGGGGACCGATGCCGCGGCGATGTGGGGTGTGGTGCGGCCGTCGGGCGATTGAAAATGTCCCGCTGACGGCAATTCGGGCAGCGAATGGAGTGGCCGGTCGGTTGCGCCAAGTGGCTCGGTTGAGCGCCGCGGTGGAGCGATGGTCGTGGCCTCAGGGCGGGCGTCCGGCATCCATCGCAACTCGGTGTCACCAGCGCGAATCTGATCACCCGGGCGCAACGCTTGCGAGGATGATTTGACGCCATTGACCAGCGTTCCCCATCGACTTTCCGTGTCGTGCAGCACTGCCTGCCCATCCCCGACATGAATCTCAAATTGAACGCGCGACACGCTGGGATCGTGCAGAGTGATCTCGCAGTCGGCACCCCGTCCGACGCGAACGACGGCCAACGGTTCGATGGCGAAAACTTGACCGGCGTCCGGTCCAGTGAGGACAACCAAGTGCATCAGGTCACCAAGCAGAATCGAATCGGAAATTCAAAACGCACGCATCGGGAAGAATGCCGACGAGAGTTTACCGGTAGCGGCCGATTCGCAGCAATGTTCGACGATGCTTGACGAGCGGACGCCGGTGGCAAACAGGCAAGCGATCAGGTAACGTCCGGTCTGAAATTTGGATTCAGTCCTCTCTGCACGGATGAGCCATGCCTACCCGTCCATTTGCCCACCTGCACTGCCACACGCACTACAGCCTGCTGGATGGAGCGTCAAAAATTCCCGAACTCGTCAAACGGACGAAAGAGTTGGGGATGAATTCGCTGGCGATCACCGATCACGGCAATTTGTATGGGGCGCTCGAATTCTACATGAAGGCGAAGGACGCGGGGATCAACCCAATCCTTGGCTACGAAGCGTACATCGCGCCCGGTCACCGCACCAATCGCGAAGCGTCGCGGCAGAAGGAAGCCAGCTTTCACCTCACGCTGCTGGCGAAGAATCGGCAGGGGTTCCAGAACCTCATCAAAATGGCGTCGGCCGCGTATCTCGAAGGCTTTTATTACAAGCCGCGCATTGATCGCGAACTGCTGGAGCAACACCACGAGGGGTTGATCTGTCTCTCCGGTTGCGCGGCCGGCGAACTCTCCAACCTGTTGCTCGGCGAACGGTGGGACGAAGCGGAGAAAGTCGTCGCGTGGTATCAAAACCTGTTCGGCAAGGACTACTACCTGGAGATTCAGAACGCCGGGTTCAAGATTCAAACCGACTGCGCGGAGCGGACGATCGACCTCGCGAAGCGCGTGGGCTTGCCGCTGGTGGCCACGAACGACGCACACTACCTCAAGCAGGAAGACGCCGGCGCTCACGATGTGTTGCTGTGCGTAAACACGAAGTCGCTGCGAACCGACACCAACCGAATGAAGATGGACAGCGATCAACTGTTCGTCCGTTCGCCCGATCAAATGTACGAAGCGTTCCCCGGCCAAGACGACGCGGTCGCTCGGACTCAGGAAATCGCCGACCAGGTCAGCATTGATCTCGATCTGAAGACGCGGCACTTCCCCGTGTTCCAAGCCCCGGCGGGCAAGACCGATGCCGACTACCTGCGCGATCTGTGCGAGGACGGATTGCGGTGGCGCTACGGCGACAACATCACGACCGAAATCCGCGAGCGGCTGGATTACGAGCTGGGCATCGTCATTCGCATGGGCTTCGCCAGCTACTTTTTGATCGTGTGGGATTTCGCCCGTTTCGCCCGCGAAAACGGCATCCCGTGTCTGGCCAGAGGCTCGGCGTGCGGGGCCATCGTGTCGTACGTGCTCGGGCTGAGCAACGTCTGCCCGTTGAAGTTCGATCTGCTGTTTGAACGGTTTCTCGACCCGAACCGTGCGGAAGCCCCCGATATCGACATGGACTTCTGCCGCGACCGCCGCGCGATGGTGATGAATTACGTGCGCGATAAGTACGGGTCCGCGAACGTGGCGCAGATCGGCACGTTTGGCACGCTGGGAGCAAAGGCAGTCATTCGCGACGTGGCCCGTGCTCTCGGTGTACATCTCAGCCGCGCCGATGAAGTGGCCAAGTTTGTGCCGACCGGTCCGGACGTGTCACTGGAGTCGGCTCTCAAGGAAAGCCCCGACCTGCAACAGGCGTACGAATCCGATGCCGCCGTGCGCGAGGTCATCGACTTCGGCAAGCAACTGGAGGGCCTCGCGAAGAGCGCTGGCACGCACGCGGCCGGCGTGGTGATTTCCGACAAACCGCTCACCGAATACGTGCCGTTGCAGCGGCTGTCGGGCCGGGATGAAGTCCTCACGCAGTGGACCGATGTCGAAAAGGCCGGTCTCCTGAAGATGGACTTCCTCGGCCTCCGCAACCTGACGATCCTCGACAAAGCGGTGCGCAACGTGAAGAAGCATCGCGGCATCGACATTGAACCCAACGACATTCCGCTCGACGACGCGAAAACTTTTGCGTTGCTGCAACGGGGCGAAACCAAGGGCATCTTCCAGCTCGAATCCGGCGGCATGCGCGATCTGCTGACAAAGATGAAACCCGATGCATTCAACGACATCATCGCCACGTCGGCCCTGTATCGCCCCGGCCCGCTCGAAGGGGGCATGGTGATGAAGTACGTGAACGTCAAAAACAAATTGGAGAAACCCGACCTGGTTCACCCGGTCGTCGATGAAGTGCTCGCCGAAACCTACGGCGTGATGGTTTACCAGGAACAGGTGATGCGGATTCTCAACCGGCTGGGTGGCATCGAACTGTCCAAGGCGTATGCGTGCATCAAGGCGATCAGCAAGAAAAAAACCGAGATGATCGAAGCGAATCGCAGCGAGTTCGTGAAGGGGGCGACAGCCAGCGGGATGTCCGAAGCGGTGGCGAAAGATATCTTCGACAAGATTGAAAAATTCGGCGGCTACGGTTTCAACAAGTCGCATTCGACCGCGTACGCCGCGATCGCCTACCAGACGGCGTACCTGAAGGCGCACTATCCGCTCGAATTCATGGCCGCCTTGCTGTCATGCGAAATGGAAAGCACGCCCGACATCTCCGAGCACGTGGACGATTGCCGCCGGATGCGGATCGAGGTGTTGCCACCGGACGTGAATACTTCCGAAGTCGAATTCAACGTCGTGGGAAACAAGATCGGTTTCGGGATGGGAGCCATCAAAGGGCTGGGCCAGCAGGTGGGCGAAGCGATCGTCGTCGAAAGGAATGCCCGCGGGCCGTTCAAGGACATTTTCGATCTGACCGAGCGGATCGACCCGAAATGTATGCAAAAAGGGATGCTCGAAATCCTCGTCAAGGCGGGGACTCTCGATTCGTTCGGCCCGAATCGCGGCCAGCACCTGTCGGTCGTCGAACGAGCCGTCATGAACGCGGTGTCACGTCAACGGGACAAACAGGCCGGTCAGAAAAACCTGTTCGGCGGCGATGACGAACCGGAGACGACCACAAACGCGGCCGGAGCCAGCATCACCACGCTCCCCGATGCGCCCGACATTCCGCACAGCCAGAAGCTGGCGATGGAAAAGGAAGTCATCGGCTTTTACCTCACGTCGCACCCGCTGACACAGTATGCCGACAAGCTCGAAATCTACGCCTCGCACGCCACCGCCGACCTGGCCGCACTGCCGGACAAGGCCGACGTCCGCGTTGGCGGAATGATTTCCTCGATCAAGCGGACGCAAACCAAAAAGCCCAGCCGGAACGGCCACTCGCGCTATGCGATGTTCGATTTCGAAGACACCCGCGGCGTGATCCGCTGTATCGTGTGGCCCGAAGAGTTCTCGAAGTTCGGCGAGCAAATCCAAAACGAGACGATCTGTTTCCTGTCAGGCAAAGTCGATCGCCGCGGCCGCGAGCCGAACCTCATTGTCGAAGAACTCATCACGCTGGAGGAAGCGGGGAAGAAGTTCACGGACCAGGTGGCGATCAAGTTTCAGCGCGGCATGCACACGGAAACCGACATCAGCCGTGCCCGTGAAATCCTCAAACGATTCCCCGGCCGCTGCGATGTGGTGCTGGTTGTCGAATCATTCGACGACACGAACCCGTCGCAACGCGTGCGCTATCTGATGACTCCCGGCCCCGACAGCAAGGTGTCCGCCGACGCACGTCTCGCCGTGGAACTTCGCGAAATCCTCGGTCCCGGCAACGTCAAGTTTCTCACCACGCAGCGCAAGAAACCCAACGGCACGCACTCGCGAAGCGGCAACGGCGTCGGCACGAACGCGTACGCTCGGTAAGCACCCAAGAGCAGGAACTGCCGCCGTGCTCGTCCTAACCGTCCCGGTGAAAAAGGTAGGACGGCCCTTCCGGGCCGTCGTGCTGCAACGGAAGCCGACGGCCCGGAAGGGCCGTCCTACGGTCTTTCTTCAGCCTACTCTGCCGGGCACCCAGCGGATTGACAATTGGGATGCCCGCCCATTAGCCTGCCATGCACAGTTCCTGCTGGTCTGATCGATCAATTCGGCGAGACAATCGTCTTGAGCGTGGTGCCTGGCAGCGACCATTTCAGATCGCATCGAGAAACCATTCATGGCTGTTCCCACCGCGAAAGCGGATCAATCACTGGACGCCCTGTCCAAGCTGCGGATTCAGCGCACCGAGTCGCGTGAGGGACCGTCGTGGTTCGCGCGAACGCTGCTCGTGTTGGCCATGCTGCTGGGAATCGTCGTGGCAGGAATCGTGCTGGCGACCAAAAACGGATGGCTGACCGTCAGCAAGGATTGGGTCACGGTGCCGGACATCATGCAATCGCGAATGGAAGTTCGCCTCGCAACCGTGACCGTTGAAACGGGACGGTCCGCGGATGCCACGGTGGTGGCGACCGGTTATCTGGAGTCGCGAAGACAGGCCAGAATTGGTGCGCGAGCGCCGGGACGAATCCAAGTGGTCAACGTCGAGGAAGGGAGTCGCGTCGAAACGGGTCAGATTCTGGCAGTGCTCGAACATGCGGACCTGGAGGCGTCGTTGGCGGCCGTCGAAGCATCGCTGGCTCGCGCCAAGGCGGCGCTGGAAGAACAGGAAATCATCATTCAACAAAACAAACGCGACTTGGAACGGATCGAACCACTGTGGAAGTCCAAGATCGTGACGGACACGGACTACGACGTCGCGAAGTTCAGATTTCTAGGAGCCACGGCTCGTAGTGCATCCCTGGCCGCCGAGATTGCTCTCGCTGCGGCGCGGGTTCGCGAGGCGGAACAGATGAAGGCCAACATGTTCATCCGGGCACCGTTCAACGGCACGGTGATTTCGAAGGATGCCGAAGTGGGCGAATCGATTCTGCCCGGCGGCATGGGAGAAGCGTCCGGCCGTGGTTCCGCCGTGACGGTCGCCGACCTCGATCACATGGAAGTTGAATGCGACGTGAAGGAAGATTACATCAGCCGGGTCATCCCCGGCCAAACGACGGAAGTCGCCGTCGACGCTGTCCCGAAGTTCCGATACCAGGGCCGGGTCCGCAAGATCATCCCGAAAGGGGACCGAGCGCGCGCCACGATCAAGGTGAAGGTGGAAATCATCAACGTCGATGACCGGCTGTTTCCGAACATGGGGGCCACGGTTTATTTTCTGCCTGTCGAGACGTCGGAAACGGCGAAGACACCGGAGCGGCGGACCTTTTGCGACAGCGCGGCGATTCAATCCGACGATACGATTCGGTTCGTGTGGATTGCCGACGATCAGGATCGCGTGCGGCGACAGGATGTGAAGGCCGGCCTCGAGCGTGACAATCGCACGGAGATTCTCAGCGGCCTGTCAGGCGGCGAGCGCGTGGTGATTGCTACACCCGGCATTCAGGCGGGACAACTTGTGAAAATCAATCGATAGCCGCGACTGCGAAGTCGGTCAGGGTTTCCAGCCTGACCATTTCGAATGGCAGTCAGGCTGGAAAGCCTGACCTACGGAAAGCGAGAACAACTTTGAGCGAACCGCACGAGAACAACGGCGAATCGATTGTGGCCGTCCAGAATGTCTGCAAGGAATTCCACCGCGACGCGATCACGATCCCGGTGCTGATGGGTATTTCGTTGCGGCTCAATCGTGGCGATTACGTCGCACTGATGGGGCCATCAGGCTCCGGAAAATCCACGTTGCTGAATCTGGTCGCGGGTCTGGATCGACCGACGTCCGGGACCGTCACCGTGTGCGGTCAGAGTTTGGAAAAAACGTCCGAGAGCCAACTCGCGAAATGGCGATCGCGGCACATCGGGTTCATCTTCCAGCTCTACAATCTGATTCCCGTGCTCACGGCATTCGAGAACGTCGAACTCCCGTTGACGTTGACTCCGCTGTCGCGACGGGAACGCCGCGAGCATGTCGAGGCCGCGCTCGAGGTGGTCGGGCTGAGCGACCGGGCGCATCACTACCCGCGGCAGTTGTCCGGCGGCCAGGAACAGCGAGTCGCCATCGCCCGCGCGATTTCCGCCGATCCGACTTTGCTGGTCGCCGACGACCCGACCGGCGATCTGGACGCGAAGTCGGCCACCGAAATCCTAGACCTGATGGAGCGACTGAACCGCGAGTTTCACAAGACGATCATCATGGTCACCCACGATCCCGCTGCGGCCGCGCGGACAAAGCAGGTGCTGCACTTGCAAAAGGGCGTGCTGGTCGAAGGCCAGCACGCGGGCCAGGAATAATCGACATGCACGCACTCCGTTACATCTGGCGCAATGTGAAACGCAACAAGCTGCGATCGTCGCTCACGATCCTGTCCGTCGGGTTCAGCCTGGCGCTCATGACAGTGCTGCACGGTTACATGGCCATGCAGGGTGAGTGGGGCAAGGAAGCCGAGAAGTATCATCGCATTGTCGTGATGAACAGTCAGGGGTTTTCCGGCCACCTGCCGATTGCGTACGTGGATCGAGTCGCCGGGACAGCGGGCATCAAAGCGGCGACGCCCTACGCTTGGTACGGTGGGAATTACAAGGAAGAACAAATGCCGTTCGCACAATTTGGGTGCGATCCCAAATCGGTGTTCAAGGTGTGGGACGAGTTCAGCATCGATCCCAAACAATTGGAAGAATGGCAGAGGACTCGCACGGGATGTGTGGTCGATCGGCGGATGGCGGCCAAGCGCGGGTGGAAGATCGGTGAGCGGATTCCACTTCAGGGGACGTTCTATCAATTCAACCTCGACCTCGTCCTGGTCGGCACATTCGATTCGCCGAAAAACACCGACTCGCTTTGGTTTCACTGGCAGTACCTCGACGAGGGGCTGAAGCAGATGAACGCACCGGGGACGGGAAATGCCGGGACCATCTTTGCGCGGGCCGCCAGTTCGGATGCGATCGCCAGCGTGTCACAGGCCATCGACGATCGGTTTGCCAGCTCCGAAAACCCCACGCGAACGCAGACCGAGGCGGCGTTCGCGCAAATGTTCGCGGATATGCTGGGCAACGTGCAGGCGTACATCCGCAACATTGGCCTGGCGGTCGTGTTTTCGCTGTCGCTCGTCGCCGCCAACGCGATGGCCATGTCGATGCGCGAACGTACGACGGAGATCGCGGTGCTCAAGGCGATCGGTTTCTCGCGCCGTCGCGTGCTCGTGACGATCCTCGGCGAAGCCTGCACGATCACCTCGCTGGGAGGCATTTTTGGAGTCGCCATCGGTTGCTCCTTTCTCCAGTTGATGCACGTCTTCATGTCGCAATTCTTCCCCTTCGCCGTGCATGAGATGCTCGGCGTGTGGTTGGCTTACCTCCTGCTGACGTCCACCGCCATCGGCCTGGCAAGCGGCATGGTCCCGGCCGTGCGGGCGGCTCAACTGTCAGTGATCGATGGCCTGCGCCGCGTGGTTTAGTAAGTCAGGCTTTCCAGCCTGACAGTGTTTTGAATTAACCGAGTGTTGCCAACGCGAGTCAGCCTGGACAGGCTAACCTACGAAAGTGCTCCTTGATGATTCCCGTCAAATACAACGTCCGCAACCTTCGTGTTCGCTGGGTCACCACTTTGATGACCGTCGTTGGAACCGGACTGGTCGTCTGGGCCACGGTGCTGACGTTTGGCCTGACTGACGGCTTGGACCACGCACTGCGGATCAGTGGTGACAAGTTGGATTTGATCGTCCTGCGGAAGGGGACCACCGAAGAAACCGCCAGCAACATCGACCAAAAACTCGCCAAAGAGATCGCCAGTCTCGACGGCATTGCCCGGGACAATGCGGGCGAGCCGATGTGTTCCGCCGAGTTCGTGACCATTCTTACGAAACCCCGCCGCGGCAATGGCGGCACAACCAATCTGATCATTCGCGGCCTGCAACAGGGCGGCCGCGAACTGCGTCCCGGTTTTCAGATTGTCCGGGGACGCGATATCCGTCCCGGCCTGAACGAAGCCATCACCAGCGAGCGGATGGCCGATCGTTTTCAAAACCTGGCGATTGGCGAAAAGCTGGAAATCAACAAAGTGCAGTTTGACATCGTGGGCTACTTTGAAGCTGCGGGAAGTTCGGCCGAATCCGAAGTGTGGACCGACCTGCGCGATTTGACCGGCGCTCGACGCCAACCGAACGCGCTGTCCACCGTCAATCTGCGTGCCCGGGACGAGCAAGCCAAGCAGACGCTGATCAAACGCATTCGCGACGACGAACAATTCAAACTCGATGCCGTCGATGAACCGACCTACTACGAGCGGCAAATGACGGCGTCCATCGCGATCAAATTCGTCGGATTCGCCATCGCGGGTTTCCTCACGCTGGGCGCGATGTTCGCCGCCGCCAACACGATGTACGCCGCCGTCGCCAGCCGCGGGCGAGAAATCGGCGCACTCCGAGCGATCGGTTTCAGTCGCCGCAGTATTCTGATTTCCTTCCTCTTCGAATCGATCGTGCTGTGTCTGCTCGGCGGAGTCCTGGGCTGTCTGGCCACACTCCCGTTCAACGGTCTCTCGACCGGCACGGCCAACTGGGCCACGTTCAGCGAAATCACGTTCGCGTTCCGTTTCGGCCCGACCGTCCTGCTGCGCGGCGTTGTCATGGCGCTCTCGATGGGACTGGTGGGCGGCCTGTTCCCCGCGCTCCGCGCCGTCCGCATGCCGATCATCAGCGCCTTGCGAGAAACTTGAACCGCAATTATTCGTCCCGCTGATCCGTTTCCAGATGAAATCTGTGGAACAGTCGATGCACGACGGGCGCGAACGTGATGCCCGCGACCATGATGGTCACCAGGCCGCATGTACAGCGCGTACATGCCTGCGAACAACTTGCCGGCGTCCGTTTTTGGTTCCATCATCGGTCCCATGCCGGACAGCAGCATCGACGCGTTCAGGAACGAATCGATCCACGACAAGCCCTCCAAGACGTGGTAACCCAGCATGCCCGCGAACAACGATTCGCCAATCAGCGCGACCCCGGCCACGAAGCTGAGAACCAGTCGCCGAATGAATGCTTTTCTCTGGAGCAGCGGTTCGGTGCGATGTTCAAACACGATGATGGCTCACATGAGATAGAGTGTCCCGATGGACGTAGGGTGGGACCAGCGCAGCGCAGGCCCACCAGAAACCCGACAACAGGTGGGCCTGCGCAGCGCAGGTCCCACCCAACGGCT
>JACRIH010000593.1 GCA_016235885.1 Planctomycetales bacterium | reverse complement strand
GCTTGGCGTCCGTTGCGAACAGAAATCCTCCGGATGACGCATCCAGCAAAGCCTTGCGGAGTCTTTTGAACACCAGTTTGGAAGTTCGAATGGAAGCCATTCGGTCACTCCGTCAATTAGCTCAAAGGGACGAATCCACACAGTCTGCGATTCTCGAAAGCGTCAGTCGCGGAACAGGTAACCCACTCTGGTGGGAGGACGTCGATCAGCACATATACCTGGCAATTCCGCCAGGGCCGCAAGAATCGAGCCGCCGTCGAGAAGCTTGGGAAAGCCGTCCGCAATCGACTGACGGATGGAAGAAGGCGCTGTTGCCGCAAGAGTCGGATTACGACAAATTGCGAACCCGAAACGGAATTGACGCCGCTGCGTCCGGCCGGCGCGTCTTCTATCACCCGAATGGAGCCGGCTGCTTCAAGTGCCACACAATCAACGGGCGCGGAGGCAACGTCGGGCCGGACCTGTCGACAATCGGCCGGTCGATGTCGCGCGAAAAGCTGATCGAATCGATCCTCGAACCGAGCCGCGAAGTGGCTCCGCAGTTCACGACCTGGACGATGGAGACCACCGACGGCAAGGTGCTGTCCGGAATGCTCGTCCACGAAAACGAAGGCAAAACCATCCTCGGCGACGCGGAAGGGAAGCTGACCGAACTGAAAACAATCGACATCGTGACGCGCACGCCACAGCGCACGTCGGTCATGCCGGACAAGCTGGCGGACCGCCTGACCGTGCAGGAGTTCCGCGACGTGCTGGCATTTTTGGAGTCGCTCAAGTGAACCGGCCAGCAGCCGCAACGCGGCGCAATTCGATAGCCCAGGGCGCAGCCCTGGGTGGATGGTGGGGTCGGTTTGGACAAGCCCTGAAAGGGCGCAACAAGTGTTGCGCCCTTTCAGGGCTACCCTGTCGCGGTGCCATCGGACACCCAGGGTTGCGCCCTGGGCTATCGAGTTACGCTCCTTCGGAGCTGTGCTCTCTCCACCGGATGATTCTGCATTTGTGTCCGCTATGGTTCCTGCTCTGTTCGTTGGTTGTCGCACAGGGGCAGCCTCCGATGGTGGCCTCGACACGGCGGGACGCAATCACGCTCGATGTGGACAGCGTGGCCGTTAAAAAACTCGGCGCGGTGCGAGATCTGATCGCCGCGCAGCAATGGCGGCAGGCGATTGATTTGTTGAACCAGATCGCGACGCAGCACGGCGACAAACTGACTCCCAGCGGGCCGAATCGATTTGTCAGCGTGGCGACGCAGTGCCAGCTCTTGTTGACCAACCTGCCGGCCGACGGCTTGCGCGTGTACCGCGAACAGATGGACCCGCAGGTTCAACCGTGGCTGCGCGACGGGATCGCGAACCACGACGAAGAACTGTTGGGAAAGATCGTTCGGCAAGCATTCGCCAGCAGTCACACAGACGACTCCCTGCTTTGGCTCGGCGAGATAGCCTTTGCTCGCGGTGAATTCTCCCGCGCCCGCGCCTGCTGGGAATCCATCCTGCCTTTGTCGCACGCAACGCCACCGCCTGCCAACAACGATTCACAATCCATAATCCACAATCCACCTCCCACCATCCTCGACCCGCGACCGCTCGTCCTCACCTACCCCGACACCGACCTCGACCCCACCGCCGTTCGAGCACGGCTCGTGCTGTGCAGCCTGTTCGAACGCGACTTTGGCCGGGCGAAACGTGAACTGCGAGATTTCTCGCGGTTGCATCCGACGGCCGAGGGGACGCTGGCCGGGCGGCGCGGAGTGTTCGCGGAGATTCTGGCGGATGTCGCCCAAGAGATGTCGGCGAGCGGGGGACGTCAGCCCCCCGGTGCTTCCGATCAAGAACCGGTGCCCAAGACTCAGACGACACTAGCGGGGGACTTACGTCCCCCGCTCGCCGAGACACATGGGACGTTTGCTGGTGCTGCGTCGCGGCAGTTCGTCGCGCAACAAAGCGTGGACGTGCGTGGTCCGGCGTGGGTCGAACCGGTGTCGCTGGCAGAACAAGTTGTCACGAACTACGGACGCGATCCCGATCCATTTCCGTGGCGGCGATTCGATCCTGAACAATCGCCCTCGTTGCCGGCCAGCCGCGTGCTCAGTTACTTCCCCGTCGTGACCGATCGCGTGCTGCTCGTGGGCGACGAAAGATCGGTGTCGGCGTTCGATCTGACGACCGGCCGCGCGGCGTGGGGCGATGATCCCGCAAACGGAGTGATCTACGAATTGCCGGACGATCCGCCACGCCGCACGCGCGGCCGCACGGCGGGAGTGCCCGCGTTCACGCTGACGGTGTCCGGCGGGCGGGCTTTCGCACGGCTCGGTTCACCCGTCACAGCGCGCACCGACGACCTCGGCTTGGACCGTGTGGCGAGTCATCTCGTGTGTCTGGACGTGGCTCGTGGCGAGGGAAAGCTGGTGTGGTCTCGCGACGCGGTGTCGTTCGAGCCGCCGAGTCCGCTCTGGTCGTTTGAGGGTACGCCCGTCGCGGTCGATGGGCGGTTGTTCGTGGCGCTGCGGCAAGGCTCTGCACGCCCACAGATGTTTGTCGCCTGCCTGGACGCGGAAACGGGGCGGACGATCTGGCTGCGACGTGTCGGCATCGCGGAAGCGTCTCTGGCCGGGCACTACCACGAAATCAGTCACCAGTTGGTGACGGTGGCCGATGGCGGCGTGTTCTACAACACGAATGCCGGAGCCATCGTGGCCCTCGGTGCGGCCGACGGGGCGTATCGTTGGGTGGCCACGTATCCGCGAGTCGAACCCGAATCGCAGGCCGAATTCAATGCGCGGCGTCAATTGGGTCCGAACCCGTGCGTCGTCGATGCGGGGACAGGAGTCGTGTTCGCGTCGCCGTACGATGCGGGCGTCTTGCTGGCGCTCGATTCAGCGAGCGGGCTGGTGCTGTGGTCTCGCGAATTGCGAACCCGGCCGCGCGCGATTCTCGGCGTCGGTCGCGGGCCCGCCAACGGAGACCGGACGCTCGTGATTCAGACCGATCAAATGTGGGGCCTCGATGCGGAGACCGGCCGCGTGCGCTGGCAGGTGGGCGATCAGCAGTCGCAGTTCCGCACCCACGGACGCGGCGCGCTCGCCGGTGACACGGTCGTCTGTCCGACTCGCGAGGAGATCTGGATCGTCGATCAAGCGACCGGTGCATTGCGCCGACGTCTGCGGTTGGCGGACGACCACCGCGAATCGGGAGGCAACGTGTTAATCGCTCCCGACCGGCTGATCATCGCCGGTTCCAACCGAATGACCGTCTTCGGGCCGTCCGCGCCGGGAACGGAACCACGTCGTCCCCGGTTGCTGTCCAATCGAACGGAAATCAAGTGATGTCACGTTGGCTCCCCACAGCCCGGGCGCTCGCGATCTTTCTGGGTGGGTTCTCGCTGCTGAATCTGGTGGGCGAATTGCGAGCCACGGGATTCGATGCCAACTTGTGGTGGATTGATTTTCGTCCGCTGCCGGCGTGGCTGTCACGGCTGGCACTCGGAGTCTCGGGGTTCACGCTGCTGGCGTTCGCAGTCCGGCCCGAGATGGTTCGGTGGCGGCGAGCGATCACGCTGGGAGTCATCGCCGCGCTGCTGGCCGTGACGCTGGGGAATGCCGGACGATTTTGGTGGCTGCTCGCGCGAGGAGAAGTGACGACAGCTTGTCCCGTGCCGTTCTCGTTGCTGGTGAGCGCCGCACTGGGCATTGTGTTGTATGTAGGATGGTCACTCTTGCCCGTCCGTCGTTTGAAAAGTGATGGACGGGCAAGAGTGACCATCCTACGTTGGTTTGTCTTCTTCGCGACATTGGGGGCGTGTCTCGTCGGCTTCCCCGTTGCCCAAATGTTCTGTTTCGGGCTGACCGATTACCGCCGGCCAGCCGATGCGATCGTCGTGCTGGGTGCCAAGGCGTACGCCGACGGCACGCCGTCGCAAGCTCTCGCCGATCGCGTGCGCACCGGCTGCCAGCTTTACCACGCGGGGTTGGCACCGCGGATCGTTTTCTCCGGTGGACCAGGCGATGGAGACGTTCACGAAACAGAGTCGATGCGGCGGTTCGCGCGGAGTCTCGGCGTTCCGGACGACGCCATTCTGCTCGATCCGCGCGGTTGGAACACGCGACTCACGGCGGAGCATTCGTCGAAACTGCTGGACGAACACGGGGCGCGGCGAGTGCTGGTGGTGAGCCATTTCTACCACCTGCCCCGGATCAAGCTCGCATTCCAGCGGGAGGGACGCGATGTCTTCACCGTGCCGGCCGAACAGACCGAACCGCTGGTGGGACTGCCGCGTTACATGCTCCGCGAAGTGGCCGCGCTGTGGGTGTACTATCTGGCCCCGCTGGCATCCACCGGATGATTCTCGACACAGGCGGCGGTCTGTTGTCGGAACTCCCGCGTCCGGAGCGGACTGTGATCGATCACTTCGACTGCGTGCAGCCCGATCAGAAAATATCCGAGGCCCAACGGGGTCGAGTGCGCGACTCGGCACTTCACGAACTGGACGAGATCGTCCTCGTCAAACGCGACCCAGACGTGGTCGTGGTCGAGCGGAACGTGATGGACCAGCGAAACGCCTTCAGGGTGGATGTCCTTCGTGATCGACGAAAACATGGCTTCGAATTGCGGCTGGCCGTCTGCGCACGGAATGATCCAGATCGGGCGACAGAACGCGCCGCGGGATTCGGTGCGCGGTCCTTCCTTGACGAGTCGCAAGTAATCCCGGTTGCCGTACCGGGACAGCAATCGCCGGACATCTTCCTTGAGAAGTCGTTTGGTAAAGAACCACATGCCTTGGCTCCATGAAAGTGCAGGCTCGTACCGTGAAGTTACCACATGGCATTCAGCCTGCGGCCGGCCGGCGGCGATTCGGAGCGGCCGCCGACAAAGTCGGCGTCATCGCAGCGATGCAACGGAATGTGCAAAGATGTTGCCGATTGGCAACGTTCGGCCCATCGCGGTTCGTCAGCGGCGGAGCTTCACGGCCGTCAAAACTCGCACCTGGATGACATCTGTCAGCAGTTCGGCATGATGTGAGCGCTGGCCCCGCACGCCGGCTTCGAGTCCCACCCACGGCGCGATGTCGATGCCCGGTTCGGGGTGCAGGTGCGCGAGCACTTTGCCGTCGAGGCCCAGCAGCACGTATCGCGGTGCCTGCGGCGTCGAGTCGGTGGTCAGTTGCACGATCCCCGCTCCATCGAACACCGGGTTGGCGGCGCGAGCGGCCTGCTCGAGTCGTTCCTGCATCGCAGCCAGTTGCGCTTCGCGTTGAGCTGCTGTGGATGTGATGCGCACGAAATCGGCATTCGTATCGCGGAAGCGTTCGTCGGACGCGATGTCCCGCAGCCGCAATTCGATTCTCCGCTGAATGGCCGGATGCCGCACATCGTCTCGCAATCCAAGATATTCGTCGGGCAGTGTTCCGAAGTTCCATTTCTCCGACGGCTGTTCTTTGATGGCGAGGTAACGGCATTCGAGTTCATCGAGCGCCGCCCGCTCGGCCGCGAGTTGCTCGGGAGTTAACCCGTCGAGAAGCCACGCGTCACCGGCCCCGCGCTTGGTCGATTTCGATTTGGCGGGTGTCTTCGCGGCGGGTTTCGGAACCGGGCGCGGTTCGTCGTATTCGCCACTGACGTGAATCACCGCGTTCGATTTTACTTCCGGTGTGATCAGCCGGCGCGGTTCGGGATGTTCGAGCGATGCAACGGACACTGCCTTCGCCATCTGGCTTAGCGCGACCACCGATTGCCCGGTGATCCAGCGGTACTCTCGCAACGGCGGCGTGATCTGCAGCCACTTTTGAGGCGGTCCCTTCTCACCGGGCAGCAACCGTTCGCCGAGGATTTCCACTTCGTCCCCCGGCGACAACTTCCGCTGCTCGACGCCGATGTCGTTGCCCGTCGCGCTGCCAACTCGCACCGAGACGGGTTTGTTCGTCGTGTTCACGACCGTCCCGCGATCCGGATCGACAGTTGATCGTTTCACATTCTGATCCGGAATCCAACTGAAACTTCCCGCCGGTGGTTTGATCACGTACCAGCCACCCAAATCATGGCGGATAACGGTCACGCGGTCACCCCGTTTGAGTTTGCCGGTGCTGTAATACTTCGGTCCGGGCCCACTGCGAACGGACACATCGTTCGCTTCGACGACCGCCTCGTATGGAAAGGTGTGGTCGTCCGCCGCGAATCCGGTCGCCGTGACTCCGGTTTGAGCCAGCCAAACAATCAGGATCAGCCACGAATGAGCGTGACGCATGGATTTGCCTCCGTGCAGACAGAGTCCGCCGTGGACAATGAAGTGATGAGAGACGTGAGGGGTGATGAGGGGCGGGTTGATATCCCAAACCGGGTCTCCCCTCAATGCCAGTTCTCCGCATTCTTCGCGCGGGTCGAGAGGTCACAACCAACCGACCGCCACTGGGCTTGCCCAGTAGTTCAACGGCCTTTGCGCTACTCCCTTCGTTCGATGGAGATGACGAGAGTAGTGCAAAAGCCAATGAACCACCCCGACAAGCGGGGTGGCGTCTGGTCGTTCATTCGAAGTGTCCAGCAACGCGACGCTGAATTCCCTGCTTGGCATGTCCTCCCAAATCCCGGCAATTCCCCCCAAAGTGTCTTACCTGAATTGCCTGTCATTCCCGAAGTCGCGTTTCTGGGCGTTTCAACACAGCGTGCGAGTTTCATCCGTGTCGAAACGCCATCCCACGGAACACGAGAACAGAATCCCCATTGACTCATTTCGAGGTCGCCTCTAGCATTTTCCGCCGATCGAGTTGGTCTGCTCGCCAGAGCAGAAGAGTTCGGCAAATCGTGAGGCATCGTCGGGTGCGAACAACACCAATCGGCGAGCTGTCAGGGTGGTGCCGGAGTCAACCAGCTTCCCGCCTGAGGCAACTCGCCTTCGTTGAGTTCCCACCGCCGATGACTCAAAAGGTCATCTGTCGGAATACCTGCGGACAACGATTGTCACGTGATCGTGATGGTCGTCAGACCGCGTCAATACTTTTTCAAGGAGGAATTGAGATGCTTGTGTTAAGCCGGAAGACTGACCAGGAAATAGTCATCGCGGACAACATTCGAGTGCGAGTGCTCGAAGTCCGCGGCAATCAAGTACGATTGGGGATCGTGGCCCCGGAGAAAATCAGCGTCCACCGCGCCGAGGTGCAGACCCGGCGGCAGGAGTTTTTCAAAGAAGAATGCCCGCTGGTGGTCGGTGCGGGAATCTGACGTCTTGTTTGGCGAATGGCCGTCCGTGCGAAACGGAATTCGTTCGCACGAGGCCGACGAGCGAGGTGGGTGGCCTCACTCGCCACGAGCCGTTTTCTGATGGCCCGCAAAATCAAACTTCGAACGACTCATGCAGCTTCGGCAGGATCGGATCCTCGTCGGAGTAGTCTCGCAAGACTGTGCCCAGGGCCTGCCGGGGTCCTGATTCGCCGTGGACCAGGAAGGCTTGGCCCACGCCGGTCTGCGATGCGAGGTTCTCGAACCACCATTTGAAGTCATGCACGTCGGCGTGGGCCGACAAGCCACTGAGCAGTTCGACTTTGGCCCGTAACGGGTACAGTTTGTCGAAAATCTTGAGCTCCGGCCGCCGTTCGACAATCCTTCGACCAAGGGTGTGTTCGGCTTGGAAGCCAATGATGACGACGGTGTTCTTCGGGTCGCCGACGCCGTTCTTCAGATGATGCAGAATGCGTCCGCTTTCGCACATGCCGGCCGCCGCGATCACCAAAAACGAACCCTTGCGGTGGTTGAGTTCCATGCTTTCTTGAGGCGTAACGAGGTACGTCAGTCCGCGGAACCCGTACGGGTCGGCATCGGTTCGAAGCGTCTCCTGCACAGCCGAATCCTGCACGTTCAAGTGGTGCCGATGAACGTTTGTCACGCGCCGTGACAGCGGGCTGTCGACGAACATCGGAATGTTTGGCACCTCCCCCGCGTTCGTCAGTTCGTTCAAAAAAAAGACGAGTTGCTGCGTGCGACCGAGGCTGAACGCGGGGATGATGACGCGCCCTTCCAGTTTGACCGCCTCGCGAATGATCCGAATCAGATCCTGCTTCAGATCGACCACGGGGGGGTGCACCTTGTCGCCGTAGGTGGACTCCGTGATCAGGATGTCGCAGCCGGGGACGAGTTCGGGGTCATGCAGGAGCGGCATCCCGCGGCGACCCAGATCGCCGGTGAAGACGACGCGGCGCGTCTCGCCGAGTTCGTGGAATTCCATTTCGACGATCGCCGAGCCGAGAATGTGCCCGGCATCTCGAAACCGGATGCGGAGATTGTCCGCGACCTGGAACCACTCGCGATAGGGAATCGGCAACATCAGCTTCACGAGGCCGCGAACATCGTCGTCATCGTACAGTGGCTTGGGTGTTCGGCCACGGCGTCCCTTGCGTTCCAGGTAGCGGACATCCTCCATTTGGATGTGAGCACTGTCTTCGAGCATGATCTCGGCAATGTCCACGGTTGGCGGCGTGCAGTAGACCGGCCCTTTGAAACCTTGGCGGTGGAAGTTTGGCAGGTTGCCGCAGTGGTCGATGTGCGCGTGAGACAGAATGACGGCGTCGACCTGTTCGGGCTTGTGAAAGAACGTCTCGTTCTTGCGTCGCGATTCCTCGCGGTGACCCTGAAACAAACCGCAATCGAGCAGCACCTTGAGCTTGCCACACTCGATCAGATGCTGGCTTCCGGTCACCTCACCCGCCGCGCCGCAGAACGTGATCTTCATCAGGCACCTCGTCAAATCGGGAACGGCTGACACTTCGTTGCGGGGCCGTGTCGTTCCGAAACAGTCGGCCCCGTGGATAAAAGTTGATCGTGCGCTACAATTTGATTCAAGCCCACTGGTGTCCACAGGACGATTTCTCTCAACAGGCGGTCTGCATCAACTTTGCCGATTCTTCCGAGTGACCGCGTGATTTGAGAAAGGGGTGAGGGCGGGCCTGGTCCAAACGGAAAGAGGTGAATCGCATGGTGGCCGTTGTTCGCGATGGGGAATCCCTGCGAAAAATGTTCGCAGGCTACACCGAGCAGACATTTCAAGTGGACTTGGGAATCGCCGATCCGCCATTGATCGACTACTTGGCGGACATGCTTTCGCGATTCGTGCGCTGGGAGGCGATCTTCCGAGTCCGAGACACGGTCGGCCGGCGGCTGGAAGAAGTCGCCGAAATGATGCTCGAAGCCGACCACCGGCAGGGAAAGCCGCGCCGCGAAGTCTACCGCCACATCGGCGACTTCACGCTCTTCTGGACGGGCGTCTACCCCGAAGCGCTCTCCCGACTGCAAGAGTCCAGCCACAAAGACCACCTGCTCGACTACACGCAGCAGGGCAAGCGGTCGTACCTGATCGCTAGCACGTACGAAGACGAGTTGTACCGCGACGAGGCACCCGTGCTGCGTCGGCTCAGCGAAGAATTCGAGTTGTGCAGCGTGGGCCTGCGGCGTGTGCGAGACGAGTGGGAGAAGGTGGACAGCGCCGCGTAGAAAATCCCCTCTCCCTTTTTTGGGAGAGGGGTCGGGGGTGAGGGGCGATCCGAGCGCTCCGGTGTCATTCAACTCTGTCTACCAACGCTTGCACCACCACTCACCCCAGCTCTCTCCCCCAAGGGGAGAGGGAGCAACGTCACACGCGAGTTCACGCCAGAAGCTCAGTGACGACTCGCCCTTCGACATCCGTCAGGCGCATATCGCGACCGGAGTGGAAGTACGTGAGCAGCGTGTGGTCCATCCCGAGCAAATGCAGGATTGTGGCGTGCAGGTCATGCACATGGACTTTCTTTTCAACGGCCGCGAAGCCGAAGTCATCGGTCGCGCCGTAGGTTTGACCACCTTTGATTCCACCGCCAGCCAGCCAGACACTGAACCCGCGGGGACTGTGATCGCGGCCGATTCCGTTTTGTCCCGTCGGTGTGCGACCGAATTCTCCAGTCCAGAGGATGAGCGTCTCATCGAACAGCCCGCAGGCTTTGAGGTCGCGAATCAACGCGGCGATCGGTTGATCGGTTTCCTTGCAATGCAGTTCGTGGTTGGCGTTCACGTTACCGTGCGCGTCCCAATTCTGATCGTTGTGTCCACCGCCCGAGTAGACTTGGACGAACCGCACGCCACGTTCGACCAGCCGCCGAGCCATCAAACACCGGCGACCAAACGGCTCGGTCGTCGGCTCATTCAGGCCGTACAACTCTTGTGTCGCGGCCGATTCCTGTCCGATGTCCACGGCCTCGGGCGCTTCGCGCTGCATCCGAAACGCAAGTTCGTACGATTCGAGACGCGCCCGCAATTCAGTTTCGCCGGGACGTTCGGTCAGATGCCGCCGATTCAATTCACCGAGCAAATCCAACTGGTCGCGTTGCCGGGCGGTGGACATTCCCACAGGAGGTTGGAGGTCGATCACCGGCGCTCCAGACGTGCGGAACTGCGTCCCCTGAAATGAAGCGGGCATGAAACCGCTTCCCCAATTCGGCGCGCCACCGATCGGTCCGCCGCGCTGATCGAGCATCACGACGTATCCCGGCAGGTTCTGATTCAGCGAACCGAGGCCATACGTCAGCCATGACCCGACACTCGGACAACCCTGCCGCAGGAAACCGGTGTTCATCTGCAACAAGCCGCCACCGTGCGCGAAGCTGTCGGCGTAGGTCGAGCGGACAATCGCCAGGTCATCCACGCACCCCGCCAGATGGGGGTACAGATCGGACACGGGAATCCCGCTCTGTCCCGCTGGCGAAAAACGGCGAGTGCTCCCCAGCAGCGTGCCGGGATTGCGAACTTTGAACAACGGATCGTTGTCGAGGTTCGGCATCGGCTGGCCGTTCCGTTTCGTCAGTTCCGGCTTCGGGTCCCACGTATCAACCTGACTGACGCCGCCATACATGAACAGACAGATCACCGATTTGGCGCGCGGAGCAAAGTGCGGATTCCGCGGAGCCAGCGGGGCCACGTCGCGTGAAGCCGCGGCGGCGTGGAGGGCAAAGAATCCGTCCTGAGCCAGCATCGCCGTCAACGCCGTCCCAGCGAAACCGCCCCCCGTTTCCCACAGGAACTCACGGCGAGTGCGACCGCAGGAGGTCGAATGCGGCGCGCAGATTGTGGAGTGTGGAGTGCTCACGGTCTGGAGTCCGAATTCAGAGTTGCCAGCTTGTTGAAAAATACGTGGAGCACGATTTTATCGTGCTCATTGCCCGGCGCATTCGGGCACGTTGAAAACGTGCCCCACGTATTTCAACTGGCTGTTACGATTCAGTCCACGTACACGAACTCGTTGAGATTGTACAGCACGAGACACAGAGCTTGCAGGGCGAGTTTGGTTGGGTCGGCTGACGGCTGTTCAGCGGTGCCCGCTTCGTCACGAAGTCGTTTTGCCTGCCGATCAAGGAACGCCAGCGCGGCAGCGACTTCTTCGGAAGTTGGCGGACGACTGAGGGCCAAGTGATACGCTTTCGCAATCTGTGGCGTGGGATCAGCGCCGGTATCGCGAATCAGGCGCTCGGCAAAGTGCTTCGCCTGCTGGTTGAAGAACTCGCCGTTGAGCAGCGTCAATGCCTGGGTGGGGATCGTGGAAACAGGGCGTTGCTCGCAGGAGGCATTCGTGTCCGCGAAGTCCAGCAGTTCGAATTCGGGGACGACGAGCGATCGTTTCACGAACACGAACACCGACCGACGCGACGCCTCGCGTTCGTCGAACGCGCCCCAGCCGGCTCCGGGGCGGGATTGTCCTGCGAGGACTTCCGGAGCGATTCTTGGAAACATGCCCGGCCCACTCATTTTCAAATTGAGCTGACCGTTCACCGCCAGCACCGCATCGCGAATCGCTTCGGCTTCCAGGCGGCGATACGGAAAGCGCCAGAGCAAGTCGTTGGCCGTGTCGAGTTTTTCGGCATCTTCTCGCCGCACGCTCGACTGGCCGTACGTGTTGCTGAGGACGATCAGTTTGTGAATCGGTTTCAGCCGCCAGCCGTTGCGGAGCAGTTCGGCGGCCAACCAGTCGAGCAGTTCCGGATGCGTCGGGGCATCGCCGGCCGTGCCGAAATCGTTTTCGGTCCCCACCAACCCGTTGCCAAAATGTCCCTGCCACAAACGATTGACGATGACGCGGGACACGAGCGGGTTTTTCGCGTCGGTCATCCATGTCGCCAGTGACAACCGATGTCGCGTCGCGCGGTCACTCGGCGGCAGTGCAGGAGTCGCAGTTCCCGACAATACGACGGGGATTCCGGGAGACACGACACCGGCTGGTGTTGTCGGGTTGCCGCGGCGGAACACTTGCGTGACGGGCGGCGGTCCTGCCGGTTCATGCAGGATGTAGGCGCGGGGAAGTTCGGTCGGGCCGGATGATTGAATCGCCTGCGAGGCCGATTCGAAACCGCTTCGCTGCCGCTGCTCGTCCGCCGTGCGAATCTTCGCCACGTCGTCGTCAAACTGCTTCTGCGTTTCTTTCGCCAGCTTTTTCTGTGCGGCGTTGCGCTGAGTCTCGGGCAGCCGGTGAGCCTCGATCGCTTCGGCGGTCAGTTGCGTCGGCTTGTTTCGGAAGAATCGTTCACGAACCTGATCGTCGAGCACTTTGAGCTGGTCCCGCAACGATTGCAGAGCCGCATCGCGCCGGGCGACGGCTGCGGAGTAGTTCGTTCTCTCCTCTCGCGTGCCAACCGCCACGTCCAATTCTTCGCGGTCGCGTTGCGGACGCTTGAGCGGTTCGAACACGGCCAGCATTCGCGCGTAGTCGATCTGTGACAACGGTTCGAACTTGTGGTTGTGGCAGCGGGCACACCGCAGCGTCAGACCGAGGAACGTCGCCGAGACCGTGCCGATCACGTCGTCCAACTGGTCGTAGCGATCGACCAGCGGGTCGGCCGGTTCGTCGTCCCACGTCCCCAGACGCAGGAACGTGGTGGCGATCATCGATTCGGCATTCGCGTCATCCAGTTCATCACCAGCCAACTGTTCGGTGAGGAATCGGTCGAACGGCTTGTCGGCGTTCAGCGAGTCGATGACGTAGTCGCGATAACGCCACACATGCGGCTTGTTGCCGTCGCGTTCGTAGCCGTTTGTGTCGGCGTAGCGGACCACGTCGAGCCATCGTCGCCCCCAGCGGACGCCGTAACCGGTGTCTGCCAGCAGCCGGTCCACCACGCGCTCGCGGGCGTTCGGCGACGTGTCGTTCAGGAATTCGTCCACCTGTTCGGGAGTCGGTGGGAGTCCGATCAAGTCAAAGCTGACTCTCCGCAACCAAGTGCGATCATCGGCCGCTGGTGATGGCGACATCCCGCGCTCATGCAGTCGCTGGAGAATGAACGAATCGATCGGATTGCGGACCCAGTCGGCTTGCCGACCGAGCGTTGGCGGTTGAACCGGCGGCACAGGGCGAAAAGCCCAGTGGTTTCGGTCGTCATCCGTCTGCCGGATGGCGTACACGTCCGGATCGGGCGGAGCCGGCGTGGCGTCGGCCGGAGCATTGGCATCCGCCGCGCCCAGCCGACATGCCAGCAGCGTCGCCACGGCGACGGCGGCCAGGCAAATCCCGATCAAACTTCGCATCGCATCCTCCCCTTTCCGCAATCGTGAGGATGAGTATACTCCCGCACCCGTTGGTTGGAGTCCCGGCTTCAGCCGGTGCCGGCTGAAGCCGGGACTCCTACATTTCGCCATCATTTCAGTTCAGGAGCCACACGGATGTCAACTCGCTCTCCTGATTCGCCGTTGATCACGCTCTGCATTCCGCACTGGCAGGTGCGAGGCATGATGAGCATCTGTCTGCGGTCGATCCGCAAGCACTCGCGAAAGTACAACCTCGAAGTGCTGGTCGTGGACAACGGGTCAAAGGACGACAGTCTGGATTACCTGCGGTCGCTGAAATGGATTCGCCTGCTGGAGCGACCGGAAGAGAACTTCACGAACTGGCCGAACAATGTCTTCACGGCGTGGGACTTTGGAATTCGGCAGGCGACGGGCGACTATTTTGTCACGATGCATTCCGACGTGTTCGTGAAGCGCGATGATTGGCTCGACCCATTTCTCCGCGAGATCGAGGTCTCGTCACAAGTGGCCGCGAGCGGGGCGTGGAAGCTGAACCTCGAACCGGCCTGGTACACGTGGCAGAAGCGCGTGCTCGGGTCAACGGTCGCGATGATGAAACGGCTGGCGGGGCGGAACGCTCGCAGTTCGTTTCGCGAGGGGCATTACCCTCGCGACTACTGCGCGATGTACCGCCGCGACGTGATCCTGAAGCACGGCTTGACGTTCGTCCCCGGCATCGAGTCGATCACCGGCGGCTACACGATTGCGAAGCAACTGTGGAACGCCGGTTACGAAACGCGCATGATCCCGCTGACCGAAATGGCCGAGCGGATCGTCCACGTGGCTCACGGCACGGCCGCGCTGGCGGCGGAGAAACCGCTGCATCACGCCGACGCACAACGCAAAGTCGAGAAACGCGTGCAGCAGTTATTCGGCCAGCCGTGGGTGCAGTCGCTCCGCGAGGATGTCACTTTGGACGCGGCGTAGCTCGCCAACTCTGCGGACGAGAATGCTCGCCTGACCATCTTGTGCCGGACGCTCGTCGACACCTGTCAGGGTGCGAGAGGTATCAGAGGGAACTGGCGGGATGGCTACCTGCAACAGGTCAGCCAAGCGGGTAAGACTTCGAATGGCCTCAGCCATCTTGAGTCCGTTTCCTAGCTCGCTCTCTTTCCGACTCGTACAATCCCCACGATCAATTCACGCCATTGCTCGGGGGACAGAACATCATGCGCAGTTCGGTTCGATTCGCGTTGCTCTCGGTCGTGTGTCTGGCGGGAGGACGTGTCAGTTTCGCCCAAGATGCGAACACACTCGAAAGCTACATCCGCCTGCATTACACAAAGCAGGAACATCTCGTGACGATGCGGGACGGCGTGAAACTGTTCACTTCGGTGTACCTGCCGCGAGACACAACGCGGACCTATCCGCTTCTCATGAAGCGGACGCCGTACTCGGTCGCGCCGTACGGGCTGGACAAGTCGGCGGCATCGCTCGGGCCGAGCGAACACTTTGTGAAAGCCGGGTACATCTTCGTCAATCAAGATGTCCGCGGGAGATTCCTGTCGGAAGGCGAATTCGTGCAGGTCACGCCGCACAATCCGAACAAGCAAAAACCGACCGACATCGACGAGAGCAGTGACACGTACGACACGATTGAATGGCTGCTGAAAAACATCCCCGGCCACAACGGCCGCGTCGGGATGTACGGCATCTCATACCCTGGCTTCTACGCGGCGGCGGGGATGATCGACTCACATCCGGCTTTGCTGGCCGTGTCGCCACAGGCCCCGGTGGGGGATTGGTACTTCGATGACTTTCTGCACAACGGTGCGTTCTTCCTCGCGCATGCCTACCGCTGGCTCGGCAACAACGCCACGACCCGGTCGAAACCGACGTCGGACAAACCCGCACCGATCACGTACGCGACGCCCGACGGATACAAATTGTTCCTCGAAGCGGCCACGATGGAGAACGTCAACAAGTTGTACCTCAAGGACGGGTTGACGTTTTGGAACGAAATGATGGCCCATCCCAACCGCGATGACTTCTGGAAAACGCGGGCCATCCTGCCGCATCTCAAGAAGGTTTCTCCGGCCGTGATGGTGGTCACGGGTTGGTACGACGCCGAGGACCTGTACGGTTCGTTCAAGTCGTATCACTCGATTGAAGCCAACAACCCGAAGGTCAACAACGTGCTGGTCGTCGGCCCGTGGCATCACGGCGGCTGGGCGTCCACTGATGGCGACAAGCTGGGACAGATTTCCTTCGGATCGAAGACGGCCGCGTTCTACCGCGCGGAAATTGAGTTGCCGTTCTTCGAGCGGCATCTCAAGGATCAGAAATCTCCCGCGCTGGCCGAAGCCACGGTTTTTGAAACCGGTTCGAATGCCTGGCGCACGTTCGACGCCTGGCCGCCGAAGGGGACTCAGCCCCGACAGCTTTTCGTCCGCGAGAACAACCAGCTTGATTTCACCGCGCCCACGACGGCCCAGACGTTTGACGAGTACATCAGCGACCCGGCCAAACCAGTCCCGTACACCGAGACGATTACGCCGCAGATGACGATCCAATACATGGTCGATGACCAGCGTTTCGCATCGCGCCGGACGGACGTGCTCGCCTATCAAACGGCCGCGATGACCGAGGACCTTGTGCTGGCGGGACCGATCGACGTGGACCTGTGGGTGTCGACAACGGGCACCGACGCGGACTTCGTTGTGAAACTGATCGACGTCTTCCCCGATGCGGCCGACGCCGCCAAGCAACCGGGGTACCAGATGTTGATCCGCAGCGAAGTGTTTCGCGGCCGGTTCCGCAACAGCTTCGAGAAACCGGAACCATTCGTCGCGGGCCAGCCGACGCGCATCCGTTTCGAACTTCTCGACGTGTTGCACCGCTTCACGAAAGGGCACCAACTCATGATCCAGATTCAGAGCACCTGGTTTCCCCTCGTGGATCGCAACCCGCAAAAGTTTGTCCCGAACATTCACTTCGCGAAACCCGAGGACTTTCAAAAGGCAACCCACCGCGTCCATCGGTCAGCGGAACATCCCACAAGTGTGCGGCTGGGAGTCCTGCCGAATCCGCCATCGGTGAAATGAACGACCACGTCACCGGGCTTGTCTCCTCATGCGGCGGAGCCACGACCAAACGTAGCCACGCTCGCCAGAGCGTGGGCTTTCTGGTGACAAAGCCCACGCTCTGGCGAGCGTGGCTACGAAATGTGCGCAGCCCGACAAGAAATCGCGACCTCGTAGTACGACTGAATGCGAACCGCTGACCTCACCATGTCTCCTCCATTGCTCCGCATGACCGGTATCACGAAGCGATTCGGCGCGACGCAGGCGTTGCGTGGTGTCTCGCTCGAAGTTTCCGCCGGCGAAGTGCTCGCGTTGATCGGTGAAAACGGGGCTGGCAAGAGCACGCTGATGAAGGTGCTCAGCGGTGCCCACGCGCCGGATTCCGGGCAGATGGAATTCGCTGGTCAGCCGTACGCGCCGCGTGGTCCGCACGCCGCGCGGTTGGCGGGCGTGTCGATGATTTATCAGGAACTCAACCTCGCTCCCGACCTGAGCGTCGAAGACAACATCATGCTCGGCCAGGAACGGCATGCCGGCGGGTGGGTCGATCACCGCCAGCAGCGAACCGAGGTTCGTCAGGCTCTCGCCCTGCTGGGGCATCCTGAACTGAGTCCGAAATCCTTGGTGCGAGAACTCTCAGTCGGCACGCGACAGGTTGTCGAGATCGCCCGGGCGCTCGTGGCTAAATCGAAAGTGATCGTGTTCGACGAACCAACCAGTTCGCTGACTCGACCCGATGTCGTCAAACTTTTCGAAGTGATCCGCAAGTTGAAGCAGTCGGGGTTGGGGATCATTTACATCAGCCACTTCCTTGAAGAACTGCGGGAGATCGCCGATCGGTTCAGCGTGCTGCGCGATGGCGAATCGGTCGGCGGTGGGCGGCTGTCCGGCACGACCGAAACAGAGATCGTGTCGCTGATGGTCGGTCGCAGCGTGAGCGACCTGTTCCCTTCGGTGTCGCATACACCCGGCGAACCGATCCTGTCGCTGGAGGGCCTCAACGGCCGCCGCATCCCGACTGACGTGACTTTCATGCTGCGACGCGGCGAAATTCTCGGCATCGCGGGTCTGGTCGGTGCCGGTCGCACGGAGTTGCTCCGCTGCCTGTTCGCGCTCGATCCTGTTCGCAATGGACAAGTTAAGGTGGCGACTTCTCCTCCCCTCTCCCCCTGGGGGAGAGGGGCTGGGAGTGAGGAGTCCGCCGCCACATCAACCCCTCACCCTAGCCCTCTCCCCCAAGGGGAGAGGGGATTTGTCACGCCGCGCCACTCACCACTCGCGCGTATTCGCGCCGGGTTGGCGATGGTCTCCGAAGATCGGAAGGGCGAAGGTCTGTCACAAACGCAGTCGCTGGCTGACAACCTGACGCTCAGCCGGCTGCAACCGTACTCGCGATTCGGTTGGTTGGACCTCGCCGCCCGGCAGCGCGCCGTCACCGAGTGGCTCGCCCGACTGCGAGTCAAATCCAAATCGCCTCACCAGCCGATCCTGGAGTTGTCGGGAGGCAACCAGCAGAAGGTGGCGCTGGCCCGCGTGCTGCATCAGGGCGCCGACATCCTGTTGCTCGACGAACCGACGAGCGGCATCGACGTGGGGACCAAGGCCGAAATCTACCGGCTGATGGGAGAATTCGCCGCGCAGGGCCAAGCCGTGCTGTTCGTCAGTTCGTACTTCACCGAACTGCTGGCCGTATGCGATCGCATCGGCGTGATGTCGCGGGGCCGCCTGCGAGACATCCGCCCTGCCGCCGAGTGGTCCGAGGAATCTCTGCTGGCCTGCTGCGTGGGTTTGGAAGGCCAGCCGGCGTAGTTCGAACGCCTGTTTGAGGGCAAACCTCTGTGCGCCGTGAAATGCAATTCTCGATCACCGGCAGTCATGAAAACACGTTTCGAATGACCATGCTCATCATCATTCCATCACAGGATCGCCCGCTGGCGGATGATAGCCGTCCGACATGTCTCTACGCCTGACTCGCAAGCACGCGCTCCCATGCAAGTCGTCATTCATGTCCAACAGTGCCACGGTTGCACGGCCTGCTGGAGTTCGGCCAACAATCCGCAAACGATCCTGACTCCAAACGAAATGATCACTCCAAGTGTCAAGTCGCGGATCAAATAGAGGTGCCGGTTCGGCGGTCGTCGAGTCCGTTCCTTCCCGACGGTTGCTGCGGCGTTCGTTGCAATTGCGGCACGCGAGTGCCAGATTGTCTGCCGTGTCGTCACCACCCAGGGATCGGGGCGTCACGTGATCCACGGTGAACAGGACGAACTGCCAACGCTCATCCGCATGGCAGTACTCGCAGCGTTCCCCAGCCCGCTGCCGAATGAGTCGTTTCTTGGCCGGAGAGATACTCACAGTGGTCTCGTCCGGATTACATGGTTCGGATCAAACGGTTCAGCCAACTGAGGCTTTCATCAAGGTGGCAAATTGCCTCGTATTCTCGCTCGTCCGGTTCGGAAAGAGCCCCCCGCTTGCGATGCTCCAGCAATTCTTCGAAGCGCGCCTGTAGATTCTGACTGGCCCGCAGTGTCCAACCAGTTCCAGTTTGTGTGAACGACACGGCTCCATCCGGAAGCAAACCGGCCCATTGAGAAGCCTCTTTCCAAGCTGTGGGTGGCGCGTCGAGAGTTTGCATGGGCTGTGCCTTGATTGGAGTTCAGGTGTCGTTGAAATCCGAACGCGGTTCGTCGCCAGCGTCTGTCCGCTTCTTCGCGGTCTTCGGACTGGTCGCTTTGCGGAACACGGCGACGACGTCGTCGATCGGGACCACGAACAGCAGGTTGTCCGATTCGAGATCGACCGGGATGGCGTTCTTCGGGTGGAACAAAACCTTGTCGTACTTTCGAACCGGGAAGTCGGGGTCGTTCTCGATCTGGGCGCTGATCTCGACGATCCGTCCGGTGATCGTGGGAATTTCCGCTTGGTCGGGCAGCACGATGCCGCCGCGAGTTTTTGTGCGTGCTTCGTCCTTGCGGACCAGAATGCGCTGGCCAAGAGGTTCAACGTATTGGTTCACGGTTGCCTCGTGATTCGAGATGAGATGCTCCCTCTCCCCTTTGGGAGAGGGCTGGGGTGAGGGCGCGTGGACATGAAATTCCGCTCCCTCACCCCCAACCCCTCGCCCGGAGGGAGAGGGGAGTACGTACTCGTTACTTCTTCTCCACGATCCAAATGTTCCTGAAGTGAACCGGGTTGCCGTGGTCCTGGAGGAACAGGGCTCCCGGTTGGCTTTCGTCGTTCGAGTGACCGCCCGGCGTGTTCTTGGGCAGTTCCAGTTTGTCGTGGATCACCACTCCATTGTGTCGGAGCGTGACGATGGCTCCCTTGATCTTTTTCCCTGCGTCATCGAACGTGGCCTGCGTGAAGTCTACGTCGTAGGTCTGCCACGACAAGGGGGGGAGGCACATGTTTACCGCCGGCTTGGCCAGCGTGTAGAAACCGCCGCATTCGTTGTTTTCGCCCGACAGTCCGAATGAATCGAGGATCTGGCACTCGTATTGATCGAGCAGATACATGCCGCTGTTGCCGCGTCCCTGACCGCGCGCCTTGGGCATGTACGGCGAACGGAATTCGAGGTGCAGTGAGAAATTTTTGAACTTCTGCTTCGTCGCGGGGCCGACCGAAAGCAGGTTCCCCTCTTGCAGTTTGGCACCCGTCCACGCATCCGTGTTCGAGCCGTCGAACAGGACGATGGCTCCTTCCGGCGGCTTGGCTCCCAGCGTGGGAGACTGACGTTCGACTCGCGGCAGGTCGAACGCGATGTCATCTTCCCCCTTGCCCGAGAACACACCGTTCTTGATCGACCCGGTGAAGTTCGTCCCCGATAGTTGGACCACGCCGTCCTTGGTCTCGCCTTTCAGTGGCACTTTGGTTTTCCCATCCCACCCCGCGCCGGGCAGCCCCTTGGCGTACAACACCGCGTCGAACTTGCCATCGCCGAGGGCGATCACGTGCGCTCCGAGTTTTGATTCCTTCCCAATCCGGCCTTCGTACTCGCCCTGAATCTTGAAGTCCGGCCCCGCGTCAGCCGGGTTGATGAACGTGTCGGACTTGTCAGCAGCGTGGATTGCAATCGGCATGGCCATCAGGAGTGCAGTGTGAACGAATTGGTGAATCGAAAACCGCATGGTGAAGTCTCCCGGAGATTAAAGTCAAACGGACGGCGGTGATCTTAGACCGAGCGGACTGGACTTGCCACGCTCGCAGTGTTGGGACGTGGAGCACGTTTTCAACGTGCTCGTCACGGGCACGTTGAAAACGTGCCACACGGCCTTGCCGCACTACTGCGTCTTCAAAGCTAAGAATTGGGGTTCATGAGTGAGCGGCAAGGCGCTAGCCGCCGGTCATTTGGCGACACCGGCGGCT
>JACRIH010000586.1 GCA_016235885.1 Planctomycetales bacterium | reverse complement strand
TCGTGTCGCGCCGTGGGAACCAAGCCCGGTAGAGGGCTCGGTCCACACGATGTCGGCGATGAATTCTCCGCTTGCAAAACCATTATCTCCTCAGCCTCGTGTCTTCTGATCCCCTCGTGTCTTCTGAACCCGTTGTTGAAATCATTTCGGCAAGAATTGCATCTCGCACCATCGCCATTCCGATTTCGTAACAATCACGTCTTTCATCGAGGAAAGCCGGCTTGACGCACACGAACAAAGCCCGTATTTTCCGCCCGCTTTGCTGAACCACCGGTGGAGATTGCTCACCCGGAACCGGCGACAACCGGGTACACGTGGTGTGGCAATCGAATGGGAACCCGTCGGCAAGGACGCTGGCGGATCCCGTTTTTCTAGTCGTCTCAATCAATTCAGCGAATCCAAATTATTGCGGCAGAGACTAGGTGGCTCACCGCAGGGACGCAACCAACCCTCGACAATTCTCGGAGACTCATCGCACCCAATTGAAATCCACGTCGGCAAGTTCAGGCCACGCCACTTGCCGAATTCGAAACCAATCGCCCCGGAAGTAGCGGATGTCCTTAGCCCCCCTAGGACCCGCTGCTTCCGGGTGTTTTTTTCCCAAAGCCCATGCGTCTGTTCCCTCATCCGGCTGCCTGGCGCAGAGCCATCTCAGCTTGCGAATGAGACGGCTCGCCCCCTTCTCCCTTGGCGATGACAACGATTCCGGCCTCGGTGACGAGGAACCCGCGAGATCGGTCAAGCGCCAAGTCAAATCCGACGTGCATGTGTTCGGGAATGGAAACGCCCTTGTCGAGGATCGCCCGGCGCACGCGTGCGTGACGGCCAATCTGCACGCTCTCAAACAGAATCGAATCTTCGACCAAGGCCCAGCTGTTCACGCGGACGTTCGGTGACACGATCGAACGCAGCACACGGCCTCCGGAAATGATCGAGCCGGAACAAACCATGCTGTCGAGCGCCTGGCCTGCCCGCGGCATCGACCCACCGGTTTCGGCGAAGACAAATTTCGGCGGCGGAAGGTTGGGTTGCGACGTGCGGATGAGCCAGCTTTCATCGTAGAGATTCAGTTCCGGCTTCACGGCGACCAAGTCCATGTTGGCTTCATAGTATGCGTCCAGCGTCCCCACATCGCGCCAATACAAACTGTTGCCCGTGTTCTTGTCTCGGAACGGATACGCCCGCACGACGTGTGTCTGAATGATCGACGGGATGATGTCCTTGCCGAAATCGTGGCTGCTTTGTTCCTTCAGCCCCGCGTCGCGGATCAGTTGCTCGTACAAGAACGACGCCTTGAAGAGGTAAATCCCCATCGAGGCCAGGCACCGCGTTGAGTCATCGGGCATCGGCTTGGGATGCGCCGGCTTCTCCTGAAACTCGACAATTCGATGGTCCGCGTCAATCTGCATGACCCCAAATTGTGTTCCCTGATCGAGCGGCGCCGGGATGCAAGCGATCGTCACGTCCGCGTTGGCTTGTACGTGGTCGCGGAGCAACTCGGCGTAATCCATCTTGTAGATGTGATCGCCGGCGAGGATCAGCACATGCTCCGGACGCGTCTGCTCGATGCTGTAGATGTTTTGATAGACGGCGTCCGCGGTTCCCTTGTACCAGTGCTCGTCGATCCGCTGCTGAGGCGGCAGGATATCCACGAACTCATTGAGTTCGCGGCAAAGAAATCGCCAGCCCTGATTGATATGCCGGTCCAGACTGGCCGCCTTGTACTGCGTCAGCAACAGAATTTGTCGCACGCCGCTGTTGATACAGTTGGACAGTGTGAAGTCGATGATGCGGTACAATCCGCCAAAAGGAACGGCAGGTTTCGCGCGATCGCGAGTCAACGGCTCCAGCCGGGATCCCTTTCCACCTGCCAGGATCAGCGCGAGAACCTGCCTCATCGTCGGGGGTGCCTCCGTTCGGGGTCATCCGTGAAGTTGTCGCCCATTATCGGTAGCCGAACCAAATCGGCAATGGTAAAAGGCTCCCTCCAGTCGTCGAAGCACGGAATTCATTCCGTGGCGTCAACGTCCGGCGGCAGACACACCAGCCCACCGACTGGTCAATGACAATTGCATCCACGGAGGGTGGCGTGACGGCAGGAATCTCCAAAGACAAACAGCGCGGCGACCGATCCCAGCGAACCGCATCGGCACAGCTCGCGGATCTCAACCCGGCACAGCGCGAGGCGGTCCAAACCGTCTCCGGCCCGCTGCTGATTCTGGCCGGCGCGGGTACGGGGAAGACGCGCGTCATCACCTACCGCATGGCGGAACTCATTCGACGCCGAGTCCCCCCCGGTCGCATTCTGTCGGTGACATTCACCAACAAAGCCGCTCGCGAAATGCAGGAGCGAACCACGGCACTCCTCGGCCGCGCCGTGAAACCCGGTCCGCTCGTCTGTACGTTCCACGCCTTTTGCGTCCGCGTCCTGCGGCAGGAGATCACCGCGCTCGGCTACCCGCGCGACTTTACGATCTACGATCGCGGCGATCAGGAATCGGCGGCTCGTTCGGCTCTGCGGGACATCCGCGTCCCCGAGACGTCACTCCGTCCGGGCGATCTGCTGGCGATCATCAGCCGCTGGAAAATGCTGGGCGTGCTGCCGCCTCAGGCGACCGAAGCGGCCGAGACCGACCGCGAATTGCTCGCCGCGTCGGCCTATCGCCGCTACCAAACCACGCTGAAAACAAGTGCCGCCGTCGATTTCGACGATCTCCTGCTGCTCACGCACCAGCTCTTCGAGGATCACCCGGACGTCCTCGATCGAAACCAGCAACGCTTCGACCACGTGCAAATCGACGAGTACCAGGACACGAACGGCATGCAGTTCGCCATCGTCGAAGCGCTCGTGCGGCCGCACAAAAACATCTGCGTTGTGGGGGATGACGACCAGTCGATTTACGGCTGGCGCGGGGCCGAGGTGAAGCACATTCTCGGCTTTCCGAAGACGTTTCCGGGGACGAAGGTCATCCGGCTGGAAGACAACTATCGTTGCACCGACCAGATCCTGCAGGTGGCCAATGAACTCGTCAGGCACAACCGCGACCGACACGAGAAGCGGCTGATTTCCCACAAGCCATCGCACGACGAGGTGCGGTTCGTGGACTTCGCCGATGAAAACCTCGAAGCCGAACGGATCGTTCGGGAGATTCAATACTTCATTCAGACCAGCCGGGCCGCGGCGAGCGACTTTGCGATCCTGTTCCGCACAAACGAGCAGCCGCGTCCGTTCGAAATGGAGATGCGCAAGCGGCAGGTTCCGTACGTGATCCTCGGCAGCCAGTCGTTCTTTGACCGTCGCGAAATCAAAGACGTCCTGTCGTACCTGAAGGCCGTGATGCAGCCGACCGACGAAATCTCGATGCTGCGAATCATCAATGTCCCGACTCGCGGCATCGGGTCGTCCACGGTCGAAAAACTGCTCGCCCGCGCCGTGTCGGCGGGCCAACGCATTTGGGAAATCATGCCCGCCGCTCTGGCCGCGGGAGACGTGCCCAAATCCGCCGCGACAGCCATCGCCGGGTTCCGCGAACTGCTGGAACGATACCGCACGAAATTCGTCGAGCATCCCAAGCACCTGAGCGAGACGGTCCGCTCACTCATCCAGGAAATCAACTACGACGCCGAAATCGAACGCCAATACAAAGAGCCGCTGCAACAGCAGGCTCGCACGGCCATGCTGGAGGAATTCGTCGAGACCGTGCGCAACTACGAATCGCACGCCGCCAAGCCTTCGCTGACGGAATTCCTCGAACAGACAGCACTCGTCGGCCGAGATGAACCGACGGACAAGGAGGAACTCCTGTCGCAAAACGGCGTCAAGCTGATGACGCTGCACAGCGCGAAAGGTCTCGAATTCCCCCGCGTTTACGTTGTCGGCATGGAAGAGGGCTTGCTCCCGCATCAACGCTCGATCGACAGCGCAGACGCTTCGGTCGACGAGGAACGGCGGCTCGCGTACGTGGGCGTGACCCGCGCCCGAGACTTCCTCACCCTCAGCCGCGCCACCGAGCGAATGAAATGGGGCAAACGACGCCCCTCCGTCCCGTCTCGGTTTCTCTTCGAAATGCGCGGCATGCAGCCGCTACCGACCAGCGACGAAGCAGACGACTTGGACGAGGACGAACCGGACGCACACTAACCCGAAGCGTCAGCGAGGGAGTCATTCGCGACACTCCCTCGCTGACGCTTCGGGTTAGTGTGCGACGCGCTACGACTCGTCGCCGAGATCCTCATCCATCGCCGCAGCCAATCCCGGGTCGATCGGTTCGACAATCTGGAATCGCCCATCGAACCAGCGAAACAGGTCAACCTGTCGGCAGCGCTCGCTACAAAACGGGAACAGCGGCGATTCGGGCGTGAGATCGGCCGGCAACGTTTTGTGGCAGGTCGGACAGGAGAGTGGTTTGATCATGTTCGAGCGACGGCAAGAGCCAGTGGAATAGGCTTCCAGCCTGTCATTGTTTTCTTGAGATTCACAGGCTGTAAGCCTATGCCACGATCATCATTGACAGACCGGTATGACCGCTGTTCGGCGATGACGACGCTACTTGCTCGATTTGTCTGACGACTTCGCGTCGCTGCTTTTCGACTCGCTGCTGGGCTTCGATTCCGAGTTCTCGCTGGACGCTGGCTTGGAATCAGCGGGGGGCGCCGAAGACTTGGAGTCGGCATCGGCGGCTTTCTTGTACGAGTCGCTGCGATAGTCGGTGAGATAGAACCCGGAACCTTTGAAGATCAGCCCGCCGCCGGCGCTGATCAAGCGTTTGGCTTTCGCTTTGCGGCACTGCGGGCATTTCTTTGTCGGCTTCGACGTGATGGGTTGGAATTCATCCCACGTGTGCTCACAGGCATCGCAGCGGTATTCGTATGTCGGCATGGTCGTCCTCGTTCTACGGTTCCTGCGGCGAGTCTGTGGATGATGTTGCTGGTGGCGGTGCGGCTACGATTACCGTGCTGGGGCGGACGACTCGGTCATGCAGAACGAATCCCCGTTCGTATTCCGCCAAGATCGTCATCGGCGGGTGATCGTTTGTCGGCATCTGTTGCAACGCTTGATGCAGGTTGGGATCAAACGGTTGGCCGACGGCGACGATCGGTTGGATCGAATGCTTGGCCAGCAGGTCGTGAAACTGCTTGATGACCAACTGCACTCCCTGTGAAAGTTGCGGCAGGTCGTTGGACGACTTCGCGGCGTCGACGGCTCGCTGAAGATTGTCGAGCGCCGGCAGCATGTCGCGCACGAATGGAAGCACGCGGTACCGGCGTTCGTCGTCCGCTTCGCGTTGCGCTCGCTTGCGATAGTTCTCCAAGTCCGCTTGAGATCGCAGCCAGCGTTCGCGCAGGGCGTCTCGTTCGTCAGATACCGCTTGCAGGTGCTGTTCGAGAGACGGCATGGCGGCGGCGTTCGAAGATTCGTTTCCGGGCGAGTCGTCCATTTTTTCGGCTGTGGTGGGTTGCATGTCCTTGTTCACTTCTGTCCCTCGTCTTCATCCGTGGGGGAAAAGTAACCTTTGAGTTTCTCGAAAAATGATTTTCGATGCGGGCTGACGTTGGTGTGTTCGACATCGGCCAATTGCCGGAGCAGTTCGTCCTGCCGCTCGGTCAGTTTGCGAGGCACTTCGACCTGAATTTCGACGAGCAAATCGCCGACGCCCCGGCCGTGTGGGTCGGGCATTCCCTTTCCCCGCAAACGAAACACTTCGCCGGGTTGTGTTCCGGCGGCAATCTTGAGCGAGTGACGACCCTCAAGCAGCGGGATGTCAAATTCTGCACCGAGCGCCGCTTGTGTAAAGGTGATGGGGATGCGGC
>JACRIH010000585.1 GCA_016235885.1 Planctomycetales bacterium | reverse complement strand
GGACTTCATGCGGGTCAGTTCCGCTTCGCCAATCATCCAGCGAGTCTGCGGTGTCAGCCGGCAGTGCAGGCTGACGAAGTCGGACTCCCGGAGCAGTTCATCGAGTGTCGTGAGTCGGACACCGAGTTCCGCGGCCTGCTGCGGGTCGGCATTCGGCGAGTACGCCAACACATGCATGCCGAACGGAGCGACCAGCCGCACCAGTTCGCGGCCACTTCGTCCCAGTCCGACAATCCCCAGCGTTCGGCCTTGAATTTCGCTCCCCAACACCGACGCTTGCAGATCCCACCGCCCCGATCGAGTGACGCGGTCTTGTTGTGGCAGCTTCTTCGCCAGGGCCAGCATGAACAGCAGGACGGACGACGCCGTGGAATGGTTGAGCGCGTGGGGGGCGTTGAACAGGGCGACATCGTGTTCGGTACACGCTTCGACGTCAATCTTGTCGTACCCCGCCCCCGACCGGCCGATCACGACCAGATCACAATCGCCTTCAATGAACGCTGCCCGTTTCACCCACGGTCGCAGCACAACCAGACCATGCACGCCATCGAGTTGCTTCGCGGTGACTTCGAGCGAATAGAACCGATTCCAATACGACGGGTCGTCACGAGTTGGCGACTGTTCGGCAAGAAACCGGTAGCTGATGTACGCGGCCTCATCCAACGGTCCCAGTTGCAGATCGCCGTACGCACTGCTTCCGTGCTCATTCAGAAAATCACCGGTCAACGCGATACGAAAAGTGGGCATGGTTCACGGACTGCAGGTTGCGACGGGAGCTGGAGCGGCTCATCACGCGGAGCGTGATGGCTACGTAGCCGTCACGCTCCGCGTGACGAGCCGTTCCAGAGGAATCAACGCGAATGGAGAGTCGACTCCCATGTCATTCCGATTGTGTGAAGTTTGTGATCCACTCTCCGTCCCACAGGCTGGGGAATGGATTCGCGACGTAGGGATGAGCGGCCACGGTCTCCTCGTCCAGTTCGATCCCCAACCCCGGCGCATCGGTCAGCACCAGCTTGCCGTCGCGCACTGGGTTCCAGCCCCGGACGAAACTGGCTCGCCACGGCACGTCGAACTCGGCGAACGCTTCTTGAATCATGAAATTGGGCGTGCTGACGTCAAAGTGCAGGCACGCCGCCAGGGCGACGGGACCGATCGAACAATGCGGTGCGACTCGCAAATCTTGGACGGCCGCCAGTGCGGCGATCTTTTTGCTGATGAGCAGCCCGCCGCAATGGGAAATATCCATCTGGATGACGTCGGCCGCTCGCAAGGCGGTTAGGCGGGCGAAATCGGCCAGCGTGTACAACCGCTCGCCGGCCGCGATGGGACACGGCGTGTTACGCTTCACTTCCGCCAGCAGATCGAGGCACTCCGGAGCGACCGGCTCTTCGCACCATGTGGGGCGGAATCGTTCCAGCCGCCGCAGCGATTCTGCGGCACAGCCGGCTGACAGCCGGCCGTGAAACTCGATCATCAATCCGATGTGTGGTCCCACCGCCTCTCGCACAGCCGCTACGCACTCGACGACCGCATCCAATTGTTCGGCCGTCAGTTCTTTCCAAGCCGTTCCGAACGGATCAAACTTCATCACGAGATAGCCACGAGACACGACATCCTGTGCCCGCTCGGCGAAATCTCGCGGCGTCTTCGCTCCGCCGTACCAGCCGTTCGCGTACGCGGGGATGTTGTTGGAGGCGTGGCATCGTCCACCGAGCAGTTTGTACACCGGCTGGCCGCACGCCTTCCCCACAATGTCCCACAGCGCGACCTCGACGCCGCTGATGGCGGTCATCACCGTGGCTCCGCCCTGGTATTGATCGCGAATCATGTTGCCGATCGTCGCTTCGATATCGAACGGATCGCAACCGAGCACGCGCCCGGCGACCCATTCGCGACAGAGCGTTTCCACCGTCTTCTCCTGCCACTCCAGTGACGCTTCGCCGATGCCAGTCAGGCCGGTGTCCGTGGTCAGACGCAGGAACAGGTAGTTCCGCAGGCCAGCATTGGCGAGAAAAGTTTCGAAGCGGGTGATTTTCATAGGAGATTCGCAAGGTAGGATGGACGGCTCGTCCGTCCGAGTCATTCTGTGACGACGCGGACGGACGGGGCGTCCATCCTACGGACCACTCATCGCATGATGCTCGCATTTACAAACTGGTCATCAACACGCACGCGGACCGACATGCCGCCCTCCAAGAACCCACGACGCAAATACGCCAGTGCGACCGCGCCGCCTTCGTTCTCAAAGTCGCAAGCCGACGAGGTCACGCGGCCGATGGCTTTCGCGTCGCTGTCGATCGAAAACAATTCGCTGCCGGCCGGAGGCGGCAAACTCGCGGGAATTCGGATCAGACGCAATTCCTGATTGACGTGCCCCAGCGCATCGATTCGGGCGATCGGTTCCTGTCCGAGGTAGCACCCCTTCTTGAAACTGATCGCCTGGGTGGTGCGATTCTCTTCCTGTGCCAGATTCTCGTCGGACATGTCGCGGCCGTAGTGCGGCCACACGGCTTCGATCCGTAGCGATTCGAAAACGTCTGGTCCCACCGATCTCGCACCACGCGCCGCCACCAGCGCGATCAGTTCCGGAATCGACTCACGTAGAGTCAACAGGAGGAAACCGGGAACGCCGAGGATGTCGAATCGTCGCACTTGCAACGCGACTCCATTCGACAAAACACCCGGTGCGACAACATGTGCGAGGTGATTTGTCGGGAGCGAAACCGCCGCGATTTTTGAAACAATGTCCGCTGCCTGCGGCCCTGCGACCAGCAACTCAGCCCACTCTTCCGACCGATCGCCGAACGAGACGTCTTCCGTGATTTGATATCGCGACAGGTGCTTGACCAGCCGCTCGGATTGGCCGACGACCGTGTCGAGCCACAGCGACGAATCGGTCGCGAACACGAACACGTGTCCCAAAACTCGGCCTTGCACGTTGGTGATGAACGCCTCGGTTCCCTGACCGGGTTTCACGGCTTTGATCTCGTTGGTACAGAAGCCGTGCAGAAACTTCGCCCGGTCTGTCCCCGTCAATTCGAGATGCGTGCGGTCGGAGAGATCGAACAGGGCAGCCGCTGATCGAGCCGCGGCGTAGTCGGCTTGTGGCGTGGAGGAATTCTTGCTTTGGATCACGTGCTGGCCCTCACGCTCGTGTGCGCGGCTTGCTGCGGATCAGTCTCGGGAAAATCGCGGCGGTAGTGAACGCCTCGACTCTCACGCCGAGCCAATGCCGTCACGATGATCAGCTTGGAAACGAGCAGCATGTTCTGCAATTCCCAGCCGTGCAGGTCGGAGAACTCGCGGCGCAGCACGTAGCTGTTCCAGAAGTCCACCTGATGTTGAGCCGCTTCGAGTCCCTGTTGGTCGCGTTGAATCCCCACGTTCCGCCACATTTCACTACCGAGCGAATTGCGGAGGTCGAGCAAATTCAATTCGTCATCGGCCAACGCTGCCGCGGCATCATTCGTCGGCCAGTCACACGACAGCGCCGGGGCCGCGAAACTATCGGGCATTTCGAGCGCTTGGGTCGATGCGCCGCGTCCACAGTTCAAACCGAAGACGAGTCCCTCCAACAGGCTGTTCGACGCCAGTCGATTTGCGCCGTGCAGACCGCTCGATGTGACTTCGCCCGCAGCCCACAGTCCCGGTACCGTCGTCCGGCCGTCGGCATCGACTGTGGCTCCGCCGACCATGTAGTGCGCTCCGGGCCGGACCGGGATCTGGTCGCGAGTCAGATCGAGACCGAATTCCGCGCACACCTTGCCGATGTGTGGGAACCGTTCGCGTACGAGTTTCCGATCGAGATGCGTCAGGTCGAGGTAGACGCTTGGATGCTTGGTCAGTTCCATCTGCCGCACGATGGCCTGACTGACCACGTCGCGCGGAGCCAGTTCGCCGGCTGGGTCGTAGTCCTGCATGAACCGCTCGCCCCGGCAATCGCGCAAGTACGCCCCTTCGCCGCGTACGGCTTCCGAGATTAGGTGCCGCGAACTTCCGGCGATGTACAGCACTGTCGGATGGAATTGCATGAACTCCATGTCTCGCAATTCGGCTCCGGCTCGGAATGCAATGGCGTGGCCGTCCGCCGTCGCAATCGCTGGGTTGGTCGTTTCGCGAAAGATCTGTCCGGCTCCACCCGTGGCGAGGATTGTCTGCTTGGCCCAGATCATCGTCTTGCCGTGCTCGCGATTCCACACGAGGGCTCCCCGGCAGACGCCGTCTTGTGTCAGCAGATCGACAGTGAAAGTCCGCTCCCAGTACGCCGCGTTCTGCAACCCGCGCGCCTGGGCAATCAACGCCCGCATGACCTCTTTCCCCGTGGCATCTCCCAGCGCATGGACGATCCGGCGATGGCTGTGCCCACCCTCCTTCGTCAGTGCCAGCTCACCATCCACGGTGTCGAAAATGGCTCCGAAGTCGATCAATTCCTGTATTCGATCGGGAGCCTCACGGATGACTTTTTCCACAACGGCTTGATCGCACAGCCCCTTGCCAGCGGCCACCGTGTCGTCGATGTGGTTGGAGAATTGATCGACCGGGTCGAGAACTCCCGCGATCCCACCCTGCGCGTAAGCGCTGTTCGACTGCGCGAGCACATCCTTGGTGACGACGATCACCTGCAATCGCGGATCGACGGCCAGCGCGGCCCGCAGTCCGGCGATCCCACCGCCGATGATGAGCACATCGGAAAACGTGTGCGAAATCCGCTTTGGGTGAAAGCGGACGAGGTAGCGGTGAGGGAGCGGGAGGTGGTGCATGCGTGCGATTGTAGATTGCCGATTGCCGATTGCCGATTGTGAATTCGCGGAGCCAACGATTCCAGTTGTTCACCGGTCAGCAACCGGACATTTTCAATCGGCATTCGACAATCGGCAATCGAAAATTCCTCAGATCGTCGTTGCCGTGAAACCGCCGTCCACGAGGATGTTGGCTCCGGTGAGGAAGCTGCCCGCGCGGGGGGCGGCCATCAGGAGAATGGCGCCGGCGAGTTCTTCCGGTGAGCCAAACCTCGCCATCGGCGTGTGCGACATCACTTTGGCGACACGGTCGGGCGTCAGTACCTTGCGGTTCTGTTCCGCCGGAAAGAATCCGGGGGAGAGAGCATTCACGCGAATGCCGAGCGGTGCCCATTCGCGAGCGAGGTTTTTCGTCAGGCTGAGCACGGCGGCCTTGCTGGCCGAGTACGTGAACACGCGCGACAGCGGAATCTCGGCGCTGACCGATGCAATGTTGATGATCGACCCGGCGACTTTCCGTTCCACCATCGCTTTGCCGAACACCTGACACGCCCGCCGCAGACCCGTGAGATTCACGTTGAAAATGCGGTCCCATTCGTCGTCGGGAATATCGAGAAACGGAGTCGGCGAGTTGATGCCGGCGCCGTTGATCAGGATGTCCGGATTGCGACCCTGGCTGGTGAGGTGCTGGAGCAACGCTTCGAGTTCCGGCCGCGACGTCGCATCGGCCGCGAAGAATTCCGCCTGCCCGCCGAGTTGTTTGATGCGCGCCACGCACGCGTCGCCGTGTTCGCGGTTGCGTCCGACAACGAACGTGTACGCTCCGGCCTGCGCGAGTGCTTCGGCGAAAGCGCTTCCGAGTGTTCCCGTCGCACCAATCACGACCGCCGTCAGGCCGTCGAGACCGAAAAGATTTCGCAGGTAAGCCGACGATCCCGTCGTGGTTGATTCACTCATGATCTTGCTCGCTTTCGTTTGTCACCACGGAATACACGGAGGACACGGAATAGAATGTTCTCTGATTTGTTGCACTGAACCGACTTGATGAGTTCAAACGAATTGGTGCGCTGAGTCCATCGCCCATTTCTACTTTCTTCATTCCGTGTCATCCGTGTGTTCCGTGGTTTCACACAAATTCCAACTCGACCGGCTTCGGAATGATCCGGGCTTCGTAGGCTCGACGCAGCAACGTCGCCACTGCTTCGCGGCCTCGCGGGCCGAAATCGAGGGTCCAATCGTTGACGTACATCCCGACGAATTTGTCCGCTTGGCTGCGGTCGAGGTCGCGGCCGTATTGCAGCGCGTGAGCCAACGCTTCGGCGCGATGGGCGAGTCCGTATTCAATGCTCTGCTTGAGCAGCGCGGTGACTTCCTCCATGCCTTGACGGCCGAGGTCTCTTCGAATGGCGTTGCCGCCCAGCGGCAGCGGCAGCCCAGTGTCGTCGTGCCACCAGCGGCCGAGGTCCACCACCAAGTGCAGTCCCTGATTTTGGAATGTCAGTTGCCCCTCGTGGATGATCAGTCCGGCATCGGCTTTGCCCGCTTCGACGATGTTGAGAATCTCATCGAACGGATGCACTTCGTAAGTGAACGTGTCACCGAGGCAAAGCTTCAGCGCGAGAAACGCCGTGGTCAGTGTGCCGGGGATGGCGATCTTTTTGCCTCGCAGATCGCCCAGCCCCATCGGTTGCCGAGTCACCACCATCGGTCCGTAGTTGTCTCCCATGCTGGCCCCGCACGCACACAGAGCGTACTTGTCGGTGACGTAGGCGTACCCGTGCAGACTGACGGCGGTCAGCTCCAACTCGCCACGAAACGCCCGGTGATTGAGCGTTTCGATGTCCTGCAACTCGTGCGAGAACCGGTAGCGGCCAGTCGGAATCTTGTCGTTGGCGAGCGCGTGAAACATGAACGCGTCGTCCGGGTCGGGGCTGTGGCCGACGTGAATGTCGATCGTGGGTGTTGTCATGGAGGCAATGTGTTTTGAATACGGGCTCCCTCTCGCTTGGAGAGAGGACCGGTGCGAGGAATGCTGAGCTATAACCGCAAAAGAGTCGCAGGATTCACAAGACAATCTGTTGAGATTGCCAACAGCGGATTGTGCCGTGTCGAAAGAAGATTGCAAAATGGCCATTGCAAAATGCAAATTGCAAAATCAATTCCGAACCAAGTGGGCTGCCCGTCAATTTGAGATTCGATATTTGCAATGGTCAATTTGCAGTTCGTTAGAGAGACGCTCGCCCCTCTCCCCCTCCGGGGGGCGAGGGGAGGACGTTAATCCACCGCTGTGTCGAACACTCGCACCTTTTTCCAGTTCGGTTTGTTTTCTTCGATGAACTGGATGTGCCGCTGGTGAACTTGGTAGGCATCGTGATCGGCTTGCGACTTGAAAATGACGTGCAGTCCGACGTCCCAATCGCGATCGTTGACCGGCCGTTTCATTTCTTCTGCGACGACGCCGACTCCGAAATACACCGTCCCCGGATGATCGGTCAGGTACTTTCGGCACGCCGAAATGAGTTGTGATCGGGTTTCGGGGGAACTGTCATGCAGCGCGAAATAGACATCGTGGACGATCGCGGGCTTCTTCGACGCATCAGCGGACATGGAGTGACTCCGGGTGAAATTCTGGGACCTTCTACCTCATGCTGCCACAAACGTAGCCATCACGCTCCGCGTGATGAGCCGAACGGAAAATAGACGCCGAACTCCAACTCGGCTCGTCACGCGGAGCGTGACGGCTACGATCCGTTGCGACGATTCAGCACTGCGGTTAACGTGGCACCGTCGCCGAAGGATCGCCCGCCCGTCGTGGTCAGCGGCGGGATTGTAGTCGAGGAAACGTAGTGGCTGCCAGCGACGGCAACGCCTCGCCGGAAAACTCATTTCGATGCACGAAACCGACTCGCCGGATGAAGTCGTTCCGCCAACGGAGCCGCCGCATGATCCGTTCGCGGCCCTGCGGAATCGCGACTTCCGGCTGTATCTGTCGGGCAACGTGGTGGCGGTTCTGGGCATGCAGATGCAGTCGGCCGCAGCTCAGTGGGAAATCTACGAGCGCACGCAATCGGCGCGGCATCTGGGGTGGATCGGACTCGTGCAGTTCCTACCGGTCGTGTGCCTCACGCTGGTGACCGGCTATGTGGCGGACCGGTTCGATAGGCGCCGCGTGCTGGTCGGCTGTGCTCTGCTGTCGGCTCTGGCGTCATGCGGCCTCGTGTTCGTCTCGTACTTCCGAGCCGATGTCTGGTTGATGTATGCCTGCCTGTTTGTCACTGGCGTGGCCCGATCGTTTCAGCAACCGACGAAGGCTTCGTTTCTGCCACAGATCGTGCCCGGTGAGCAATTCACGAATGCGGTGACGTGGAACACGGGCGGATTCCATCTGTCGACGGTCGTCGGTCCGGCGGTCACCGGCCTGTTGATCTGGCTGACCGAGAACGCCGCGCTCGTGTACCTGTTCGATGCGGTCGCATCGGGCGTGTGGCTGCTGACCCTGTCACTGATCCCCAGCCGACCGTTCACGCCGTCGTCGAGCGGAGTCACGGTGAAATCGGTCGTCGCGGGAATGCGATTCGTCTGGCAGACGAAAGTTGTTTTGGCGGCGATCACGCTGGACATGTTCGCCGTGCTGCTGGGTGGAGCGACCGCGCTGTTGCCGATTTACGCGAAGGACATCCTGCACGTCGGCCCGCAGGGTTTCGGCTGGCTGCGAGCCGCCCCCGCAGTCGGAGCGCTGACGATGGCGTTCGTGCTGGCGTATCACCCGCCGCAGCGCCGTGCGGGGTGGCTGCTGCTTTGGTCCGTCGCCGGCTTCGGAGTGGCGACGATTGTGTTCGGCTGGTCGACGTCATTCCCGTTGTCGTTCGCCATGCTGTTCCTGACCGGTGCGCTCGACAACATCAGCGTGGTGATTCGGCACACCCTGGTGCAGTTGCAGACACCGAACGAAATGCGCGGCCGGGTGTCGGCCGTGAACACGTTGTTCATTGGTGCTTCGAACGAACTCGGCGGCTACGAATCGGGCGAAGTGGCCGCGCAGTTCCGCCGCGCAGCCGATCCCACGTTTGGCCCGATGGTATCGGTGATCAGCGGTGGGATTGGGACGCTGCTGGTGGTCGCCGGAGTCGTCTCCCTGTGGCCTCAGCTTCGGCGGTACGAACGTGGGCCGTCGTCGGCAGAAAAGCCGTAGTTGTCGGCCGAGTTGCCGGGACGAAGCCGTGGACTTGGCGCGTGTCACCTCGCAGCGGTTGACAAGCTTTGGAATTCGTGAAGAATCGGCCATGTCGCGGACAGCCCGGTCAAGAACTCCACCAAGACGGCTCCGACCAAGGTCAGTCATTCTTGTCATGAGACAACCGCCCATCACAGTCCATATTCCACGCGAGCTGCGCTCCTGTTGCGAGGGTGCCTCGACGCTCGTCCTGTCGGCCCCGAGCGTGCGTACTGTCCTTGAGGAACTGGAACAGCGTCACCCTGCACTCTACCGCAGTGTCTGCGACGAAACGGGCGCGGTGCGCCGCCACGTGAACGTATTTGTAAACTCCGCTCACATGTGCGAGCGGCAAGGACTCGACACAGCGTTGGAGCCAGAAGATGTCATCATGATTCTTCCCGCAGTCTC
>JACRIH010000605.1 GCA_016235885.1 Planctomycetales bacterium | reverse complement strand
GTACGCGTTCGCGAGCACCAGCCGCCGGATCAGCCGCTTGATCGACCAGCCATCACGCACGAATTCATCCGTCAAAAAGTCGAGCAACTCCGGATGCGTCGGCGGCTGCCCCATATTCCCAAAATCATCCGGCGTCCGCGCAATCCCCTCGCCGAAAACATGCTGCCACACGCGATTGACGATGACTCGCGGCACGATCGGCGTCACGGCGGGATCGGTCAACTTTTTCGCGAGTCCCAACCTCCCGCTGCCGCTCGTCGGCACCGGCTGATCCGCCCCCTCGAACGCTTCGAGGAACCGTCGCGGCACAACATCACCCGGAGTCTTCGGATTGCCACGAATGAAAACGTGTTCGTCCACGGCGTTGCCATCGACCAGCGACATCGCGTGCCTTCGATACGCGATTCGGGATTCCGCCTGCTTGCGAAGGCCGTCGAGTTCCGCCAACCGCTTGACTGCCGCTGCATCTGACCGCGACGCCAGAGCATGCTGCACCGTCCCCGGAAGCGATGCGTCAATCATCCATCGACTGAGTGACGTTGGTTCGAAACTCTGTCCCGCTGCTTTTTCAGCGGCGATTGCCTTCTCGCCATGTTGCACATTTGCGACAGCGGCCGAACGCAGGGCTTGCGCGAACGATTCCGCCGAAGTCACGTCGGGGCGAGCCAGCAACGCGAGAGATTGCGGATGATACGGATCCGGAGGCAGTCCGCCGTCGGAAAACACCACCGCTTCGATCGCGACTGTTCCGGGTCCGTCATCCAAAAGTTCAATGTAGGCATTGTGGCCCACCCACTTGCTGACCTCCATCCGAAACCACTGCGGCTGCGAGCCGTTCTCGGCCGTGTTTGGAGAAATCGTCAGTCCACCGTAAATCGGATTTCGGATGAGTTGGAAGCCATCGACAATCAGGTTCAGTTTTGCCCCCGCACCCGCCATTCGGAACCAAAGCCCCTTGCTCCGGATTGTGAATGTCGGCGAGCGCAACGTGCCATGCAAACCTCGCGACAAGTACGCACCGTTCACGCGATGCCCACCGTCTGCCTGCACCAAGCCGCGCCCTGGGAACGCATCCCCCGAATTGAACCAGCCATGTTCCTCCCTTGAGAAATCCGCGAACACGTCCATCGCGCCGCGCTGAGCGGCATTCTGCTCCGCAGCTTTGACGAACTCGTCACGAAACTTGACGAACTCTGCGGGCGACCGGTCTCCACTCCGCTGTGACCACAGTGCCCAGACATGGAACGGATCGTCTCGCCGCTTGGCGGACACCTCGCGCAGATGCTTCACCCACGGCTCAACGTCTCCCGCAGAAAGTCTCTCTGCCAGCGATTCGATCTTCCCGCCCGATCGAACAGCCGTCGCAGCGGCCAGCAGGATTTGATCGAGCTTCGCCAGCGTGGGCATCGCCAGTTCGCTCGCTGCAGACCTCAAGACCAGTTCACGTTGACGTTCGATCTCGGCGAGTTGCAACACCGCGACCGATCTCTCTTCGTCGGAGTCCACACAGGCAACGTGATACCGCGAGCTTTGCAGAAACCCCGCGAGCGAGTAGTAGTCGCGGGTCGAGATGGCGTCGAACTTGTGGTCGTGGCAGCGGGCGCAGCCGAGCGTCAGGCCGAGAAACGTTTTTCCGAACACGTCAATTTGGTTGTCCACCCGGTCGGCCGCGTCCCCCGCAATATCCACCGGCGAGTGCTTCCCTTCGCCGAGAAACCAAAATCCGGTGCCGATCACTGACTCGTTGATTTTGTCGTCCGGGTGCCGGCGTGGCTTGGGGAGCAGGTCGCCGGCGACATGTTCGGTGACGAATTGGTTGTACGGCACATCGGCATTGAGTGCCCGGATGACATAGTCGCGGTACTCGAACGCATGCGGGATTTCAAAATCGAATTCGTGTCCGCGAGTCTCCGCGAACCGGACGAGATCCAGCCAGTGTCGGCCCCAGCGCTCACCGAAATGTGGCGACGCCAGCAACCGATCCACGACGCGCTCGAATGCCTGCGGTGATTCGTCGGCAATGAATTGAGCAATCTCGTCCGGTGTTGGCGGCAGACCGATCAAATCGAACGTCACGCGACGCAGAAGCGCCCGCTTGTCCGCTGTTGCCGCCGGCTTCAATCCGGCCGCTTCGAGTTTCGCGAGGAGAAATCTATCGACGGCGGATCGAGGCCACGATTTGTCAGCAGTCGGCGGTGGATCGGTCGGACGGATGGGTTGGAACGACCAATGTCTGGCGGCGCGGGCGCGGAGATCGAACGGCTCCGGATTTTTCGCTGCTGGCCCCACCGCATCACTGGCTGGCCAAGGAGCGCCGCGGCGTACCCACTCGGTCAGCATCGCGATCGTTTCGGCCGGCAACTTTCCCTTCGGCGGCATCTTGAATGTCTCGCCGTAGTTGATGGCGTCGATCAGCAGGCTGTCGTCGATCTTTCCCGGTTCGACCGCCGGCCCGGTGTCGCCACCTTTGAGAGCGCCCGCTAGCGAATCCAGCCGCAGGTTGGCCTTCTGCTTTTTCTCACCGTGACACGAATGACAGTGTGTGACCAGAATCGGCCGGACCTGCTTCTCGAAGAACTCGATGTCCTGCGCGGACGGCTCGGCGGCAAACAACGCCACGCTGCTGGAAAATGCCAGCAGCATCGAACACACCACACTCCGTGTACTCCCAACCATCTCTTTTCTCCCGCCGCCGTAGGAAACATGATCGGCAGCCAGTGTAGCCAAGCCCATACACGACTCCAAGCTCTCGGTTAGAGCATATCAAGCGGAGCCACGGATGAAACACGGATCAAACACGGATGGCCGACGAGCACGATACGGTGGAGAACCTGGCCGGAGTTTCGACGAGTGCAAATCACAGCGGGTGACCTTCAACGTTTGAAATCCGTGTTAGATCCGTGTTCCATCCGTGGCGAATGACTTTTCCAGAACCTACCAATCGTCGACTCGGCCTCTATAATCGCGGCCGCTACTTCCGACTCATTTTGAGGAACGCCACGGTGACACAGCAACCGCCACGAACGCCTCGCTGGTCATGGCTTGGCCAGACCTTCGCGACGATGGCGGTCGCGATTTGGTCGGCATGGCTCGCGACGTGCGCCGTTGCGGCGGACGACGATGCCGACGATTACCCGCCTGGCTTGGTCGGCAAATACTTTTCGCCGGCGCAGAACGGTCAGCCGGCGCGGCGGTTCGAGCGGGTGGATGCCGACGTGCAGTTTGTGTGGCACACTGCCAGTCCGGACTCGCGGATTCTTCCGAAGGAATTCGAAGTGCTCTGGACCGGCAAATTACTGGTCCGCGCCGAGGGAAAATATCGGCTGCACCTGTACGTGCTGGGGGCCGCCTCGGTCGTCGTGGACGGCCGGACGGTGATCGAGGGGGAACGGGAAACTACCGGCTGGCTGGATGGCGCGGAGACTCAGCTCGATTTCGGAGAACGCGATCTCGTTGTCACGTTTCGCAAGACGCAACCGCAGGCAACCGTCCGTTTGTTCTGGTCCGCACGGGACAGTTTCCCGATTGAACCGATCCCGCCGCAGGTGCTGTTTCACAACGAATCGCGCACGGACTTGAAGCGGCTGGAGCGCGGTAGCGACCTCTATTCATCGCTGCGCTGCAACCGATGTCACGTACGCGAAAATGATCTGCCGTCGCCACCGGGACCGGACCTGGCGCGAGTGGCCACGGATTTGAATCGCGATTGGTTCACGAAGTGGCTTGTTAATCCAGCGGCGACGGCAGCGCATGCCCGGATGCCGTCGTTCGGGTTCTCGAACGACGAAGCCACGGTGGTTGCGTCGTTTCTGATCGAGCAGTCGCAGCGCGACAAACCGAAACCCGCGCCGGAGAAGGAACCGCCACGTGAAGCCGATGTCCGGCCGGGCGAACTCCTGTTTCGATCAGTGGGATGCCTCGCCTGCCACACGCACGGCGAGCTTGGTCAAGCACAGTCACATTTTGGCGGCGACCTCACGCAGCTCGGTGGTAAACGGTCGGCCGCGTGGTTGGAGGCGTGGTTGAAAGATCCAAGCAAACTCAATCGCGATCATCGGATGCCAGTGGTGAAGCTGTCGGACACGGAGCGTCGGCTGGTGGTGGCATATCTGTCACGCAGCGCGGCCGCGAAAGTCTCCGT
>JACRIH010000591.1 GCA_016235885.1 Planctomycetales bacterium | reverse complement strand
GACCGTTCAAGGCCATCGATACGTCGGTGCCGGGGATTCGCATTTCGGAATTGTTGCCGAAGCTGGCGCAACGGATGCAGCACACGGCGATCATTCGGTCGCTGAACACGAAGAACGCCGATCACGGCGGCGGGGCCAGCCTGATGGAAACCGGCCGCCGCAATGAGGCCGGGTTGCAATTCCCCGACTTGGGAGCCGTCCTCGCCCGCGAACTCGGCCGCGCGGATAGCCAGGTGCCCGACTACGTGTCGATGTACACGTCGTCGGAAGGACGCCGCAAGGGAACGTCCGGGTTCCTCGGTGCCCGCTACGCGCCGATGTTTCTCGACAAGGAATTGATGCCCGAGAACATGCGGCGGCTGGAGGGGCTGACCGACCTCGACCACAAGGAACGGGCGGACTTGCGCGACCTCTTGCACAAGCAATTCGCCCGAGGCCGCGACAGCAGTTCGCTCGGCAGTCACAACGGAGCGTACCAGCGAGTGCGCGGTTTGATGGCCAGCGAGAAGCTGTTCGACATCGGGCAGGAACCGCAGGCCATGCGCGACAAGTACGGCCCGTCGCAGTTTGGCGAACAAGTGCTCGTCGCCCGGCGGCTGATCGAAGCGGGCGTGCCGTTCGTGAAAGTGGCCCGCGCGTGGTGGGACAGCCACGGACAAAATTTTGAAACGCATCTCGAACTGTGCAGCGAGCTCGATCACGTCATGTCCACGCTGATCGACGACTTGAAAGACCGCGGGCTGCTCGAAAAGACGCTGATCATCACGCTGGGCGAATTCGGCCGCACGCCGCAAATCAACCCCAGCCTCGGTCGCGATCACTTCGCGAGTGCGTGGAGCACGTCGCTGACCGGCTGCGGCGTGAAGGGTGGTTCGGTGTTCGGCAAGTCGGACGAAGACGGACACAAAGTGATCGACGGAGAAGTGAGCGCTCCCGAACTGTTCGCCACGATCTTCCGGGCGCTCGGCATTAACCACCAGAAGAATTACATGGTCGGTGCGAGACCCGTCCCGCTGACCGATCCCGGCACGAAACCGATCGACGCCGTGTTGGCATAGGAGACAGTTCCCCGTGGCCACAGACGTTTCCACAGTTCCCAAGCAGGTTGGCTGGAGCGAGCCTCCAACGAAACTCCCTCCCTTGGAGGCGGGTGATCATTTGGATCGCGCAACATTTCACGCGCGCTACGAAGCCATGCCGGAGGCGTTTCGAGCGGAACTGATTCAAGGAGTTGTCCACGTGCCTTCACCCCTCAAACGACGTCACGGTCGCATGCACTTGGCGGTCGGCCATTGGCTTTCGGAATATGAGAACGCCACACCGGGCACAGAAGTCTACGATGCCGCGTCCGTGCTGCTGGGACCGGAAACCGAACCGCAACCCGATCTCTGCCTGCTGATCAGCCCCAGTCACGGAGGTCAAACCTGGGAGGAAGACGACTACATCGTCGGCCCTCCGGAATTGCTCGTCGAGATTTCCTCCAGCACCGTGGCGATTGACTTGCACGAAAAGAAAGCCGATTACGAAAAGCTGGGCGTGATGGAATACCTCGTGGTGGTGGTGCGACAACAACGAGTCATCTGGTTTGTGTCGCGACAGGGAACGTTTGTGGAATTGACACCGGGTGCCGACGGATGCCTCCGTTCAGAAATCTTCCCCGGTCTGTGGCTCGACGTGGACGCCGCCGTTCAGCGAAACAAGACCAGAATGCTGGAAGTATTGCATCACGGGTTGGCCAGCCCGGAGCATGCTGCGTGGGTGGCCGAGTTGAATCGACGGGCGGCAAACCCAGTGAACAAGCCAGCGCAAGGGAACTAATATGCTCACCATCGGCGATCCCACCAAATTGAAAGTCGTGAAGGACATTTCGCGACCGGGAATTCTGTTCAGCTTGGCGCGACCGGTTGGCAGCACGCGGCTGTTCTGCGGTTGCTCGGACGGCAAGGTGTACGACCTCGACATCTCCGCCGAGAAGCCGGAAGCAAAGGAATTTGTCGGCCACGAGAGTTACGTCACTGGCCTTGCGCTGGCGGGTGGGGCGCTGGTGTCGGGAAGTTGGGATGGGTCGCTGATTTGGTGGAACATCGAGACGCGCGAACAGATTCGCAAGCTGACGGCTCACGCGAAGTGGATTCGCGGCATCACCGCGTCACCGGACGGCAAGCTGATTTCATCCGTGTCCGACGACATGACGTGCAAGCTGTGGAACGCCGAAACGGGCGAACTCGTCCGCACGCTTCAGGGACACGAGCCGATCACGCCGCATCATTATCCGTCGATGCTCTTCGTCAGCGCGTTCTCGGCCGACGGCAAGTATCTGGCCACGGCGGACAAGGTGGGTCACGTGGTGATCTGGAACGTCGAGACAGGCAGCAAGCTGGCAGCGGTTGAAGCACCGCTGATGTACACGTGGGACCCGCGGCAGCGGCGGCATTCGATCGGCGGCATCCGCAGTCTGGCCTTTTCGCCGGATGGCAAACTGCTGGCGACCGGCGGCATCGGGCAGATCGAGAACATCGACCATCTGGGCGCGGCTGCCCGGATCGAAGTCTTCGACTGGCAGGAGGGCAAGCGTACGCATGAATTTCCGGGCGACAACTACAAGGGTCTGGTCGAACAACTCGCGTTCGCGCCCGGAGGCGAAATGCTGATCGCGGCGGGTGGAGACAACGGTGGGTTCATCAAGTTCGTCGACTTGAAGAACAACAAGATCATCCATCAGGACAAGACACCGATGCACGTGTACGCAATGTCCGTCGGAGAAACGTGGGACAAACTGTACGCGGTCGGACACGGCAAGATCGTCGTGCTGGAATTCAAAGCCGACCCACCGGCCCCCGCTGCCGAAGCGGCTGCGACCGTCGAGGCCAAGTCGTCATGATCGTGGCGTTCGACGAACTCGTCGCATCACGTCGGACGTGGATCAACGACGTGCTCAAGCCGTGGTGCGTTCGGGCGACACGGAAGGAATTGCGTCTCGCCGAACTCGACTGGCACGATCTGGCCGGCAAGGTGGACCCCGAGGCCACGCTGTGGGCGTGGGCCTGGAGCCGGTTCCCGAACCTCGTGCATCCGGAATTGAGCCGCGTCGACGAAACGCGGCGGATCACGATCACGCTGCGAGACGGTTCCACGTTTGCGGGCTATCCCGACGGGAGGCAAAGCCGTCAGGGACAGCTCGTGTTGGTCGATCGGTCGCCGGTGAATCGCCGCGAAGAAATCGAACACGGACCGTTCTCGATTGACGACGTGGCCGGCCTGCAGGTCGGTTGACCCCTGCGAGGTCGCAACGGAACGATGCCGTCCCACTCCGCGTGACGAGCCGAGTCGGGATTAGGCGTCGATTTGTCATTCGGCTCATCACGTGGAGCGTGATGGCTACGTCAAGTCGTGGGCACTATAATTCCCCACGATGGTTGAGGGGCGTTTTCATTCATGATTCGTTGTCTGGCGGAAGGGATAACTTATGGCTGGTCGCAAGGTGTTGGCGGGTGTGGTCGGACTGGCCGCGATCGGGATCGCGGGGATGTTCGTGCTGAATGGCACGGTTCTTGGCAAGGGGACTCCGTTTACCGACGAACTGTCGAAGTCCGAGCGGGTTGTCGTTGTTGTTCCGACCGAGACCGGTGAAGTTGCCGGTGGGGGAGAATTCCACGCGAAGATCGACCGCGTCCTGCGTGGCAGCGGCGCGAAGGACGATGAGTTGCACGTCGTGCTGGGAAAGGATGTCAAACAGCCCCTGAAGTTTGATTCCCGTCGGGAATACGTGCTGTTTCTCGCGAGGAACAAAGGAGGTGAGGGATGGTTGAGCATCGGCGCCGTGTCGGTCACGTTCGCGAACGGCCGGTTGAATTTCATCGACGGCAAGGGGAGCAAACACGAACTGTCAGTGGACGAATTCAAGTCGCTGCTCGCGAAGAAAGAAAACCAATACGCCGCCCCGAAAACTCCAACACGCACGAACCTGCAAGGGGAGTGGGTGATTGTTTTCACTGAACAGGTGACCGACATTTACGGATGGGTGCTGACGATCGCCAAGGGTGATCAGGGAGCGTGGCAGACCAACCTCAAACGATCTACCGAACTCCTCGGCAAGAGTGGCTTCGAAGTGAAGTCGTCCACGGTGACTGACGATCGGGCCGAGATCACTTTGGTTCGTGACGACCCCGCCTTCACGTTCAGCGGAAAACTGGACAAGGGGATCGTGTTCGGCTCACTGGCGGTCGGTGATCGCGGAATAATTCCGGCCCGGCTCGTGGCCATGGACGCGGTCGAAGTCGATTCGATCGACAAGCCCCAGCCCGCGCCGGGAAGTAAAGAATTCGAAGAAATCTTCCAGTCAAAGAAGCCCGTTGCGGACTTCGACCGATTCCTCGAATCGTTCGGCAACAGCCCGTTGACACTCGACGCCCTGCGCGGACGACTCCTGATGTCCCGGCAGGACAAAACTGCTGCCAAGCAACTTCCGCAATTGGCGGAAGACTACGTCACTGGGGCTGGTCGTTGGGGATCAGCGATGGAACTCCGGGCGCATGTGGATATCGGCGTCATGCTGGTCAAGCAGGAGGGTCAACAGGACCTGGCCCTGAAGCATCTCAACGAGGCCGAGGTGAAGTTTACGGACGCCATTCCGAAGGCGTGGAAGCTTCAATCCCGGTTGGCGAAAGTCAAATTATTGATGGGGATCGATCAGGCGGACGAAGGCTGGGCTTTGCTCAAGCAATTGCGGGAAGACCATCCGCAGGACCACGAAGTCGCATTCCTGCTGGCCGGTCTGGCGGAGAAGCGGAAGCAAGTGGACGAAGCGATCGAGCTGTATGCGGAACTGGTCGCGACTCCACTCGCGGAGCGCGGCATCGCCCAGAACATGGCTCAGGAGAGCGAGAATAGTCAACCGCCGCCCGATCGCATGCCCAGCCGCGCGCTGACCAGGCTGTGGAAGCTCAAGCATGGCGACACGGAGGAATTGGCCGGTTACTTGGACAAGGTCTATCACCGCGTCGTGCGGTCGTTCGTCAGTGAAGCGGTCGAGCCGCGAAAGGCCGGAGGCGGCAATCGAATTGCCCTGCTGGAACTTTTCACCGGGGCCGAATGCCCCCCGTGCGTGGCGGCGGATCTGGCGACGGGCGGATTGGAAGCGACTTACGCTCCGTCCGAAGTCCTTGTGCTGCGATATCACCAGCACATCCCCGGACCCGACGCTCTTGCGAACGAAATCACTCTGGCACGCTTTGAAAGCTACTCTGGTCAGGCAACGCCGATGCTGTTTCTCAACGGAGCGCAGCATCCCAATCCCGGTGGCTACTTCGAGCAGTCGGCGGGGCTGTACAAGCAGCTTCGCGAACTCGTGGCACCCGTCCTCGAAGAGAAGAGCGAGTTTACGCTTGAGCTATCGGCCGAAGCCACGGCCGGCAAGGTGACGGTCAAGGCCCAGGCCATGTCCGACAAACCGGTTTCGGAATCTGTGCGACTGGTGATCGTGCTCGTGGAAGACAAGATCGAATTCCTCGCCGGCAATGGCATTCGCAGCCACGAGATGATCGTGCGGGCGATGCCGGGGGGCGTCGAGGGCGTTGGCTCCGCGGACGGCAAGCTCGAATTCACGAAGGAAGTGAACCTGATCAAGCTCAAGGCCTCGTTGACCAACGCGCTGCAAAAATTTGAAAAGGAATCGAACATCCGCTTCGTCGACAAGCCGCTGGACCTGAAGAAGCTGCATCTGGTGGCATTCGTGCAGGACAACGTCTCAAAGAAAATCCTGCAGGCGGCGGCGATCCCGGTCACCGGCGAGGTTGAAACGGCGGATGAACCGGCGACGGCGAAAGAAACACCCGAGGCGAAGGAAAAGCCGGCGGTGAAGGACGAGACGAAGTCCGAGAAGCCGTAACCCGTTCGTTGAATCCGGAGCCAACGGCGACGGTCCACTTCACAACTTTGTCGCGTCGACGTTGGCTCCGGGTTAGACGATTCCGCCATGAACTTCGCGCTGCTGGGTGACGATTCCCGAATTCTGCCGCTGCTCGATGCGATCCGGTCGAATCCGACTCATGCTGTGACGCACGTGCTGGGAGTCGCTCCCAACTCGGACGCGGGACGATCGGTTTCCGGAGCGAGGTCGGTCGGGGCATGGGAAGAGTTGCTGGCGAAGGACGGCCCACAAGCGGTGATCCTCGTCGGCGATGGTGACGAATTGCTGTCGGCGGCCCGCCGGCTGCTCGGTGGAGGGAAGCCGCTGTTCGTTCTGCCGTGTCTCGGTCAGGCGGCGTCATTCGTGTACGAATTGACGCTCGATCAAGCGGACACCGGCATCGTCCTGGCGCCCATCTTCCCGCTGCGTTCGCACCCCCTGGTGACTAGGCTTGTGCGGCTGGCCAGCGGTGGCGAAATGGGACCGCTGCTGCATCTCCAATTGGAACGGCAATTGGTCCCGATGAGAACGGAAACGGGAATGCGATTGCTGACAGCCGAGCAACTCGACCGGGCATTTCTGGCAGATGCCGACCTGCTGCGACTCGTAGGTGGTGAGTACGACCAGGTGACATCGCTGCGGTCAGGTGATCCGGTGGGCGGGTTCTCGCTCGCTTCGGTGACGCTCGCGGGTGCCGGACGACCGCAAGCGGTCTGGTCGGCGTCGGTCGCGTCCGCTGGCGATTCGTCGTGGAGGATGACCGTCACCGGAGAGCGATCCACAACCGTGTTGTCGGGCAACGTGGATCGGCAGATGCTGACCCTCGAGCTGCACGCTTCCGATGGCACAACATCCACCGAATCGACCGCAGCAGATGCCGGTCGCGAATTGCTGTCCATCATCGAAACCGCTGTCGCGACCGGCCATTCGTCTCCTGCTTGGAGCGACGCGACACGTGTGTTCGATTGGTTGGATGCGACTCGCCGCTCACTGCGGAGGCGGCGAACGATCGAACTGCACTTCGAGGAACTCTCCGAACGGAGCCAGTTCAAGAGTCAGATGACGGCGATCGGCTGTGGCGTGTTGACGTTCACGCTGGTCGCGATGGTGCTGTACCTGATGGTCGCGCAGATGTTCACGCTCAACGACACGATCAAGAACGTGTTGCGGTTCGCGATCTTCGCACCACTCGGATTGTTCCTGCTGTCGCAATTGCTGCTGGCGGTGACTCGCTCCGGAAAACCGGAGTGACTGTTGAAGTGGCACGAGTGGCACGCTCGATCACGGACTGGAATTCCGTGCCACGACAGTCATCACGGCTGCCGACCGTTGCCCTTCGCGTATTCGTCGATCAGCGCCTGACGCAGCGCCTGCAACTGCTGATTCTGCTGGCGAACCTGCTCCTGCAGGTCTTCCACTCGTGCCGGGCGAGCGAACGCGGCGGGATCGACTTCGCGGCCGACAGGTAACGCCGCACCGGTTCCCGGAGCCGTCATCATTGGGCCCAGAGGCCGACTGTCGAGAACCGTCACGGGAGTGTTGTCGAATTGTCCACGAGCGTCGGGAACGAACGAGCGATCGTTGAGGCTCGAATAGCGCGGGCCACTGCGATAACTCACTGCGGCCGGCTGGCGCAGGCGATTGAAGTAATCGTGCGAATACGGCTCGCGCGACGGCATGCCCCACGCAGCTCCGACTTGCGCGTGAGCGAACACGTGTTTGTAGTTGTACGCCCGGAAGTGCGCGTAGCCGCCGTAGGCGGGAATCTCTTGAAAATAGCCATGCAGCCACGGATCGGTTTGATCGAACGGGTAGAGTTGTTCGCCGCTCAGGCCATATCCAGAGCCGTCGTACCCTCCGTATCCGCCGACTGCCATGCCGCCGCCGTAACCTCCCGCGTATCCGCCACCCCCCGACGCGCAACTGCTGCATCCGGGGTATTGACCGAGTGCGGCGACCAACGCAAGTGTGCAAAGACTGGCTGACATGATTCCCCCCTCCTGCGGGATGCGCGAAGTCTGATTGAATCGAGACGTTGCCGGATGACCACGCACACGGCACGTCTCCATTTGGTATCGGTTCGCTGCGATCCAACTCTTCCTTACTTTCTTCTCGCACGGAAAGGTTCGCCATCCTGCTACGTGCCGCAGGTTGGAGTCGGGATGACGGCAAATACCGCCGCACGGAGGGAACGCTCTTCCCAGCGGTTTCCCGCAGAGAGATATAGTTGACATCACGAATCAAATTCACAATCGGCGTTCGTTGTGTCGGACGCCAATCGGAAGTCACATCGCCGAGTTGTCACCAGGAGATAGTCATCATGATGCGTTCGAGTTCTCTCGCGTTGGTGTTGTGCAGTGGAGTGGCGTGGTCGAGTTCGATTTCGATCGCAGGCGAAGTTTCAAAGACTCCCGCCAAGCCGGTGGTCAAGCGACCGGCCGCCGCCGTGTCGGCAGCCACGATTACCGCGCCACAGCGGCTGACCGGGTTCTATCATCCGCAGGGAGTTGGCGTGAGTGCTGCCTCCGAGACGGTGATCGATCCGTCACCCGCAATGTCTTACAGTCCGAGTGCGATGGTTTACGGCCCGCCCGCGATGCCGATGACTCCGGTCGCGATCGGCAGTGGCTATGGACCGTCCTCCTGCGGCTGCGGTCATCAGCGGATGATGTGGGGCCACGGAACGGGCATGATGATCGGCGGCTACGGCGAGTACCCGTCCTACGGCATGATCGATCCGCAGTCACTGCACTTTGGTCCGGGTTACCATCGGTACGCGATGGAAGGGCACGTCCGCTACCCGTACTACAGCTATCGCCGGCCGTGGTACAACCCCGGTCACCCGAGCTTCAATCGGGATGTCAACCTGCCCTGGTGAGGGCGAAAAAATCATCGGCAGAAACTGCGGGATACGGCTCGATAGAGAAGCCGCATCCCGCTTCGTTTTGGTGTCGGTTTCACTGAACCGCTGGTGGCCTGCCCCATGATCACCCGCGAAGATCCGCAGAATCAGCAGGCTTGGCGAAGAAATCATAATTTGCCCAGCCGGAACATCCGATACTTCCCGTACTCGTGGCATTGCGCCGGTGTGTTTGAGTTGGGCCAACACGGACGACCGGTGATCGATCCACGACGAAACGATTCTCAGCAAGCGGGATTCTGCTGAACATCACAGGCAGTCGATGAGTGGAGTTCGTTCGCATTTTTTGGCGCGGACGAAGCAACAGCGAACGCAAACGATCCAAGGACGGACGATCATGTCGCTCGCGAGGTGGCACGGAAGAGGGAGCTTCAATTCCATGCTGATGCACCTGAAATGGTTGCTGGCGGGATGCATTGGACTGTGGGTGTCGGTATCTCCCCACGGTCGATTGCTGCTGGCGCAGTCGCGGGAATCGTTCTATGTCCCCACGGCGAGTCCCACGTTTGCCCGCGAGGCGGCGGTGATTGCAACGCGAGACGGCTTGACGCGCGACGGACGGTCGCCCCACATCGACAACATGTCCGAGCCCGAGACGGAGCTCAAAGTCATCCATCGCCGCAGTCAAGTCATTCGATTCAACAAGAACATCCTGCGGAACGCGGTGGCTGACCCTTCCGTCATGGAAGTCATCCAGTTCAATCCCGATGAAATCGCCACACTGGGTCTGTCCGTGGGTACCACGAGCCTGACCGTTTGGTTCGAAAACGTTCGTGATCCGGTGGTGTTTCTGGTTGAGACGGTAAAAGATCCCAGCCTCGAAGACCGCAAGCGACACGATTACGGTCAACTCGAAAAGAAACTCACTCTGTTGTTCCCGAACAGCAAGGTGTACCTGATTCCGATGTCTGGCAAGATCATCGTGAAGGGACAGGCGAAGGACAGTGAAGAAGCCGCCAAGATTTTGCAGATCGTCCGCGGTGAAGTGATCAACCAGAACGGAAGCTTGGGGGGGGCACAGCCTGGAACGCCGGGTGGCGGCGGTGGTGGCACGACCGACTACTGGAGCAACATCAATCAAGGAGGATTTGGGTTTAACGATCAGGCTTCGAGCAACATTGTGAATCTCCTCGAAGTGCCCGGCGAATTTCAGGTCGCTTTGCGAGTGCGGATTGCCGAACTCAACCGGTCGATGTTACGTCGGGCGGGAGTCAATTTTGACCTGCTTCTCAACGACGGCGCGCAGTTCTTCGCTTCGGCCGTCGGTGGAGCTCCGGCGAACATCACCAGTCTGTTCAACAACGGCGAAGTCAACGTCCTGATCAACGCTTTGGCTACGAATGGTCAAGCCAAGATTCTGGCGGAGCCAACTGTAACCGTACTTAGCGGCCATCCCGCCAGCTTTCTGTCCGGCGGCGAATTCGCCGTGCCGACGATCGTGGGCGTGGGGGGGGCACAAGGGACGAGCACCCAGTTCCGCGGCTTCGGGGCGTCGATCTTTGTCACGCCCACTGTGATTGACCGCGACGTGACACGGCTGCAAGTGACAACCGAATTCAGTGCGATCAATCCCCAGAACTCGGTCGGTGGCGTCCCGGGATTGAGTTCGCGGCGAGTCCAGACGACCGTTGAGGTACGCGAAGGGCAGACGATGGCCCTCGCAGGATTGTTCTCGCATCAGAGCGAAACCGAAATTGACCGTGTTCCGTTTCTGGGTGAGATCCCGATCATCGGCTCACTGGTTTTCAACGGGAAACGAGCCACGCAGGATGAAAAGGAATTGTTGATCCTGATCACTCCGGAACTCGTCCGACCGTTGGAACCCGATGAAGTCCCGCCCGTCCCCGGACACGAAGTGACAGCTCCGAACGATTGGGAATTGTTCATGAACGCCCAACTTACGGGAGCTCCCGACACGCGGGTGTACCAGGTACCACCCTATGGTCACGGTTCGGGGCATGGTCAGGACGTTGGTTACTCGCAATTCAATCCGCAGCCGGCCATCCCGCAGTACACACCGCAAGCTGGCGGAGCCTACGGTGGACTGCCGGCGTCAAATGGCTTCACGCCGTTCAGTGGACCATACACGGGCAGCCCCGCGTCGCGGTATCCGGTCGCTCCGGGTCCGGGCCGAGCTGGCGCTCAGGCCGTTCCAGCACAATCGCTTTCGCCTCAACCGCAAAATCTGCCGAGAAACTATCCCACGCCGGTGGGGCCGTCGGCGGCTCGTCCCGGCCGCTACGGAGTGACTCCGGCGGGTGGCTTCTTGGGTCAGAACCAGGTACCGCAAGACGGAGGCATCCAGCAAGCAGGTTTCCAATCGCCTCAACCAACTCCGCCGCCGCGTCGGTCGTGGTTGGGATTTGGCAAGAACAAAACAGATTCCAGCGTTCCGAACCGATAAAAAGGTTCGAGACACGTCCGTTGTCGATGGTCTTCTGCCTATTAAAAGTCGCAGTCCCATGATTCGATTCACCGCACGAAAAACGGGATGGCTGGCCGCCGGGCTGACGGCCATCAGTCTGTGTGCCACGCCCGGTTGCATGCCCATGTGGGGCCAGACACAGGGCCAGATTCCGTGGTGGCGCACCAACGCAATTCCCGATCGGTATCCGTTGGGAAGCGTGGTCCGCGAACCATTTCATGCGATGCAAACGAATGCCGAGGCGGCAGACTTCATTTTGCACCGCTGTGATTTCATCGCGGAGACCGCCGAACTTTCGCAGACCGGCCGCGAACGCGTGCTCGAAATCGCGGCCCGCATGAGATCGGCGCCGTTTCCAGTTCTGGTCGAACCGAGTCAGCACAACTTCAAAACGAAGATCGGCGAGATCAAGTGGAACGTGCAAAGCAGCGGCGAACGCAACGCCGAAACCGAGCAGCGTGAAATCGAAGAGGAATTTCAGCGACTGCTCGGTGAGAACCGGCAACTCGAAGCCGAACACCGGTTGCTCGACACCGAACGTCGCAACACAATCGCCGCCGTTCTGTCGGACCTCGGGAATCCCGATGCCGACCAACGGACTTTCGTCGGTCATGCGTATGGTCGCGGGATCACGTCGATGGAGGGCGAGACCGACTACTACCGCTTCATCTACAGTCGCGGTGGCAACGGAAACAACAACCAGGGCAACAACGGGTTTAACGGCGGATTCAGCGGCGGAGGCGGGGGATTCTTCTAGGTCACACTCATATTCCGTCGCGATACGTCACCCGGTAAAAGCTCGCACCGGGGTTTGATCGGTCGCTCATCTTGTTTTGTTTGGACTCGGTACTTTCTGCCGTTCCGGGATGAAGTCCTCCTCGTCGATGCGGTGTCCCCGTCCCGCAATTCTCTTCATGGTGGTGTCCTCGCGCACCCAGATCATCGTCGCGATCGGCAATGCCACTCCTCCGCCTGAAGCGGCACCCATCGAACTGCCGATTTGCAGTTCGGGAGCAAGCTGATCGTCTTGCCCCCAATGGGCCGACGAAGTAACATCCCTTCACTGTTCCTTAATTTTTGCCGCAACGAATTGCCGACAGTGGGGACTACGTTTAGCCGGTGTCGTGGCTCGAACATCAGTTCTGCTGTCGTCGTTGAACTCAACCTGGCGTGCGAAGGGTGGGCAGCATCGTGATTGTGCGCAGCGTTCACGAAGATGGACATGCCGAAGCGCTTCGGCATAAGTGGTGTGTCAGTGTCGCGCAGGGGCGTGACGTCGGCGAGTCCGCGGTCGAAGAGTGGTACGACCGATACTGGACGGCCTACAGCCGGCACCGTCGCTTGGATCACCTCCGCGGAAAGCAGAAGTTTTTGGAGTTCGGTGACGACGATTTTGGCATGATCGACCGGCTCCTCCAGGAAAACGATCTGTTGCTGGAACTGATCCTGGATCGCGCGGAAGCCGGTTGGGAACTGCTGAAGTTCATCAACTGGTCGATCGACTGGAATCTCCCGAGGGAACGGGTCATCGACATCTTGGCTCGGCTGGACCTCAACCGCGGCCGAATCGAACCTCAATACCCCACGCGATACGCCTGCCACGCCTCGAAGAATCGGCCAGCGTAGAATTGGCGTCTTGCCGGAACATGAACTTTCCGCCACGAATTCGGCCAAGTCCGAACCGTTGCGAACGCAGACTCGCGAGTCAGGATGAACTCCGGTTCCGAATCGTCAGAACAGCGCGACACGAAACACCACGGACGGCTTTCCGCCTCGGGCGTCTTCTCCGGTCTGCGAGTCGTTGTCTCTTCCACGATCCTCAGCCGCCTGCTGGGAATGGTTCGCGACATTGCCACGGCCAGACTGTTCGGCACGTCGCCGGTGATGGATGCGTTCGCATTCGCGTTTCGCATTCCCAACCTGGCCCGCCGGCTGTTCGGTGAAGGAGCCTTGTCGGCGGCCTTTCTTCCCGTGTTCACACGCGAGTGGGAGCGGTCTCGCGGCGGCGATCAGGGTTCCGCCTGGCAATTGGCCACGGCCGTGTTCACGTTGCTGACCGTCGTCCTGTCGGGGCTGGTCGTGCTGGGAGAAGCGGGCCTCTGGCTGTGGTCGCGATTCGGGTCCGTCGACGAGCAGTCGCGCCTGCTGCTCGGCCTCACCGCCGTCATGTTGCCGTACGTCGTGCTAATTTGCCTCGCCGCGCAGGTGACGGCCGTGCTGCACGCGCTCGGCCACTTCACGATCCCGGCGCTCGTCCCCGTCGTCCTCAACGTGTGTTGGATCGCGAGCATTTTCTTCGTCGATCCGTTGTTCGAACCGAACCGCGTTCAGCAGGCGTACGCGCTTGCCGTGTGTCTGCTCGCGGCCGGCGTGTTGCAACTCGGGTTGCAGTGGCCGACGCTCTTGCGATTGGGGTACCGCGTCCGGCTGAACTGGCAACAAAGTTGGCCCGGAGTGCGAGAGATACTCGTGTCGATGCTGCCAGTCACGCTCGGCCTGTCGATCATGCAACTCAACACGCTGCTCGATAGCGCGATCGCGTGGATGTTTTCGAACGCAGCGGGATATCCCTTGCGGATGGGAACGGTGTCCGTGTTGTACTACAGCGAGCGGGGATACCAGTTCCCGCTCGGCGTGTTTGGCGTGGCGCTCGGCACCGTGTTGTTCCCGCTTTTTGCGCGGCATGCGGCTCGCGGCGAAATCGACCACCTGCGCGACGACCTGTCTCTCGCGCTGCGACTGGTGTTGGTGATCGGCATCCCGGCCAGCGTCGGCATGGTGCTCGTGGCCGAACCGTTTACGGACCTGCTCTTCCGCGGCGGCGACTTCACCGACGACGACGTGCAGCGCACGTCCCGGATGCTGGTCGGCTACGGTCTCGGCGTGTGGGCGTACTGCGGCGTGCCGGTGCTGTACCGCGCGTTCTACGCCCTCGGCGAACGAGTCGCGCCGCTGCGAGTCGGTCTTGCCGTGTCGTTGCTCGACATGCTGATCAAACTCGTCCTGATCTGGCCGCTCGGCGAGCTGGCTTTTGCGTTCAGCACGGCCTTCACATCGGTGGTGCATGTCGCCGGACTGACGTGGCTGCTGCAAGCCCGAGTCGGCCGCATCGAGTGGCGACGGTTGGTGGCCACAGCCTGGCGAACCGTGATTGCCGCGGCTGTCATGTCGGCCGTTTGTTACTACACTCTCGGCGTGAATCCCGGCCCAACCCTGTTGGGACGAGTGGTCCGTCTAATCGTACCGCTGGGGATGTCGATCATGACGTACTTTATCGTGGCTTGGTCGCTGGGAGTGGAAGAAATGTTCCTGCTGGTCTCTCGCGCGAAAACTCCTCTCACCCCCGAAGAAGGAGAGGGGCCGAGGGTGAGGGACGAGAGTTGAGTAGTCACACCAAACGAATTCAGACACGGAAAACTCCGGCACTCTCCGCGTCTCCCCTTCTCCGTGTCTCGCACACGACAGGTTGAATTATGCCCAACACCTTCCGCATCGCCGTCCTCGAAGGAGACGGCATCGGTCCCGAAGTCATCCGTGAAGCAATCCGCGTGGCTGACGTCGCCGGTTCGCTGAGCGGTGCGAAGTTCGACTGGCAAAAATTCGAGTGGGGGACGGACTACTACTTTCAGCACGGTCGCATGGCCCCGGCGGACTACATCGACCAGCTTGCAGCGTTCGACGCGATTCTGCTCGGCGCGGTGGGGCATCCCAAGGTGCAAGATCACATCACGCTCAACGGCCTGCTGCTGCCGATTCGCCGCCGGTTCGACCAGTTCGTCTGCCTGCGTCCGGCCTTCCTGTATGAAGGAGTCGAAAGTCCGCTCCGCAACAAACCGCCGACGTCTATCGACATGCTCGTGTTTCGCGAGAACACCGAGGGGGAATACGCCAACGTCGGTGGGCGCGTGTATCAACACAGCGACCACGACATCGCCGTGCAGACGTCGGTCTTCACCCGCCGCGGTTGCGAGCGGATCATCCGCGCGGCGTTCGAGAAGGCTCGCACGCGGAAACGGAAGCGGGTCGCTTCGATCACGAAGAGCAATGCCCAGGGCTACGGGATGGTGCTGTGGGATGAATCGTTCGATCGCGTCGCGGCCGAATTCCCCGACATTGCGACCGAGTCGCTCCTCATCGACCGGGCGGTGATGGAATTCATCCGGCGGCCGGAGTCCTTCGATGTCGTCGTGGCGAGCAACCTGTTTGGCGACATCCTGACCGATCTGTCGGCAATCATCGTCGGCAGCATGGGGCTGGCGGCCAGCGGCAACATTGACCCAACGAAACAGCATCCCAGCATGTTCGAGCCCGTCCACGGATCGGCACCAGACATCACGGGCAAAGGGATCGCCAACCCACTCGCCGCGATGCTGTCAGTCGCGATGATGTTTGAACACCTGCAACTCGATGCGGCCGCGCAGGCAATTCACGCGGCGGTCACGAACCTGCTCCGATCGGGCGGCCCGCGCACACCCGATCTCGGCGGCACCGCGACCACCTCGCAAGTCGGCGACGCCGTTGTGCGGTTGGTCGCTTGAACTCCCCTCGCCCCCGAAGGGGGAGAGGGGGAGAGATTGCCGCAACACCGCGTTGTCACGTTTCTGAGGCACGGCTATCATCCGCGCCGCTTCGAACCGGGTGGTCCGGTTCGACACGTTTGGCGAGGAACAATTCCCGGCAATGTCCACCCCGGCCTACCGAATCGGACTCGGTCACGACACGCACCGCCTCGGTCCCAATCGAGCGTTGATCTTGGGCGGAGTGCGGATCGAGCACGACCGCGGATTGCTCGGCCACAGCGATGCGGACATCGTCTTGCACGCGATCACCGACGCATTACTTGGAGCATTGGCACTGGGCGACATTGGCGAACTGTTCCCCGACACCGACCCCGCGAACAAAGATACCGATTCTCGCGTCTTCCTGAACAAAGCCCTGCAACTGGTCCGCGCCCGCGGCTGGTCGCCGGTGAATATCGATTGCACCATCCATGCTCAGCGCCCGAAACTCGCATCGCACAAACCGACGATCCGCCAGTCGCTGGCCAACCTGCTCGACTTGCCACTCGACGCCGTCAGCGTGAAGGCGAAGACGGGCGAACACGTGGGACCAATCGGTCGAGAGGAAGCGATGTCAGCGGATGCAGTCGTGCTGTTGAGTCGAGAGTTGAAAGTTGAGAGTTGAGAAAACGTGGCCACTCAACTCCCGTCCACCGTCCACCAACCACTGTCCACCACCACCATGCCTCTCCGCGTCTACAACACACTCACCCGTCAGAAGGAAGATTTCCAGACCGTCATCCCCGGCAAGGTTGGGATGTACCTGTGTGGGCCGACGGTTTACAAGCCGGCGCACATCGGGCACATGGTCGGTCCGGTGATTTTCGACACGGTCAAGCGGTATCTCACGTACTCCGGGTACGAAGTGAAATGGATCGTCAACATCACCGATGTGGACGACAAGCTCATCAATCGCGCTCGCGAGAGTGGCACGACGGTCGAAGCTCTCGCGAAGCAGATGACGCAGGATTACTTCGACAACCTCGCGACGATGGGGATTGCGATCGGCAGGGACGGCATCGACCAGACGCCGTACGCCACGCAGCACATTCCCGAAATGCTGGACATGATCCAGCGGCTGATCGACAAGGGGTACGCGTACCCACTCGACGGTGATGTCTATTTCGATGTGACGAAGGATGCGGACTACGGGGCGCTCAGCAACCGGCGGCTGGACGAATTGATCGCTGGCTCGCGCGTCGAGGCCAGCGACCGCAAGCGGCATCCGGCGGACTTCGCGCTCTGGAAAGCGTCCAAACCGGGCGAACCGTCGTGGGACAGTCCGTGGGGTCCGGGGCGGCCGGGCTGGCACATCGAGTGTTCGGCCATGAGCCTCAAGCACATTGGCGAAACGCTCGACATCCACGGCGGCGGGCTGGACCTGATGTTCCCGCATCACGAGAACGAACTGGCCCAATCGGAAAGTTGCACGGAGAAAAAGTTCGCCCGGTACTGGTTACACAACGGCCTGATGCAGGCCGGTTCGGCCGCCGGCAAAGTCGGCGGCGGTCACGATCGCCACGGCGATCTGGCGGAAAAGGAAGCTCAGGAAGCGGGCAAGATCGCCGGCTCGAAAGGTGCCGCGTCGGTAAAAGAACTTTTCGAAAAGTTCCCCCCCGAAACGATCCGCTTCTTCCTCCTCGCCACGCACTACCGCAGCCCGATCCAATTCAGCGACGAAAACATTGCCGAGACGGGCAAGAGCATCGAAGGTTTCTACCGTCTGTTCGAAACCTATTCGAGAATCACCGGGCACGATTTCTACTCACTCCCAATCGCGAAGACTCGCGCCGGTACTTCCCCGCTTCCCGATCAACCAGCGGAGTTCATCTCCGCGGTGAAGTCGTTTCGCGACCGGTTCCTCGACGCAATGGACGACGACTTCAACACCGGCGGCGCAGTCGGCGTGTTGTTCGAACTGCGGAAAGTGGTCAACGGTTTCATCGCCGATCAAAAACTCGAATCGACCGGCAAGTCAAACACGACCGCGCTCGCCACCCTGACCTCCGCCGTCACGCAACTCAAGGAACTCGCGAACTTGCTCGGCGTGTTCATCAAGCCGCTCCCCAAACAGGCCGCTGGAGCCGACGATGGATTCGCGGGCGAACTGATGAACCTGATCCTCGAACTCCGAGCCGAAGCCCGCACGACGAAGAACTGGCCGATGAGCGACAAGATTCGCGACCGGCTCAAGGAACTCAAGGTGATCGTCGAAGACCGCCCCGATGGGGTCACTTGGCGGCAGGGATGAATTGTGCTGAGTAACGAGTGCTGAGGAGAGACGACGATCATGGACGAACTCGGTCGAAAGACCCGAATCGATGCTGCCGGCTATGCAAAGCCGAATCCACTCAGCACTCAGCACTCAGCACTCAGCACTCGCGTTCGCACCCTCGGCATCGACCCGGGCCTCAACCGCACGGGGTACGCGATCCTCGAACGTGGTTCGCACGGGCCGATCCTGTGCGAAGGGGGGGTGATTCGCTCGACGGCGAAGTTGTCTCTGGCGGAGAGGGTTCGCGAAATTGGGGACGGGTTGCGGGAGGTGCTGGAACAATTCCGGCCGCAGGTCATGGCCATCGAGCAGGTGTTTTCGACGGGGAAGTACCCGAAATCGGCGCTGCTCATGGCTCACGCGCGCGGGGCGATCCTGTTCGCCGCCGCTTCGCTCTCCGTCGATGTCGTGCATTACACGCCGAGGCAGATCAAACGCCTGCTGACCGGCAGCGGCAAGGCGGCCAAGGATCAAGTCCAACGCGCGGTCAGCCACGAATTGGGACTGGACCGGTTGCTCGAACCGGACGACGTCGCGGATGCGTGCGCGGTGGCGCTGTGTCATTACTACAGCGTCAAGGTGCCGCGTTCAACTTCGTCACCTATCGTTTAACCGCGTGGGCAACGCCCCGCGCGCGGCCCGTTGGGCACGCGGTTAAACTACGCGAAGTGGTGGCTTGTCGTTACATTCCTGCCATGATCACGCGAATCACCGGCCGCCTTGTGCAACTGCTCTCCGACGCCGCCGTCATCGGGGCGGGGCCGTTTGAGTATGAGGTGTACATTCCCGAGTTCGTCCGGCGGCAGTTGCAAGGTTCGGTCGGCGAGGAGGTCAGTCTGCGGACGATCGACTACCTCGAAGGCAACCCGTCGCACGGCAAGGTGTATCCGCGGCTGATCGGATTCATGAGTGATGCCGAGCGCGAATTCTTTGATGCCATCTGCTCGGTCGATGGAGTCGGGGTGAAGAAAGCTCTGCGGGCGATGGTCCGGCCGGTGCGCGAGGTCGCGATCGCGATCGAGGAACAGGATGTGAAGCAGCTCACCGCACTGCCGGGGATCGGAGCGGCTTTGGCCGAGCGGATTGTGGCCAAGCTGCGGCGGAAGATGACCAAGTTCGCGCTCATGGTTTCCAAGGATCTGCCTCCTGACCAGGCGGCGGCTCGCGGCGTGTTGCAGGAAGCGTACGAAGGCTTGTTGGCGCTCGGCCACTCGGCACCCGAGGCGCGACAGATGATCGAGAAGGCGGGCGAATCGGGCAAGAAGTTTAAGTCGGTCGAGGATGTGCTCGAAGAACTTTATCGGTCGCATCATTGAGTCGAACTCTTGCCACGCTGTCCGGTGGCGGAGTAAGCTCCGCGTCAGACGCCGCAACCGGCGTCGTTCAAAGTGGGAGTATGGCGGCATTTCCCGAATCCTGTAGCCCAGGCCCTTGTGGCCTGAATGATTCGTCCAAATGAAGAAGGAATCCACCGAGCCACAAGGGTTCGGGCTACAGCGACCTCGGCCGAAATGCTGTCATGCACGCGTTCAAAGTTCATTCTGGAACGTCGATCATGCCTGTCCTCGCAGTTCAGTCGATTCTGGCCAAGATCGATATTGGAGACATTTTCGCGATCCTCATGGCCTTGGTTGGGTTCATTAGTTGGATCGTCACGCAGGTCAACAATAACAACAAGATGAAGAATCCGGCTCCCAAGCCAGCGGGCCAGCCTCAGCGCCCCCCGGCGCGGCGCGACGAGAAAATCTTCGAGGAGATCAATGTCTTCCTCGAACAGAAGGAACAGCGACCGGCAGGTCAGCAGCCGCGCAAGGTGAAACCACCTGCGAGGTCGCAACCGGCCGCGGGCCGGAAGGCTCCGATGGGCAAGGTGAAGTCTGGCTCAGTGTCGGCCAAGCCGTTGGCCGCACCACTGAACGAGCCGCGTCAGACGCATCGCACACCGGGTGGAGACATCGCGCGGCGGAAGTTGACCGGCTCGGAAGAGCTTGGTTCGCAAGTCCGCGAACGCGTGTCAGACATGCAGAAGTCCCGCGTTGAATCGAAAGTGCAACAGGACTTGCGAAGCCATATCAGCGAGTCGGTGAAGGCTGATTTGGGCGAGTTCTCGGCTGCGGCTGGCTCCACATCGTCCGATCCGGGAACAGCGACGGCAAGCTCGATCAAGCCGCAAACCATCGGCGACTTTCTTCGGCAACCGGGCAACATGCGTCAGGCGATCGTGCTCAATCTCATTCTGACTCCGCCGCCGGGTCTGCGTCGCAAGCGGTGATGCCGTTTGGCCGTAGTCCGGACTACGTTTGGCAATCCTCACACTCAGGTTGACAGGCGATATACTGCCGGGCATGGCTGACGACGTAATTCCTGACGTGCTGTTGTTTGCGGGCCGCTTCCAAGTGCGCGGAAGTTGTGCCTACACGTTGCGCTTGTTGCAGCGACTTCCGGAGTTGGGTTGGCCGGTACGAGTCGTTTGTCCGAATGCCAGCGTTGTCGAATCGACGCGACGCTCCAAGTTGCCACTGGTCGAGTATCCGTACTTGGACTCATGGTTGTGGGGCCTAGTCGTTCGTTACCTGATGCTGCGAGATCAGCGTCTGGCTCCACCGCGGTTGCTGCACATTCAATCGCGTCGCGCACTGGCGACCGGCTCGTGGCTCGCCCGGCAGCTCGGTTGTCCCTACGTGTTGACCGTTCACGATCACCTGCGGCCGAAGGAGCGGTTGCACATCGATCCGCATTGGTGCCGGCGAATCATCGCGGTCAGCCAGTCGGTGAAGACGAATCTCATGACGTCCGCCAGGCTACCGGAGAGTTTGATTGCGGTGATAGCCAGCGGGGTCGAAGTGACCACGCTGGACGAAGCGTTGCCGCCGCTCGATCCCGGACACACGCCCGTGGTGGGGACGGCCGGACCGCTCGAATCGCTGAAGGGACTGCCATTCTTCCTGAACGCGGCCCGGCAGGTGCTCTCGACTGGGCGGCAGGTGGAATTCCTCGTCGCGGGGGCGGGTCCGGAAGAATCGAACCTGCGGCGGTTGGCTCGCGAATTGGGGATTGCCTCGCAGGTGACATTCGTGCCGAACCTGTGCGATTTCGAAGACCCGCTCCGCGCGATGGACGTGTACTGCTTGCCGTCGCTTCAGCAGGGGCTGGGAACGGTGATGCTCGAAGCGATGGCTCTCGGTCGCCCCGTGATCGCGACCGGAGTGGGCGGCGTGTACGATATCGTCCGCGACGGCGAGACCGGTTTGATCGTGCCGCCGTCGGACAGCAACGAACTCGCCCGGCGGATCACAGAACTGCTGGACGATCCGCTCCGCGCCCGATCGCTCGGTGCCGCGGCTCGCAGGCTGGTCGAACGCGACTTCCGAGTGGACCGCATGGTGCGACAGACGATGGAATTGTACCGCGAGGTGATCGACGGGGATGTGGGGCCGCGCACCATTCCGCTGCCAGGTGTGAGGAGTCTTGGGAATGACGAATTCCGAAGCGCAAATGACGACAGAATGACGAAGTCCGAATGACGAATTGCAGGAAAGGCAAGAGATTCTTCATTTGGGATGCGCATTGTTTTGTCATTCGAGCTTCGTGATTCGTCATTCATTCGTCATTCGTCATTCGGAATTCCGTCATTCGTCATTCCAAAAACCATGCACGCAGAAATCATCGCGATTGGGACGGAACTCACCACCGGGGCCAAGCTGGATACGAACAGCCAGTGGCTCAGTCAGGAACTGGCTTCGATTGGCGTCCCGGTGCGATATCACAGCACGGTCGCCGACGATCTGGGCGCGAATGTGGATGTGTTTCGAATCGCGGCGGCTCGGGCGGATATCGTGCTCATCACCGGCGGGCTGGGGCCGACGCTGGATGACCTCACTCGTGAGGCGCTCGCCGCCGTCGTCGAGCGAAAGCTCGTGCTGCACGAACCGTCGTTGGAGATCATTCGGGGGATGTTCCAGCGGCGCGGGCGCGTCATGCCGGAACGCAATGTCGCACAGGCGATGTTCCCCGAGGGGAGCGAAGTAATCGCCAACCCGCGTGGCACCGCACCGGGCATCTGGTTGGATGTTGCGCGTGCGGGACAGCCTACCTGTCACATCGCCGCCATGCCCGGCGTGCCGAGCGAAATGAAAGGGATGTACATCGACGAAGTGCGCCCGCGATTGATCGCACTCGGAGCCGGCGGGACGGTGATTCGGCAGGCGCGGGTGAACTGCTTTGGGCTGGGCGAATCGGCCGCCGAAGAAATGCTGGGTGACGTGACGGCTCGCAACCGCGATCCCGAGGTCGGGATCACCGTGCATGAAGCCACGATCACGCTTCGCATCGTCGCCGAAGCCGCGACCGCTGACGAATGCGATGCGAAGATCGCCGACACGAAGCGGTTGATTCGCGAACGCATGGGCGAGTACGTGTACGGTGAGGAAGATGAGGAACTGGAAGCCGTCGTGGCGCGGATGCTGGTTGAACGCGGCTTGACGCTGGCGACGTCGGAGGGAGCGACTGGTGGGTTGATTGCTTCGCGATTGACGACGGTGGTGGATTCGGAACAGTGCTTTGCGGGGGGGGAAGTTCTTGCCGCGGGACGAATGGATTGGGGGCGTGAGTCTCAAAGATGTTCGCCCCTCACCCCCGACCCCTCTCCCCCTCCGGGGGCAAGGGGGGATTCAGTCCGGCAAGCTCGCTCATGCCGGGAACGAATTCCGGCGACGTTTTGTCTGGCGGTGACAAACGTCGTGGCGGTGTCATCGTCCGCGTTACCCGAGCCGATTCGCGTGGCGTTCGTCGGGCTGGTCGGTGACGACGTCGAGCTGGTTCAGGAAGTGAACCTCACGGGTGATCCGGCGATTCAGCGGTCTCGACTGGCGAAAGCGGGTCTGGATCTGGTTCGGCGGCATTTGCTGCGGCCAGCCAGTCGCTGAGACGCGGGTCGGTGTTCGCGATCTCGTTTCGCTGCCAGCGCGCCCGGTAGATCGGCAGACCGAGTTGGCGTTTCTTCCGCTCGAAGCTGGTGTGGTAGTCGAGATCGTGCTGCGCCTCGCGCTCCTCCGGTGGCGGATGCCAGACAAACGCCGGGTGCGAATTCACCAACTCGGTGATCACGCCGAAATACTCTTCGACGTCGGTCCACGAATGCAGCCAACCGCCGGGCGGCAGCACGCGGGTCACCTGCGATAAAAATGTCGCGCTGAAGACTCGCCGTTTGCGATGGCGTCGCTTCCACCACGGGTCGGGGAAGTAAACGTGAACGGCCGCGACCGACTGATCGGGAATGAATTTCGGCAGCACTTCAAACACGTTGGCTCCGAGCACCCGGACGTTCGGCAGGGCGCGCTTGTGCAACCGCAGTGCGGCCCGCCGCGCCTCCTTCATGTCGTACTCGACCCCCAGGTAGTTCCGGTCGGGATGAACCAGCGCCGACGTTTGCAGGAACAGCCCGCGGCCACAGCCGACCTCGAGTTCGACCGGGTGATCGTTCCCAAAGAATGACTGCCAGTTGATCGGCCCGGCGGGCAAATCGCGCAGCGTGAGAAAGTGCGGGCGGAGGTCGATCTTCGGGAGCGGGCGCATTGAGGAGCTTCGTAGAACGGAATTCATTCCGTTCGTCGGGCGGGGCAAGTAGCGTACGGAACGGAATGAATTCCGTTCTACGGGTTCATTCCCTGATTCTTGAAAATCGGCACGCCCATCATGCTCCCCTCGAACACCAGCTTGTTCTTGACGAAGCCTTGCATGTCAAACATTGCACGGCGATTGGGGCGCAGATCTGTCAGTTTGGCGACAATGACGAGCCGCGAGGGAGGAAACACCGGACTGCGGAATCGCACCGCGTCCATCCCGCCGAACCCGGAAAAATCTCCCCCCACCAGCTTGTGCTTCTTTGTGTAAAACGCGCACAGTTGGGCGCCCACTTCGCACATGATGACGCCGGGCATGAGAGGAAATCCGGGCATGTGACCTCCCACCCAGAATTCTTCTTCAGTCACTTCTTTGTATCCCACCACGATGTGGTTTACCGTGTCTTCGTACACGATGGCCGTGAGCTGTTCCATCTGGTTCCGCTGCGGGTTGCACCGGCGGATCGCTTCGATGTCGTACAGCGGCGGGCGGGAGAAGTCGATCTGGTCGAGGTCAAAGAGGGCCAGTGGAGGCATGGTGCTGTTAGATTGCAAACGTCGGGTTTCAATTTCCGACGAGGATGGAGAATGGAGGATGGAGAATCGTGACAGGCATTCGGCCTCTACTCTCGATTCTCCGTCCTCCCTCCTCCATCCTCATCAACCAATGCCGACTATTTGACGAACTTGCCCGAGTTCCGTCAACAACCGATCCGGTCGGAATGCGGGGTCTTGCAGGTCGACGGCATCGCATTGCAGGCTGGCCTTGTCGCCAGCATAGAGAGCCGTTCGCAGACCCAGCGATTTCGCCGGTCCGAGTTCGTCGCGGAGACGGCTGCCGACGTGCAGGATTTCGCCGGGCGAGACCCCCTGGTCGTCGAACCGTTGCAGCGCCGTTTCGAACAGCAGTTTCGACGGCTGTCGCGTGCCAGTCTGGTATGACAGGATCGTGCAACCGGGAGTCAGAAGTTCGCCAATCGAGGCGAGTTGACCCTGCTTCTGCAGCGCGCGGTGAAGTTGCACCGGGGTGAAACACTGTCCGTCGCCGAGCAGGCTCTGCTTGAGACCCGCATTCGAAACGGCGCGGAGCGTGTCGAGAACCTGAGCGTACGCACCGATGCCTTGCAGACACGAGTGGAAGAAGTACGCGGTTTTTTCGGCCAGATCGGGGACGTCACCGTAGAACTCTTCGTCGTACTGATACTCCTTGCGGCCGAGTCGTTCGATGACCTTGTTCCACACGTCGGCCGAATCGACCTCCACCAGCTCGCCAACTCCTGGCGAACCGGCGAGTTGCCGGTCTTCGATCAGTCGGTTGTACTGCGACAGCATGTACTCCCACGGAGCACCCGGCTTGCGGGACATGCTATTCCACATTTTGAATTCCTGGATCGTTTTCTCGAGCGCGACCTGCATCCGGATTTGTTGCGGATGCTGGTGCATGAGGCGACCGTCGGCGATCGAGAGCAGCGTGCCATACACGTTCCACGTGACGGCCTTGATCCCGCCAAGTGGTTTCAACGACGGCGTGGCCTTGACCGGCGTGACTTTGGGGGCCGCGGGCCAGAGCAGTTTCCGATCGTCCAGCCAGGCGGCGTATTCCGAGAGTGACTTAGGCATGTCCGTGCGGAGTAGGATGGGCACTTTGCCCGTCCGTTTGAGGTGAAGAGTGAAGAGTGAAGAGTGAAGAGTGGAGAATGGAGAGTCTGTTTTCCACACACGCTGTACTGAGTACTCAGTACTCGGTACTCGGTACTTTGATTTCCGGTAGGTTGAAGAACGCGATTGCCAGGATCAGGTAGACCGCGAGTAACAGCACGCCTTCCAGCCAGTTGGATTCGCCATCGTAGGCCACCAGCGCGACCACGGTCACACTCACGACCACCGCGACGACTTCGAGTATCGAGAAATTCAGATCGAGTTGCCGGTCCATGCCGTAGCTGGCGAAAACCAGCACCGGGGCAACAAACAACGCAATCTGAATCGCCGAACCCACGGCAATCTGATAACTCAATTCCATGCGGTTCTTCAAGGCCACGATCACCGCGGTCGAGTGCTCGGCGGCGTTTCCGACGATGGCCAGGACGATCAGCCCCACAAACACTTCGGTCAGACCCAGTGTGTGCCGGGTGGATTCGACCGCGCCGACCAGGAACTCGCTCATCAGAGCCACGAGCAATGTGCAGACGACCAGCACGGTGATCGAAGCCCACAGCGGCCAGTGACCCTCCACGTCGGCGTAGGTCGATTCATCCTTGCTGTCCATCGCCGACTGCCCCGAGTACAGGTGCTTGTGTGTCTTCAGGCTGAAGATCAGCATCAGGCAGTAGCTGAAAAACAAGACATACGCAATTTCCAGACTGACGGTCTGTTCGTCGACGATCGCGTGATGAAATTGCAAGTGCAGGTGGAAGAATGCGGGAACGACCAGGCCGATGGCGGCCAGCGCGAGCAGAGTCGCCGACAAACCGGCCGCCGTGATGTTGAAACTTTGTTTCGGGAATTTCATCCCCCCCGCGAGAAAGCTCGCGCCGAGCACCAGCAGGATGTTGCCAACAATGCTGCCAACCAGCGACGCCTTGACGACGTCCACCATTCCCGCGCGCAGCGCGAACAGCGCAATGATGAGTTCGGCCGCGTTGCCAAACGTGGCGTTGAGCAGTCCCCCCAGCCCCGGCCCGAGGCGGTCGGCGAGCATTTCGGTACTCTTGCCCATCAATCCGGCCAGTGGAATGATGGCCAGAGCCGACGTCGCGAACACCCAGAGCGCCGGCGCGTGACGAATCTCCAGCGCGATCGCGATCGGCAGAAAGATGAGCGCCAGATTCACGTAACCGGCACGTTCGAGCCACCGCATGTCGCGAGTCCTTTCGAGTTCAAAGCGAAGTCCATATCGACTCGCGATGATTCGGCGTGTGAGGTTGCCGCAGTGGTGGGGGGGGAACTCGCGGGCGATTCGCAGAGCGGCAGCGTCACGGCGAAAATCGTTCCGCCTGCCGATCCCGATTTCGCGGAGATCGTGCCGCCATGTGCAGTCACGACCGCATGGCAAATACTCAGTCCCAGTCCGGTGCCGTGCGTCCCCTCCGGCGCCTCGCGGTGCCGTGACTTGTCGCCCCGGTAGAATCGTTCAAAAATCAGCGGCAGATCGTTGGAAGCGATTCCAATGCCGCGATCGGACACGGTGAGCGAGGCCACACTCTGGGCTGCGTCGCGGCGCAGTTCAACCCGAACCCAGCCACCAGGTCGGTTGTATTTGATCGCGTTGTCGATCAGGTTGTTGATCACCTGCCGCAACCGCGACGCATCGCCGCGCACCCAGATCGAATGATCAATCTCTGCTCGCAGTTCGATCTCGGCCGCTTCGGCGACACCCCGAAACATTTCGACCGCCCGTTCGACCACGCGATCGAATGGGAACGGATCGCCCGACAGTTCCAGCCGCCCGGCGTCGCTTTCGGCGAGCAACAGCAACTGGTTGATCAATCGCGTGAGCTGACTGGTTTCGTCGAGCAGATCGGCCAGCAGTTCCTGATATTCGGCGGTCGTGCGGTCGGAGTTGAGGGCGACTTCGAGCGAACTCTGAATGGCCGCGAGCGGCGAACGGAGTTCATGCGCCGCGTTGGCGGTGAATTCGCGGTTTTGTTCGATGTATGCCGCGATGCGATTCAGGAAGCCGTTGATCGTGTGCGCCAGTCGGTCGAGCTCATCGCGCGTGCCGGTTTGGGGAAGACGCTCGGCGAGATTGTGCGGATGCAGACGGTTGGTCGCGTCGATGATTTTCGCCAGGGGGCGTGTTGCCCGGCCGGCCAGCCAGTACCCGCCGATCGGCGACAAAACCAGAACCAGCACGCCCACGATGAGGATCAACTCGGTGAGCTGCAGAACCTGGGCCTGCATTGTGTCGAGCGTGCAGCCGACGCGGATGGTCACGTAGGGCAACCCCGGCTTGTCGATTCGCAAGTGGACGAGCCGATAGTTCTCGGCCGTGACCGGCTTCAGATCGTGCGTGAAGAGCGCCGTGGAGAATTTGGCTTCCGGTGAATTGACACTGGCCCAGATCGCATTGTCCCGTCGATCGTACAGCCGCACGTACAGTCCGCGATGCGTGTGGCTTTGGGCTTTGCGGTCGAGTTCCTGATGAATGTGATCCAGGTCGTCCGCCTGTTCCACGGTGAGGCGCACCTCGAGGGCATCTTCCAGCAGCAGTTCGTCGGTCTCGTGGAGGAGCGACAACCGCAGCCCTTCCCGGACTCCGATCAGCGTGGCCACGACCATCAACAGCACGATGGCGGTGTTCCACAGCGTCAGGCGCAGGCGGAGCGTTCGCGGGAATTCCATGACGCGGTTGTTGTAGCAGACCGGGCGACAGAGTGTCGAGGAATGGCGCTGGAGTCACGCCCTCAGGCGGTGCCGGCTGAAGCCGGGACTCCAGCTACCCCGCCGACCGGATGGCATACCCGCGGCCGCGGATGGTTTCGATCAGCGAGTGGTCGAAGCCTTTGTCGAGTTTCGCACGGAGTCGCGTGATGTGAACTTCGATGACGTTCGTCGCCCCTTCCCAGTCGGACTCCCACAAGTGTTCGCACAGCATCTTGCGGGAGACGACCTGTCCATTGTGTCGCATGAGGAATTCCAGCAGGCTGAATTCGGTGGGTGTCAGGTCGATCTCCCGATCACCGCGCACCACGCGACGCGTGGAGAGGTCGAGCTGGATGTCGCCGACTTCCAGCAGCGGAGCCGGGCGCACAACCGAACGGCGGCAGACCGCGTCGATGCGGGCCATCAGTTCAGCAAACGCGAACGGTTTGACGAGGTAGTCGTCGGCCCCCGCAGTCAACCCGGCGACACGCTCCTCAACCGTTCCCAATGCGGTCAGCAAGACGACCGGAGTTTGCACGCCGTCGCTGCGCAGTTCGCGCAACACGTCCAAGCCAGATTGGCCGGGGAGCATGATATCCAGCACGATCGCATCGTGTTGTCGAGTTCGAGCTTCCCGCAAGCCGTCGACACCGTCGCGAATCAACTCGCAATGGTGGCCGGCTTCATCCAAGCCGCGACGCAGCGACCTGCCGATAACCGGATCGTCTTCGATGATCAAGATTCGCACACCGGCTCTCCTGAAAGGCCGGTGACATGCTACCGCGGCTAGGTGGTACCACACAGTGCGATTCGGATGACAATTCTGTCAGCCGAAAAATGGGCGGGGAGCAGTCGGCTGGTCGAATCGTCGTGAGGCCCGACGGCTTGAGACATGGGGAAGCCGAATCATTCTGTAATCTGTGACGACTCACGGTTTGGCCGCAGGAACAGGGGCCGGTTCGCTGTCGTACGTCTGCGGGGAGGGGACGTTGGACCCCACCTGGCCCGAACCTTGTCCGCATGCGTGACAAAACTCGCCGCCATGCGTCTGGCAGACAACTTCGCACTTCGTCCCGCACGTCTCACCGACCACAATCTCGCGCTTCAGCAAGACTCGTTTCCAGCGTGGATGGGTTTCACAGGTCTCACAGCAAGTCTGCCCGCGCGCGAGCGGATTCCGACACGCCGCCAGACAGTACGGCACCAGCCTGCACGAGTAGACTGTTTTCTTGATTGGCTTCCGATCCAGAACTCGCTGGCAGGACAGGCAACAGTCACCCGTGTGACAGGCATTCGAACCGCAAGACGGTGCCGACGGGCAGGGTTCTCCGCCGTTAATCGAACTCCAGTTGAGCGTGGCCACGCCGAGCAACAGGCCACACATTCCAAGTCGCATCGTGTTTCGCAT
>JACRIH010000582.1 GCA_016235885.1 Planctomycetales bacterium | reverse complement strand
GTGGCAACTTGGGCTGCTACGGTGTTGCCCTCCGCCACGCCGGCAGTCAGCAACGAATCGAGGGCAGCAGCCCACTCAGCCACATCGCCGTTCTTGATGGCACTCGCCGTCGCCGATGGCTCCGGGTTAAACGAGGTCTGGTTTTGAAAGACTCTATCAACTCGCCTTGGCCATGTCACGCAAGACGTTGGACAGAACGGCACACCCCTCGTCCACCTGCGCGGCGGTGATGTTCAGTGGGGGCAGCAGTCGGATCACCGTGTCGTGCGTGCAATTGATGAGCACGCCGCGCTCCATGCACTGACTGACGGCGGGCGTGCCGGGGATCGTCAGTTCGAGGCCGATCATCATCCCCTTGATTCGCACTTCCTTGATGATCGGCAGTTCGCGTTGCAGCGCCGTGAAGTGCGAGCGAAACCGGTCCGACATCTGCTTCACGTTGGCGAGCAGGTTTTCGCGTTCAATCGTTTCGACCGTCGCGATGCCGGCCGCCATCGCGAGCGGGTTGCCGCCGAACGTGCTCGCGTGCTTTCCGGGTTTCAAACTGGCGGCGATTTCGTGCCGCGCAATGATCGCCCCCGCGGCCACTCCGCCGGACAGACCCTTCGCCATCGTCAGGATGTCCGGCTGGATGCCCCATTGCTGGTAGCCAAACCACGTTCCCGTCCGACCCATGCAGGTTTGAACTTCGTCGAAAATGAGCAGCGCGCCCGCGTCGTCCACGATCTGCCGGAGGTCGGCCAGGAACCCGTCTTTCGGAATGTTGATGCCCCCCTCACCCTGCACCGGTTCGATCATGATGCCGCACAGCTTGTCGTCCACCAGCTTGCGGACCGCGTCGATGTCGTTGTGCGGCGCGTACAAGAACCCATCGACGAGCGGCCGGAATCCCTCGTGGTATTTCGGTTGCGCCGTGGCAGTCACCGCACCGATGGTTCGCCCGTGGAACCCACTTTCGAATGTGATGAACTTGTACTTGCCGCGCGGCGACAAGTGCAGCCGCGCCAGCTTGATCGCCGCTTCAACTGCTTCGGCTCCGCTGTTGCAGAAGAATGCCTGTCCAAAGCTGCGACTGCACAACGCCTCGGCAAACTTCCCCTGCGCTTCGGTGTACCACGTGTTTGGGATGTGGATGAGATGCGTGACCTGCTCCTGAATCGCCTTCACGACGGCGGGGGGGCAATGTCCCAAAATTCCGCAGCCCCAGCCGGGGAACAGGTCGAGATAGCGCTTCCCCTCGGCATCCCACACGTACGTCCCTTCGCCATGCACGAGGCTGATCGGGTAGCGCGTGTAATTCGGGATGACGTGTTTCGAGAACTGGTCGATGGTTTGCTGGCTGGATTGAGTGGCGGCGGGATGCATGTGAATAGTGAATTTGGAAAAGTGAAGTGTGAAAGATCAGTTCGGCGCGGGTCTCCTGACCCCGCCGGCGTGGCTCGGTCGGAGACCGGCCACAACAAATTCACGGCACGATTTCGGTTCCGACGCCGTGGTCGGAGTAAATCTCCAGCAGCAGCGAGTGCGGCTGTCTTCCGTCCACGATATGCACTTTCTTCACCCCGGCCCGGAGCGCATCGAGAGCGGCCTCCACTTTGGGAACCATGCCGGAATCGATCGTCCCGTCGGCGATCAATTCGCGGACGCGACGTTCGTTCAGATGTTTGAGCAGCGAGGAAGGTTCGTGTTTGTTTTGCAAAATGCCGGGGATGTCGCTGAGGAAGATGAGCTTCTCGGCATCGAGATCCCGGGCGATTGCCGCGGCGGCTGTGTCGGCGTTGACGTTGTACTTCTGGCCGTCGCGTCCCAACGCCACCGACGGAATCACCGGGATCGCTCCGGATTGCAGCGTCTGGAGCAGCAGCAGTTCATTCACTTCTGTGACTTGGCCGACAAACCCGAGGTCCAGTTTCGCGCCGGACTTTTCGTCCGTCAGCCAGAGCTTTTCGGCGAACAGACAATTCTTGGTGAGATAGCTCAGCCCGACGGCGTTGCCCCCCTGCTCGTTGATGTCCCGCACGAGGCCCGCGCAGATTTCACCCGCGAGGACTCGCGTCACGATTTCCAGCGTGGCCTCGTCGGTGAACCGCCGACCATTCACCCACCGCGGTTCCAAGCCGGCCGTCTTCATGGCCGCAGTGATCGCCTTGCCGCCGCCGTGAATGAGCACCGGCCGCAGTCCCACGGTTTCCATGAAGATGACGTCGGTGAGCAGGTGCCGCACCGTCTGCGGATCTTCGAGCGCACTGCCACCCAGCTTGACCACCACGATCTTGTCGCGAAACCGCCGAATCCAGCCGAGCGCCTCGATCAGCACGTCCGCTTTGTGAATCGCATCATCCACGAAACCGTCTCCCGGTCGAAATCAAAACGGCGATTGTAGGTGCAGGGTGCGGAGTGTCAATTCGGTGGAGGAGTCGTTAGTCACCGGTCATTGGTGATTGGTTTTGTCGTTCGCGAGTGCCCAAAGACTACTGACGAATGACCAATGACCATCTATGATCCCTCCCATGTGGTCCAACCTCCGCCAAGCTGCCGTTCTCGCTCCGTTGACGACGGGTTGTATTCTGCTCAGTGCGATCCTGTACGGCATGGCGGAGTGGACGGTCGCCCGGGAACACATCGGCCTGGTCGAAGCTCAGAATTTGCTGGGCGGAGTCGGGATGCACACGCTGTGGCGCGGAGACGTGTGGCGAATTCCCGTGAGTGCATTCCATCACTCCGGCGGCTTGGTGCACCTGGCGATGAACTGTCTGGCGGCTTGGCATCTCGGCAGGCTGTTGGAGTTTCGGCTGGGGTTCGGGCGGTTCGCGGCCTTTCTGGTGGGGGCCGTCATGATCCCCATGCTGGCGGCCGTGCTGGTCGATAGCCCGGCTTTCGGATTCTCGGGGGCCGTGTACGCGATGTTCGGCGTCCTCTGGGCCGGACGTCGACGGGACGAGTTTTGTGCCACCTACATTACCGATTCCGTCGTCAAGAACTACGTGAGCTGGCTGTTCATTTGCATCGTGCTGACGTATAGCAACGTGCTGCTGATTTCCAACTCGGCACACTTTTCGGGAGTCGTGTACGGCTACGCTTTCGGAATGGTGATGCTGGCGGACTGGCGAACCGTCCGCTGGGCACGCTGGGTCTTTTGGTTCGCTCACCTCGCTGTGTTTCCGACCGTGTGGCTGGTCGCACATCCGATTTGGAACGGGAACTATTACTGGTTTCTGGCCGATGAAGTCCACGATCAAAACGATGAGCTGCGCGAACAGTACTGGCGGCGAGCCGTCGAACTCGACCCGCACTTGGATGGACCGTGGCACAACATCGCCCTGACTCAGTCGAGACGCGGCGAGCACCTGGCTGCGTGGAAGACGATGCTCACCGGATTGCAGTACAACCGGGCCTACGCGAAGGGGATCGAAATGGCCCGCGATATCTGGCGGCGAATCCCCGCCGCGCAGCGCGACGAGGCGCTGCACTTCCTGCGCGAGACGTTCGGTGGAGATTCGACGAAGCCCGTTGAACAATGGGAAATCTCGCTGACCTCTGACTCACTGGACGACAGGCCCACCTGATCAGAATGACCGTGCGAGATTAGTGTCGATTGAATGGAGTTGAGCATGACGGTCGGCTGAAGGCGACAATGCATTAGTCTTGGTCGCGCATGGAGATTTGGAAGCCGGCAATCATGACGCATCGCGAACAACTCGCCCAACGCATCGCGTGGCTGCTGACCGACGACCACGTCGCGACAACTGACGCTGCGATCGCACTCCCGTCGTTGGAACTCGTCCCGTTGCCGCCGCACGCCGATTGGCACTGGTTGCCTGGCTTCGTGACATCCGCGCCAGCGACCGATTGGCTGCCGCGAGTGGTTTCCGACATCGACGAAATCGCGCTACGAGCCGGGTTACTGCTGCTGCACGATTTCATCGAGGAGAGTCACGAGCAATCGCAGAGGATCGAAGGAAAAGGGGAATACCAACTCGGCGACTACTGGCACGCGATCCTGCACCGCCGCGAACCGGACTTCGCCAACGCGAAGTACTGGTTCCGGCAAATTGGTCATCAGTCCGTATTTGATGAACTGGGCTGCCGCGCCGATGCAATCCTGCGTTCGTGTGCGTCGCACCAAGCCGACCGTTGGCGGACAAAACTTGGTTGCCCCACCGACTGGAACCCGTTCGCGTTCGTTGACCTCTGCCAGTCGTGCGAATCCGGCGACGACTCCGATCTCACAACTGCGGCTCGGCAAATCCAATTTGCTGAAATGCTGCTCCTGTTTCGGCAGACCCACGGTCAGGCCACGGGAATCTGATCGTCGGCGAGCGGGGGGCGACAGCCCTCTGATATTGTGCCGAAAGACGCTCAATCAAAGGGCTGACGCCCCCGTGCGCCAATCGATGGAGGCCTTGTCTCGCATTTGGGACGGCCTTCGCGGTCCCGGCATTGAGTTCAGCGACACGACGTTCGATCTCGCGTACTCGTTGGTCGGAAAACGGAACTTCGGAATTGGGCAACACCGATTCTCAGATCAATCAGGCGTCCCCTTCCGGAGCATCCGTGTGGCAGGCGATAGCCTCCGCCATAGCCTCCATCATCATGTCGAAGGCGATCACTTCGTCAGGAACTGGAGTGAGATTATTCTGGCTCTGACACCAACTCGTGATCGCGTCGCGAAACGGCCAGACCGCTGCGACAAAGGCAGACAACTCTTCTGGGGGCGTCAGCCACATCAGGTTGCTACGCTCGACGTCATCGCCGATGCACCAGTGCTTGACGTGTGGGATCAGGTGTCGCAAGTCCTCGGGAACCTTCACCATGTCGATCTCGACTTCCGGGATGTCGGTGTAGCGTGAGGTGACGCCATGGAAGCCAAGGTCTTCGGGCGTCGGCCTGAGATCATCCACTGCTTCTCCGGTCGGACTCAGTGTGTCGGCCCCGTCCGGAACAGATTCGGTCCGGCTGCGACTGTCGTCTCCGAGCAACGGGTTCAGCCACGCGCGCAACCCCATCACTCAGCCTCCGCCCCCGAACCATTGGTTATGCAGACCGGAATAACGCACCTCGCTCCGTGTTATCCCGCCAAATCTGGTCTGCGAATCAAATCTATTGTGAGTCGTCTGAATCTGTCCACCGATCTACAGGTTTCACGGGTCGAGGCATCATTGACGATTATGGGGAGGGTTCGCTGGAGATTCCACCGACCAGCAAGCCCTGGATGGCGTCTCGCAGTTGGTCGCCGAGATGTGGACCGCCACCCACGAAAAGACGGGCGACGTTGCCGGTGCGGTCGATGATCACTGTTTGCGGGATCGCCGTGGCGGCGTACTTGGTGGCCACGACGCCGTCAATGTCGAGGGCCACGGTCATGCTCAGTTTGTGGCGCTCGAGCGCCGACGTGATTTGCTTCGGCGACTCTTCCAAGTTGACGGCGATCAGTTCCACGCCCTGATCGGCGAACTCGTGAACGACTCGATCGACTTGCGGCATCGCTTGCAGACACGGCCCGCACCACGTGGCCCAGAAGTCAAGCACCACGATCTTCCCCCTGTTGTCGGCGAGATGAAACTTCTTGCCACCGGCGCCGAGCAGTTCCAGTTGAAAATCGGGAGCCGGCTTGCCCACGAGTGGTGAGTCCGAACCGGGGATGCGGTCCGTCGGTGGCTGGCCGTCGTCGCTTTGTGCGAACTTCGGTTCCGTGGCGTTGTGCAGTTTCCATTTGTGATACGTCAGGTCCGCGGCGGCCTTTTCGATGGCGCGGCCGATCAGCAGCACGTCCACTTGCGAAAGGTCAGCGCGGCAGGCACCCAAGACATCGCTCGTGCCAGACAAGGTCTTGTCGGCCAGTTGTTCCGGCGCAAACGTCAATCGGATGCCGTCGCTTCGCAGCGCCTGCACGCGAGTTGCCACAGCCTGCGTGGCGGGGGGGGGGGGGGGGGG
>JACRIH010000581.1 GCA_016235885.1 Planctomycetales bacterium | reverse complement strand
GCGGGGAGTGCTCCGCCATCGAACGTGGCGAGCGCTACGACAACGCGCTGGCACGTGGAATCCAACGGAGCAACGATGCTCGCATCCCGTTCCGTCGGCAACACGTCCACCGACACCGACGACGTGCTGGTGAGCGGTCGAATCATCACGGCCGAGAACTACAATTCGGCTCGTCAGTTCGGTCGCGTGATCGCTACGGAACTCAGCCGGACGATGTGACTCGCTAAAGATGGCGCGATGTTCCCACTCGATTTGCCTCCTCCCCTCTCCCCTTCTTGGGAAGAAGGGTCGGGGGTGCGGGCGTGCCGCGCGGTGCCGCAGTTTGGCACCACAAGCAGAGAAACTCGGACCGCCCCTCACCCCGACATCAAGTTGTCGGCATTGCCCGTCCCCGGTTGATGCAGAGTTTGCAACACGCCAGGCGAATCCTGCGGGCCGGTCTCTTTGACTCCGCGGGGTGGCTCTGCTGTAATCTGCATCGCATCGGCCGTCGGTGTTTTGGATGGCTGCACTCTCAACAGGATCAGGCAGGGAGGGAAGATGTCGAGGCAATGGAAGTTTTTGACATTTGACCAGACCCATGTGCGTACGCTCAGTCAGCGACTGAATGTGTCCCCCGTGCTGGCGCAGGTTCTGTCGGCGCGAGGCTTCACCGATGTCGAACACGCCGCCGCGTTCCTCGATTCGAAACTGACCGAACTTCACGACCCCGAACTCTTGCCGGGTGTTTCCGCAGCAGCAGACCGAATTGTCGCGGCGCTCAAAGATGGGCGGCTGATCACTGTCTACGGCGACTACGACGTGGACGGCGTGACCGCGACGAGCCTGTTGTGGCATTGTCTCAAACTGGCCGGCGGAAAGGTCGAGTATTACATCCCGCACCGCATGGATGAGGGCTACGGCATCCACGAAGACGCCCTGCGTTCGCTGCACGAACGCGACCCAAAGATGCTCGTCGTGTCCGTCGATTGTGGCATCACCGGTGTCCGCGAAGCGGCCGTCGCGAAGCAGCTTGGGCTGGAACTCATCATCACAGATCACCACGAACCGAATGCGACGCTCCCCGAGCCGGATGTGCTGGTTCACCCACGCTTGGCGGGGACGAACCCGGCGTATCCGTTTGGCGACCTGTGCGGCGTGGGAGTCGCGTTCAAGCTCGCGTGGGCGATTTGCTCGCGACTGGGTGACGGTCGCAAAGCGTCGCCGCACATGCGCGAGTTCCTGCTCAGCGCGGTTGGCCTCACCGCGCTCGGCACGGTGGCCGACGTCGTGCCGCTGCTCGATGAAAACCGCGTTTTCGTGCGCTACGGCTTGAAAAGTTTGTGCGAACGGCCGCCACTGGGCCTGCGCGAGTTGATGAAAGTCTCAGGACTCGGCGAAGGCGGCCCGCGATCGGCCGAGGACATCGCGTTCAAACTGGCTCCGCGAATCAACGCCGCGGGGCGACTCGGTCAGGCACGCCTCGCCGTCGAACTGCTCACCACCGAGAACCCCGAACGGGCGAAGAAACTTGCTGAATATCTCGAAGAACAAAACAAGATGCGGCAGACGGTCGAGCGAAGAATTCTCAAGCAGGCGAAAGAACTTATCGAGCAGCATCCGGAATTGGGAAACCGCGAAGCGATCGTGCTCGCCCACCACGAGTGGCATCCCGGCGTGATCGGGATCGTTGCCAGTCGGCTGGTCGAACTATTCCAAAAACCGACGGTGCTCCTCGCTCTGAATTCGGGCGAAGGGACCGGGCAAGGTTCCGGGCGCACGTTCGGCAGCTTCAACCTGCTGGCCGGATTGCACGCCTGCGCCGAACACCTCGCGACTTTCGGTGGCCATCACGCCGCGGCCGGCTTGAGCCTCGCGACCGACCGGATCGATGTGTTCCGCGACGCCTTCTGCCAGCACGTGTCCGAAAACCACGTCGTCTCCGCGCACGATGTTGAACTGCGAGTCGACGCCGAAGTGCGACTGGCCGACCTCAACCTGCGTGCCGTGAAGGAACTGGACCGCCTCGGACCGTTTGGCCGAGCGAATACTGCTCCGCGATTCGCCAGCACGCGAGTCGAACTCGCGGAGCCACCGCGCACGATGGGCGAGGGTGGCCATCACCTGTCACTGAAGGTGAAACAACAGGGGACGTCCCTGCGCGCCATCTCGTTCGGCCACGGCGACTGGGCCGACGAGATCGCCAAAGTGAAAGGGACCATCTCTATTTGCTACGCTCCGATGGTCAACCGTTTTCGCGACCGAGAGAGCGTTGAACTTCAAGTGCATGACTGGCAACCGGACTGACAACAATTTCACACGACACGGAGACGACAATGCTTCCAGGCATCAAACAATTCGACCTGACTGGCCGCGTGGCCATTGTAACGGGCGGCTCGAAGGGACTCGGCGAAGCGATGGCCGAAGGATTGGCCTCCGCCGGCGCGAACCTGCTGCTGACGAGCCGTCACGCCGACGAAGTGACTGCGGCGGCGGAGCGGATTTCTCGCGAGTACGGCCACCGCGCGGTCGGCATTTCCGCCGATGTGGCGAAACCGGACGATGTGGACCGCATGGTGCAGCGGGCACTCAAAGAGTTCGGCCGGATCGACATCCTGATCAACAACGCGGGGATCAACATTCGCGGACCGATTGAAGAACTGACGTTTGACCAGTTTATGCAGGTGCAGAACGTCAACGTGAACGGCCTCTGGCTGTGCGCTCGGGGTGTCGTGCCGCACATGAAACAGCAGAAGCACGGCCGCATCGTCAACCTGTCGAGCACGCTGGGAATCGTCGGCTTGGCTAATCGCACACCGTACGCCGCGAGCAAGGGCGCCGTCGCGCTGATGACGAAGGCACTGGCCCTCGAAGTCGCCCCGTGGAACATCACCTGTAACGCGATCTGCCCCGGACCATTCCTCACGCCGATGAACGTACCGATCGCGGAGTCCGAGGACGCCAAGAAAAACGTCGTCGGTGCGACCGCCCTCCAACGCTGGGGCCGCATGGAAGAAATCCAAGGAGCCGCGATTTACCTCGCGAGCGACGCGTCGAGCTACACGACCGGCAGCCTGTTGGTGGTCGATGGCGGTTGGACGGCGCGGTGAGGAAGCGTCGATAAATGAAGGGTTCTGACCGAGGCAAACCGCGAGACGCTTGCCCCTCACCCCCGACCCCTCTCCCCCTTCGGGGGCGAGGGGAGAATCTGATCACCCCTCGCCATCCTTGTCGATCTTGTACTCTACGCTATC
>JACRIH010000580.1 GCA_016235885.1 Planctomycetales bacterium | reverse complement strand
CCTCTGCATCAGGCCAACCGAATTTGATCCCGGCTTCTCCGCGAGCCAACTGGGTCTTGGCGATATCAAAGAGGGCTGCGTGCTGCTGAGCCACTTGCAGACTTTCCTCAAAGGACTTCCTCGCTTGTTGCTCGTTGCCTTCCAGCGTAGCCAGAATGCCGGCCTCTCGCAGCGCGTGAGGTCGGCAAGCGCGATAACTCTTGGTCTTGCTCAGCGCGGCGCGGAGTGCTCGATTCGCATTGCGGAGAGCGCGGTGGCGGTCGGAACCCTCGGGGGCTCGTTCGGCGACGATTCGCAGTGCGGTCACTTTCCAGGTCACGGCCGCGTAGAGACAACAGTCGCGGAACTCGCGTCGGTTGGCCTCGTTCAGCATTTTCTGGAGCATATCTGCGGCCTCCTGAGGCTTGTCTTCGCAGAGCAACAGTTCCAGTCCGCGCGTGAAGAAGGTTGATGTGATGGCCAAGGGATCGACGCGATCTCGTTCCATTTCCGTCTTGATCGCCCCCGGTGGAACCAGATGCGGCGCGGCCGGCATCCAAAACAACAGTGAGATGCAAGCTGCCGAGTAGTCTCCGGTCTCGATCCCAATCTCGTAGGCCTTTCTGGCTTCGCGATACGCGCCCTTGAGATCTCCCGCGTGATACATCGGCACGCTCCTGATCATCCGGGCCATGTTGGCTTCCCAGATGTCGCCGGCTCCTTCTAGTAGGCGCACCGCTTCCGCTCCCGTTCGGATCCCTTCCTGGAAAGTCCCCAACACAATGCACGAGAACGTGTGGAAACTGCGTGCCTTCCCCTGGCCCCACAGGTCTCCATTGTTGACCGCGATCTGGTAAGCCCGCTCGGCGTATTTGATGCCGCGTTTCGCCAGAGGCAACCCCGTCATGGCGATCGCGTGAAAGGCATAAGTCCTGCCCAGTTCCTGCGACGGCGGATACTGCTCGGCCAAATTCATCTGTCGCATGTGGGACCAGAGGACAAACTTCATGCCCCGCGTGAACCAATACGTGAGCGTCAGGTTGTCATAGATGCGGGCGCGAAACAGATCCATCTGCCCCTGCGGAGACTTCGGATCCTTTCGTCCCACGAACCGCGCGGGAAACTTCGTGTGCAGGACTTGAGTGACCGCCTCTTTGACCAGCCGGGGAACCACGGTCAGGACAGAGGGAGGGCGATGATCAATCTCCGCGATTGCCTTTTCGAGGTACGCCAACGAATCTCCCATGTCACCTTTTTTGAACGACGCGGTCCCCAACTTCCAACTCAGCCGCGCGCTGACCAGCTTGTCCTGATTCAAAACTTGAGCTAACTCAAACTGCTCTCGTGCTTCGACGTACTTGGCCCGCAGGACGAGCACATCACCCAGCCCTTCCAAGATGCGGAACCGGATCGCGGGAGAAACTTGAGCGGCTCCACGCAGAGCGATCCGATACTGCTGCTCCGCCACTTCGAGGGCGTTTTGCTGACGTGCCTGTTCGGCCGCGATCACGGCAAATGGGAGCGCACGTCCCAGTTCATCCGCGGCGGCGAAATAGTGCGACAGATCAAACACGCGCTTCCATTGCTGACGTTTCAATTGAAAGAACTCGGTCGGTTCTGCGAACGCCGTCGCGCCCATCAAATGCGTCCACAGATTCTCCACCGTGATGCCGCTGAGTTGCAGGATGGTTTCGGCGAGGTCCAGGTTGTAGCGCTTCGTGGTCCGCTCATCCAAGTGATTCACGACCGATTCGCGGATGCGATCGTGATACGCTTCGACGATGGTCGATTCATCTTCCGATTCGGTGGCGCGGATGAAATTGCGCGTCCGCAACTGCACGAGCAGGTTCTGGCCTTTCGCTCCGACTTCCATCGCCCGGTAGGCTTCGGCCGAGACGATCGGGCGGCCGGCGACGGCGATGAGTTCCAGCAGCCGCCGCGTTTCTTCGGGCAGGCGACTCACGCGTGTCCAGATGACCTCGTCGAGTTCCAGCGTCTGGTCGGCAATCTCGGGAGCTTCCTGAACGTGCTGCACCAACTCCCACACAAAGAACGGCCAGCCCCCGGATTCGCGCGCGATCTTGGCGGCGAACTGGAGTGACGTCTCGTCGTCGCGTTTGAGCAGCATCAACGCCAGCCGCGTCGCGTCTTCTTCACGCAGCGCCTCCACGGCCAATTCCTGCCGGTGCGGATGCGCCTGGCCGGTCGTGTACGCGAGGGCCAGGGCCTTCAGGCACAAACTGGTGTCGACGTTTTCACTGCGGTACGAACCGAGCAGCATGACGCGGGGCGATTCCGGCGGCCGCATGAGATCCGCCAGCAGCACCGCGCTGTCGACATCACCCCATTGCAGATCGTCGACATGCAACACCACCGGTTGCCGCGTGCCGAGCCAGGTCAGCAGTTCGCGCAGCGCGTTCATGGCGCGTTGACGCAGTTCCTGTTGATCGACATTGTCGATCGAGGGCTTGCCGGCGTCGGTCGCTCCGGGCATTTGTCCCAGCACGGGAAACAAACGAATCAGCGGCAGGCTGTCTTCTGGCACCGCCTGCCGCACGACTTTCTCGGGCAGTTTGCCGAGGTGATCGGCCAGCGAATCGATCAGACTGTCGAGTGCCTTGAACGGCACCGATTCTTGTTCGTAGCAGCGCCCCGACAGCACCACCGCCTGCTGCTGAGCCTTGATTTCCTCCAGGAAGGATTGAATCAATACGCTCTTTCCCATGCCGGACTTGCCATGCACGAACACGCTTCGAGTGGCGCCCGCGTGGACCTCCGCGAACGCGTCCCGCAGCGCGTCGAGATGTCGTTCTCGGCCCACCAGTTCGACGACCTGTCCGGTGCGCTGGCCCGTTTTGCCGCGCAGCGTTTCGGCCACGTCGTCCGCGCCGATGAGACGCAGCACGTCGAACACGCTGGGGCGCTGCGTGGCGTCGAGTTGAAGCAACGCCACGCAGAGATCATTGAGCTCCGGCGGGACGGTCGGTTCCAGGGTACGCGGCTCGGGGGGTGTTTCGACCTGCTTCTTGAGGATGATTTGCAGCGGAGTTCCCTCGATCGGCAGTCGTCCGGTCAGCAGTTCGTACAGCATGACTCCGACCGCGTACCAATCGCTGGCCGGTGTCATCGGCTGGCAGGCGGCCTGTTCGGGGGCCATGTAACCGGCGGTCCCCTGAATGCCGCGCGGACGCCCATCCCCGTCGATCTGCGAGGCCAGTCCGAAGTCGACCAGCACCACGCGACCCTCCGTGGTGACGAGAATGTTTGAGGGTTTGAGATCCCGGTGCAACACGCCCGCTTCGTGCAGCGCATGCAATCCGAGCGCCAACTGTTGCAGTCCGTCATACAGTCGCTTGAGAATCGCCAGCGACAACCGCGGCCCCGCCTTGGGGACTTCGGCCACGAGCGTCTGGCTCTTGTCGCGATTCAACTTCTCGAATCTCGACCACACATATTCGAGAAAATCGACCGCCTCCAGAATCTCCATCGTGAAGCACCACGTCTGGCCGTCGGAGAGCAAGTCGTAGAGCGCAGCGAGATTCTGGTGCGAGACATCCGCGAGAGAACGGAATTCCTGTTTGAAGCGCTGCAAGCTGACGGGGCTGAGCTGCTGCAGCGTCTTGAGGGCGACATGCCGATCCAGTTTCTCGTCGTAGACGCGATAGACAACACCCATCCCACCGCGACCCAGTTCACTGACTACTTTGTATCCGGGCAGGTTCGGCGGCTCGGTCAGATCGACTTTCGTCTGCATCGGTGCCGTCGTCCGCTGTCCAGGGGACGACCTGCCAGAGGCTTCCGCGTCGTCACTGGCAGTGACCGCCGGAGCAGCACCGGGTGGACTCGGTGCGATTTCTGCGGTGGTTGCCTTGGCTGCTCCGGCATCAGGATGGGACGCGTTCAACCGGCGAGTGTCGGGCGTTGGCGAAGCTCCCGCGCTGTCCTCGGGATCATCCGTATCGGGATCAGCCGCGACTCCGATGATTGTCTGATTCGCCGCATCACCGGCCACCGTCACGGGAGGGACGACCTGCGGAGCAGGAAAGTCCACCGTGGGATCGAACGCCTCCGGCGCCTCCCCAATGATCGTGTGACCCGAATCCTCATTCGGGACCAGCGTCGCCAGACCATCAACCGGCGCGGACTCGCGATACACCAGCGTCCCATCGAAAGGCCCCGCCGCCGGCGTGTGCATCTCGGCCTTCACCATCGTGACCGCCCCACACAGCGGGCAGACCACACGCTGATCGCCTGGCGACGCAACGCCAAATCGGTGACCATGCTGGCACTGCAATTGGTGCATCAACTGACATTCCTCGCGTGTTGCAGCGACATTTTACGTGTTTCACTGGATTGGATTGAGCGGTCCGCGAACGTAATTGGTTTGTAGTCCACTCTTCCGCATCGAAAGGATCACCCAAACCAACCACCTGCGGCTTGCCTCACGTCTGCGTCGATCTTCAATCTCGCGATTTGCCGCTTCCAGTGTCGCCAGCGAAATCAGAGTTGCTCGCAGGTCAATTCGGTCACGTTCCGCGGGCCGATGTCGGGCAGAGCTTTCGGCATTCCGAAGAGTCTGTACGCGAGCAACCGGCATCGCTTCGCGCGATCGACACTCGCCCGGATGTAGTTCAGCGAGTTGTAGTCGTGGACCGACGTCGCCTCGATCAGGTTGACGGAACTCGGATGATGATTCAGCGAGAAGTACATCAACATGCTTTGCTCATACGTCAACATGCGATCGATGGTTACATGGGCAAGATCCATCCACGGATGCGTGGCCTCGTCCCACACATAGTTGCTGCAAAAAATCAACGGGACGTCGTGATCGGTCGCTTCGTGAAGCTGCAGTTGCAGCATGTATTCGATCGGACCTTTGCTCAGCCGATCGGCGTATTCGTGTTTGAGGTAGTTCCGGTTTCGCGTTTCGCCGGGGATGACTTGCTGATTGCCCCAGAACAAGCCGATTTGATCCGGCCGATTGACCAGCGGTTCGATGTTGCGGTCCGCCGGGATCAAGCGGAAGTTGACGTACCGCCGCTTGCCGTCTTTCGCGTTGAACAAAAACGGGCACTGGCTGCGGAAGTCCAGATGCGAATACGACGTGGGATTGCGAGCGACGCTGTCCTGGCCCGCGTCGCGTCCCGCCGGATACTTCAGATAAAACGACTCGTATTGAATGCCGTTGTGCTCATGCTGGTTCTTGGCGAACGTGAGGAAGTTTGACACAGACCAGAAGAGCGAGCGGCCGGTGTTCATTTCGATGTCGAGCGGACTCTCGACCGGGTTGTCCGAGAACTTGATGGAAGCCGCCCTGACCACAAGCTGCGCGTCGTCCATCATCGAGGCCGTCGCGTGACGGATGCGGCAGGGGAACTCGCGGCCGGGCTCGAAGAAGTCAGCAGCGGGGAACTGCGGGTTGTCCACGATCCGCAGCTTGCCGGCGGCGGCCAGGCCGTTGTTGTGCGACATCTTGCGGCGCCGGATGAACGACTGAATGATCACCAGCGACCAGGCGAAGAATTGCACTGTCGCCCAGAGCACGAATTTGTCGTAGAGCCGTCGCATGAGTTTTCCTTCGGTGTGAGTCAGGTTGATTCGTAGCCACGCTCGCCAGAGCGTGGGTTTGTTGGCGATTGTGGTGTGTACAGAGTACTCGGCCCACGCTCTGGCGAGCGTGGCTACAGAGTTTCGAGCAGCGTCTTTGCCGCCTTGATGTCGGGCATGTCGAAGCCTTCCGTGAACCAGGCGACGAGCGGTTCGACGCGCTGGCGAATCTCAGCGATCTGCCCGCGCTTTTGCCAGATTCGCGCGAGCTGCAGTGTTGTCCGAAGCTCGAAGAACTTCGCGCCTTGCTTGGCCGAGACCGCCAGTGAATCGCGGTACGAGGTCTCGGCTTGAGCAAACTCGCCGCGATCGAAAGCGAAGTCGCCTCGAAAGCGATGCAGTTCCGCGTGCGAGATGTACTCGCCCGTGCATTGATTCTCGAAAGCCTCGTCGAGCTTCTTGACTGCGGCGTCACGTTGGCCGGCTTGCCACAGAGTGGCCGCGAGATGTCCTTTGTACTTCGGACGGCAGATGAGTGCTGACGTGGCTTCCAGCAGACCGATGCCTGTCTGCAAGCAGTCGATCGCTTCGTCGTAGCGGCCGAGATGTCTGAGGCCCATCCCCTTGATCCCATTTCCCATCGCAATCCACATCGCGAATGCCTGTTCGTCGCCGATGCGGCAACAGCGTTCGCCGTACTCGACCGCTTTTTCGCCAAGCCCCGCGAATTCGTAAACCTGCGCAACCATCCATTCCATCACCGCCTGTGTGAAGATGTGCTTGAGGTCAATCGACAGGTCGAGAGCTTCATGCACGCGCTTGATCCCCTGATCGGCAAAGCCCAATTGCCAGAGGGCCAGCCCAAGATTCGACAGATTGAGCGGACCGCTGTTCTGCTGCGTGAACTTCGCGAACTCGATGCTCGGTTCGCGTTGGTAGTTCTGCCAGCCGATTTCTGAGTGCTTCAAGCACGTCGGAAAATCGCCCGCATAGAACGACGTGCAGACTTGAGTCCAATGCGCTTCGGCCAACATGCCGGGGCCTTTCGCCGCGTCGGCCATCGCGATGACTTCCGGGCAGCGCTTGTAGCAGTCTGCAAACCGGCCGCGAACGAACAGCCAAACCCAGGTGGCGAGCAGCACCGGAAACAGCGGAGCACCCTCGCCAAGTCCTCGGCAGATTTCGATGCAGCGATTCTGCAACGGCTCGACTTCCGGAGCCGCGTAGCCTTGTACCCCCATCAGCACCGCGCTGTACGGCAGCTTGAAGGTCATTTCCAGAACGTCGCGTTGCGGTGACGCGGGCTGTGTCATCACCAGCGCGAGACCACGCTCGAATTGCACAATCGCTTCGCGGTTGGCTGATTGCTCCTGCGACAACTGCCCGGCCTTGAGCCAGTATTGAATCGCCTTGTCGGTGTCGCCCGCCTCGCTGAAGTGATGTGCCAACAGTGCCGGTTCCTGCGCCGCGGTCTCCGGGAATTGTTGTTCGAGCACCTCGCCGATGCGGTGATGAAACTCGGTCCGTTTCTTCTTGAGCAACGAGCCGTAGGCAGCGTCCTGAATGAGCGCGTGCTTGAAGGTGTAGGTGGCTCGCGGCGGAGCGCCTTCCTGGAAGATGATCTCGGCACCGACCAGTTTTTCGAGTTCGGTCTTCAACGTGGCTTCGTCCAGCGGCGAGACCGCGTGGAGCAATTCGTACGTGAAGCGGCGGCCGACCGTGGCTCCCATTTGAGCGACGTCGTGGACGCTTTGCAGCCGATCGAGCCGCGAGACCAACAGATCTTGCAGCGTTGCCGGGATCGCTTGCAGATTGAAACCCTCGGTCAGTTGGAGCCGGCCGTTGACTTCCCGCAGTGCTCCTGATTCCGTGATGAGGTTCGAGTATTCCTCGATGAACAGCGGCACGCCCTCGGTCCGTTCGATGATCTGATTCACGACCTCGGCGGGGATATGAGCCAGTCCCGTCCGCTTGAGCATCATCTCTTCGATCTGCGATTTCGTCAGACGGTTGAGCGCGAGCTGTGTTTGATTCGCGCGGCTGCCCCACGGCGTTTCAAACTCCGGCCGGAATGTCAGCAGCGTCAGCAGCCGATCGTTCATCCCCTGATCCAGCAACCGGCCGAGCAACTGCAACGACGTCGGATCGATCCAGTGCAAGTCCTCGACCACGAACAGCAGCGGCGATCGCGTGCTGTACTGATGCAAGACATGCAGCAGCGCGTCGAGCGTTTTCTCTTGCAGCTTCATCGGGATGAGAGCCAGCGGCGGATACCGACCCGCAGTCGGGACCGACAGCAACGACGCGAACAACGAAATCGACTCGTCATTCGTGACACCGTTTTCCGCGAGGTGCTCGACCAGCCGATCGAGCCGCGCGGAGGGCGACGGCTCGCGATCAAATTCCAGCGCGCGACCGAACCATTCGATGACCGGATACAGCCCGGTGTTCGTGAAGAGTGACGACGCCCGCCACTCGATGACCTGTGCGCCGTGATTGAGCGGCACGGCGCTAGCCGCCGGTGTTTGCGTCCTCGCGAGACCGGCGGCTAGCGCCGTGCCGCTCAGGACATGCTCGGTGATTTAGCGACTCAGCCGCGACTTGCCCAGTCCGGCTTCGCCGATCACGCAGACCACTTGTCCCAATCCTTCGTCCGCCTGCTCCCACAGGTCTTTGAGAATCTCGACCTCGGTATCGCGACCGACGAGCGGCGTCAGGCCGGTGCGCTCGACAACATCCATACGGCTGCGCGCCGCGCCTCGGCGGAGCACACGCAGCAGTTCCAAGTCGCGCGTCGCACCGGTCACGCGATGATGACCCAGTTCGGAGCATTCAAAGTATCCGGCCAGGAGTTTCGCTGTGTCGGCGGAGATCGTCAGCGAAAAATCTTCGGCCCAGGCAGTCAGTCGACTGGCGACATGCCGAGCCTCGCCGGTCAGCAACATTCCACTGACCGATTCGCCGACGTGTTCCTGAACGACCACGCCGCCCGTGTGAATGCCGGCCTTCGCCGAGAACGTGATACCATGCTCGGTCGCCAACCGCGTGGCCAGTTCCTTGAGCCGTTCGACCAGAGTCAATCCGCTGCCGGCCGCGCGGCGTGCCGCGTCCTCATAAGCGGTCGGATAACCGAAGCAGACGAGCAAGCTGTCACCGGAAACTTGGACGATGCGGCCGTCGTTCTCGCGCACCGCCTCTTCGCAGAGACTCTGGAATTCAACCAGCACGTCGTACTGCTGTTCCGGTTCGAGACGCTCGACGAACTCAACCGAATCCAGCAGGTTGTGTCGGCAGCAGAGCACAGTCACCTGCCGCCGCACCGCCTCGCGTGAGCGTTCCACTGCGGCCGTGTCACCGGTCTGTTTATCGGCGTGCCTGCGGAGTACATCGCGTAATTCGGCGGCCATGTCGCCAGCGGTCGTGTGACGATCGGCGATGTCCTTGCTCAGCGCCTTCAGGCAGACCTTTTCCAATTCCTTGGGGATGCCACGATTGAGTTGCCGCAGCGGCACCGGATCTTCTTCCAACACTTTGGTCAGCAACTCCATCACCGACGGCGCGGTGAATGGCAGCGTACCGCACAGCATCCGGTACAGAATCACGCCGAGGGCGTAGATGTCCGTGCGACCGTCGATGCGATGTCCCTCGCCGCGGGCTTGCTCGGGCGACATGAAATTCGGCGTGCCGGCAATGATTCCCAGTTGTGATCGTCCGGCCACCGCTTCGCTGAGCGCCAGTCCGAAGTCCACGAGGATGGGACGCAAACCATCGGCTCGCTCGACCAGAATGATGTTGCCCGGCTTCAAGTCACGATGCACGGTGCTCTGCGAGTGGGCATACGCCAGCGCGTCGGCGATTTCGCTCACGATCCGCGTGGTCTCCGGCCAAGGCACCTCGCGGCCGACCATCCATTGATTGAGATTCGGTCCGTCGAGAAACTCGGAAACGATGAGGCAGTTGTCGTCGGCAACATCGACATCCAGCACCGTGACAATTCCCGGATGCCGGAGCGCCGCGAGCTGTCGGGCTTCCTGAAGAAACTCGCGCACGATTTGGCGGGTGCTGTCGCGGCTGCTGCCGTCGTCTTTCTGGTTGCTGCCAGATTGCCCCTTTGATTTTCGGAGATGCGGCACCTTGATGGCGACATCTCGATCAAGCTGCGGGTCGTGACCGCGATAAACGGCTCCGAAGGCTCCGCGTCCAATCGCGGCGACGATTTTATACTTTCCCAACCTGGTTGGGTGAGTGACCTCGGCTGGTGAACTGCCGCCGTCCGTTTCTTCGAGCAATGCTCCGAGCACGGTCTCGCCAAAGCGATTGATCGAGACACTGAGTTCCAAATCGCCCGGCATATCGATCGTCGTTTCCGGGTCCGCCGAATCCTGCTGTTTCTTGTCGCCTCGGTATTTCATCGCATTTCCCCTGGGGGTGGCCCATACGAACAAATAACGATTCGCCTTGTCTCATGATTCTTCGAACGAACTTGATACTCACCTGAAGTGTCAGTGAGGGATGTGCCAGCCGACGGGAGGGTCGCGACAGACATTCTCGCTCACGCGCTTTGATGTTCCGCTCGCATAGATTTGTCGCTGAATTCGCAAGAACTCAAATTCCGCAATCGAATCGAAGTCATCTGAATTCTTGCGAATTCAGCGACGCCCAACGAAGACAGCGCAACATAAAAACTCACGCTTGGGGTTGGTATGCGACCGCATCGAGATGGTTCAGTTTCCGCCGGGCAAAGTATAAGTCCCCTCGATTCACGGTGAAAGGCTCGGAAATTTGTCGATTTCAAGCAGGTTGTCCGTGCCGGGTTTCCAGACCCGTGCAAAGCCCTCGACGAACAATGGAATCCCGTCCGAGGCGTGCAGGAGCTGGTCCACGAGAGCGGCCGACGGATCAGTCACGCCAGTGATCGCTGAGAAAACGGACGTGGCATGCCGTTTGGTCAGGCGGCTGAGCGCGACTTGTGTCTGGTGGGCGCGGCTGCCCCACGGCGTCTCGAATTCAGGACGAAATGTCAGGATCGTGAGCACTCGATCGTGCAGTCCCAGGTCGATCAGCGTGTGGAGAAACGTCAGCGTTGCCGGATCAACCCATTGCACATCCTCGATCACAAAGACAACCGGAGCCGCCGCGGCGATTCGCTTGAGCCATTCCAACAGCGCCGGCTGCAACTGGTCACGGCGAGGCGTCTCAGTAAGTCGCGCCAGTTCCTCGGCGTGTTGCCGAACGTCCTCCGGCCAGGCGGCCACCGTGCGTGAGTCGGCATCACGAAAGAACTCGGCGGCTGGATGGAAGCCCTGTCCGGACAATCCCGGTCGGCAGGACCACAGCAGCCAATGCGCTGGTGGCGTGGAATCGCCGACCAGGCACCGCAGTTCCTGAACCAGCCGTGTCTTGCCGACTCCCTCGTCGCCAATCAACAACACAATCTGTCCCATGCCTTCGCGCGCCTGTTCCCAGCGGGCCTTCAGTATCGCCAACTGCGCAGCCCGGCCAACAAGCAGCGAGCTGGTTGTGAACTCCTGCTGTGCGTCCGTGATCTCGCGAGAAACGCGCACCCGTAGCCGTCGTCCCGACGCGATCGCGACGTCCCACACGTTGTCCGCCTCGGCCACAGGACGACACGTCATCCAGCGGCGCAGAAGTTCCATCGTGCGGGGAGTCATTTCCAAACCGGATGCCGAAAGACAACCGCTGAGTCGCGATGCCCGATGCCGTACACCAACAGATTGAGCCGGGTCGCGCTCGGCAGTTTCAACGGCAAACCCAATCGTTGCATCTTCGGTCGTCAGCCCTGATAGAAATGTCAACGCGTGATCGAGCAGCACCGACAAGTCGGTCCCGCGTTCGTCCAGCGAGTTGAATCGCAGGACGGTCAGGTTCTCGGAATACACAACCACGGTCCCCTCGCAGCGCGTGAGGGACTCGCGCAGTGCTGTCTGAAGCCGTTGCGTGACCAATCCGCTCTGCAAATGTGACGGCGACGACACATCCCATGTCCACACGACCAACTGCTCATTGCCGATCACGGCTGCGGAGCGTCGACCCATTGCGGGACTGGCGGTGGGATCGGCGGCCCCGTCCGAAGTTTCCGTTTCCATCAACACCCGCCGCAACTCGCATGCGAGTTCGTCGCCTCCCCCGGGTCGGACGGACTGCCCCTTCGCCAACAGCCGCAGGCAAAGCTGCTCAAGTTGCTGTGGGATGCCGTGCGCGAGCTGACGCGGCGGTTGCGGAGCATCTTCCACGATCTCCCGCACCAATTCTTTGCGATCAGCGGACCGGAAGGGGTACCGAGCGCACAGCAGTCGATACAAGATCACCCCCAGCGCATACACATCGCTCCGAGGCCCGACAGGAATCCCACCTGCCTGAACCTGCTCGGGTGCGGAACAGGGATTTACGCAACCCGACGACGATACCGCATCGTGGCTTGCTCCTTCGGTCCCCCGGCCCGAGACCATCGGTTGGCCGCCGTCGGTCAGGACGATGACTTCGGGACACAATCCGCCGTGACAGTCGCCGCGAGCATGATCGGCCGCCAAAATTTCGCCGACGGTCGCGACAATTTCGGCCGCCTGACGCCACGGCAGACTCTTTTGTCGCAACACCGCTTCCAGTGAGACCCCCGGCAGGGACGCGACGCGCAGTGGAGCCTCGTAACCAGTGACACCCGGCGACGCGGATCGAACCTGCGCGTCCCCGTGATCCGCCGGCATGTCCAGCGTCTCAGAAAAACGATCGTGTTCGGCGTCCGGAGGAGTCCCGGTTCGCATGCCAGTCCCCAACGGCTCGCCAGACATTTTCCACTCCACTCGACGAGCAAGCGCAGGCCCCGACCCCGCAATTTCGTCGAAAAACAAATGATCGTTGGTGCTTGGTCATTGATCATCCGTCAATCCAGATGACCAAACGACCAACAGGCCGAAGTTGATTTGAGCTGTTTCTTACGGCCGTGTGAATGTCACGGTGGTGCTTTGATCGGCAGAGGCCTCGTCGGCTTGATTCCACGCTGGAATTGCTGGATCGCCGCCGGTTGTTCCCGGCGCATGTTGAGAGTGATCGTGCCCGCTTCCCGCCAGCATCGTTGTTGGCTTGCGGCCGTTGCACGGCATCATGCGTATTCGGAGAGCAAACCCGGTCAATAATTCCGAGAAAAAACCGGTCTGCTGTCTCAAAGTCTGTGGGCCGCGATGAAAAACGATGAGGGAGCATGATAATCGCGCTACGCCAAACTTTCGCCTGTGGAACGCATCGAACGACCGCGAAGGCAGGATTCAAGTGGACCCCAGAAGCTGGGCAGTCCGCGCTCATCGCCTTGCCTTGAGTGTCGATTGATTGCAAGATGGTGCCAGACATTTTCAAAATGAGGACGTGCGTTCCATGTTGAGCATTGGTCAAATCCGAACGCGGGATTGTCGAGGGTGGACTCGGCGGGAGTTGTTGCGCGCGGGGATGCTGTCGGCTGTGGGGGTGAGTCTGGCGGATGTGTTGCGGTGCGAAGCGGCGGGATCGACGGATGGGATCGGCAAGACACCGGCGAAGTCGGTGATCCTACTGTGGCTGTGGGGTGGACCGAGTCATCTCGATTCCTTCGACATGAAGCCGAAGGCACCGGTGCAGTATCGCGGACCGTACACTCCGATTGCGAGCAGCGTGCCGGGGCTGGATGTCTGCGAACTGCTGCCACAACTCGCGCGGCGGGCGCATCGGTTTTCGATCATTCGGTCGATGCGAGGTGCCTCGAATGATCATGGCATTGCCGGGACGATTGGTTTGACGGGGGACATCGCCGGCGCCGCCAGCCTGAGCGGGCAGGTGTTGCCGGGGGCGGTCAAACCGACGCATGGTTCGATCGTGTCCAAAGTGCTCGGCTTCTCGCCGGCGATTCCGCGATTCCTGACGCTCGGCGGACATTTGCATCAGGGTAAGCGGGCGATCAAGGGGGAAGGAGGAGCGGGACTCGGCGCGATGCACGATCCGTTTCGAATGGACTACGATCCTGAACACGGCCTCCAGATTCCGCACTTGAAACTGCTGGACGGTCTGTCACCGAGCGGCATCGATTCGCGCGAGCGGTTGTTGAATGAAGTCGATCAACTCGCGCGGCGTGTCGATCGTTCGGCGGACATGGTGCGCCTCGATCAGTTTTACCAGCAGGCGTTTTCACTGTTGACCAAGTCCGGCGCGCGCGACGTCTTCGACGTGCAGCGGGAACCGGAGACGGTGCGGCGGCGGTTTGGAAAGTTTCGATTCGGACAATGCTGTCTGCTGGCGAGACGTCTGGTCGAGTCGGGAGCACGGTTCGTGCAGGTGAATTGGAGTTCGCATGTCGAACCGGTGGAAGATGGGGGCGACGGCGGCTGGGACATGCACGATCGCCACTTCCAGCAATATCAAGACCGGCATGCGTGGATGCTCGATCAGGCGTTGTCGGCGTTGCTGGATGATCTCGACGAACGCGGTCGGCTGGCGGATACGGTCGTCGTGGCAGTGGGAGAATTCGGGCGGACTCCGAAGATCAACAACAGGTCCGGACGCGATCACTGGGAACACTGCTACTCGGGTCTCGTCGCGGGAGGCGGGTTACGTACCGGACAGGTGATCGGAGCCAGCGATCGACTGGGTGAGTATCCCGTCACGAAGCCTTTCTCCGCAGCCGACCTGTTCGCCACCGTGCTCGGTCAAATGGGGATCACGACCACGACGCTCACAACCAACGGTCTGCTGCCTCAAGGAACGCCGATCGAGGAGTTGATCTGATGGGCTGCGCCAGAAACTGTGAACGAGAAGGGGTCGGGAGTCTTTTTCAGGCCGGCAATGCTCGCCGCTCAACGATCGCAACGGTGGATCGCCGGCCT
>JACRIH010000588.1 GCA_016235885.1 Planctomycetales bacterium | reverse complement strand
GGTCGGTGGGTGGATGTGGCGTACATGGGGACGATCAATTCGGGAAGGGATGGGTCACGAGTTTGTGATCACCGCAGTCGCGGGTTGGGTCCGCTGGGATTCGAGGTACAACGTATCGGGGCAAATGTCTTGTTCGTGCGGCCAAGCCACCGTTCCGTGTTGAACAAAAGCTCGTTTGAAATACCGAATATCCTGCAACTCCTGAAAGACTCCAAACGTCAGAAACGGTCGACAATCGAACACTCCCGTTTCCCCGTTGGTAAACCGGAGAGCGAGGGTGAAGTCATCATTGGTGGAGACAGTGGAAACTCGTGGGTTCATGGGACGGGATTGATTACTTCAAGGGGTCGATCTTGAATGGTGGTTGACCGGAAACGGCGAGTTGCCAATTCGCCAGCAATTCATCCCGGTGGATTTCGATCCAGGCTTGTACGAGTTTCAATTTGGACGCGGGCAGGTCGCCCTCCATCAAGTCTCCATTCGGAATTCCGAACACGGCCTCATCATTTTGGTATCGAGCATGAAAGTGCGGACGATTGTGTTGCTTGTTGTCCAGGTAATAGATCGAGACGATGATCCCGTAGAACATGGAAATCGCAGGCATTTCTCGCTCACTTCCCCTTCCCAAGGAACGCCTTGATCGAATCGTAGATGCCTTCCTTGTCGGCGATTTCGGAGAGCACGAGGTTGTCGAACGTGTCGTGGATGCGTTTTAATTCGCGGATGAATTCGCCTGAACCGTACGGGCTTTCCACCTGGCCGTAGCAGAACAGGTTGCACACGGGGAGCAGGTCTTGGATGAGCATTTCCAAACACGTCTTGTTGTCTTCGCCCCAGTTGTCTCCGTCCGAGAACTGGAAGCAGTAGATGTTCCATTCGGCCGGCGAGTAATGTTCCGCGATGATGTCACGGGCGACCTTGTACGCGGACGAAATGCGCGTCCCGCCGCTTTCTCGCGTGTGGTAAAACGTTTCCTCGTCGACTTCCTTGGCGACGGCGTCGTGGATGATGTAGCGCGTCTCCAGCCCGTCGTACTGGCTGCGCAGCCAGGTGTCGATCCAGAACGCTTCGATCCGGACGATCTCTTTTTGTTCGTCGGTCATCGAACCGGAAACGTCCATCAGATAGACGACGACCGCGTTCGTTTCCGGTTGCGTCACGGTTTTCCAACCGCGATACAGCCGGTCGTCTCGCGTGGGGACAATGTTCGGGCGGACGAAATCGTATTCGTTCGACATAATCGACCGCCGCAGAGCCCGCTTGTACGTGCGTTTGAGATGCCGCAACGATTCGGGACCAGTCCGACGGATCGTGTTGTACTTGTCCTTCTCGCTCGAAATCTGATCCTTGCCCTTCGGTTCGATGCGCGGAAGTTCCAGCTCCTGCCCGAGCATTTGTGCGAGTTCTTCCAGCGTGATGTCCACTTCGCGATAGTGTTCGTTCCCCGGATCGCTGCCGGCCTGGCCTTCTCCGTCGCCATCGTCCTGCCCCTTGCCGATCGGCTGACCGACTTCGCCATCACCCTGCGCCGTGCCACCCGACCCCTTCTGGCCATGCCGGAAGTGGGGGATCTCGATGTTCGGCACCGGAATGCTGACGAGGTCTCGCCCCTGCCGGCCGATCATCTCGCCGTGCGTGATGTACTTGCGAAGCTGTTCGCGAACCTTGCCGCGTACGATCTTCTTGAATCGCGACAGGTCTCGATCAATGCTGCGGGACATAGCTAGTTCCCCTTCGCGTCGCCTCGGGCGAAGATGCTGGCCACGTATTGGAGGACATCCGTTGCCGATTCGTCGTCGTAGCCGAAATCGCGGATCAGGCGACCCTTTACGATGTCGATCTTTTCTTGCGTGTCCTTGTCGACCACGTTGGAAACGAGGCTCGTCAGCTTGATCGTGTCCTTTTGATCCTCAAACAACTTTAGCTCAAGAGCCTTCTGCAAGCGTTCGTTGGTTTTGTAATTGAACGTCTTGCCGTCGAGGGACAGTGCCCCGATGTAGTTCATGATCTCGCGACGAAAGTCGTCCTTCCGCGTGTCCGGGATGTCGATCCGCGACTCAATCGACCGCATCAGGCGCTCGTCCGGCTGTTCGAGCTGGCCGGTGAATTTATTCTTCACCTTTTCCTTTTGCGTGTACGCCTTGACGTTGTCGATGTAGTTCGAGCAAAGCCGAGTCAGGGCTTCATCGTCGGCAGCAATGGCACGCTGGACCTCGTTCTTCACGACGTCCGTGTACTCAGCCTTCACCACCGAGATGATCTGGCGGTAGCGCTCGCGGGTCTCCTCGTTGGGGATCAGCGAGTGATGCTTCAGGCCGTTTTCCAGTTCGTTGAGAACCATGAATGGGTTGAGGTTGCTGGCCTTCACGCTGGCCACGAGGGCGTTCGAAATCTTGTCCTGCACGTAGCGCGGCGAGATGCCCAGCATCCCCTCCGCCTGGGCCTCATTGCGAAGTTGATCGACGTTGTCCATCGTGAACCCGGCCAGCGACTTGCCGTTGTACAGCTTGAGCTTTTGCAGCAACGTCAAGCCGGCATTCTTCGGTTCTTCGAGTCGCGTGAGGATCGCCCACATCGCGGCGATTTCGATCGTGTGCGGCGCGATATGCTTGCCGCGCACCCGCTTCCGGTTGTAGTCCTTCTCGTAGATGCTGATTTCATCGGCAAGCTTGGTGACGTACGGAATGTCGATCTTCACCGTGCGATCGCGCAGGGCTTCCATGAACTCGTTTGATTGCAGCTTGCGATACTCCGGCTCGTTCGTGTGGCCGAGGATGACCGTGTCGATGTCGGTCTGTGCAAATTTCTTCGGCTTGATCTTGTGTTCCTGCGACGCTCCCAGCAGGTCGTACAGAAACGCCACGTCGAGCTTGAGCACTTCGATAAACTCGATCATCCCCCGGTTCGCGACGTTGAACTCGCCGTCAAAATTGAAAGCGCGAGGGTCCGACTCCGACCCAAACTCGGCGATCTTGCGGTAGTTGATGTCGCCCGTCAGCTCGGTCGAGTCTTGGTTCTTCTCGTCCTTCGGCTGGAATGTGCCAATGCCGGCGCGATCCTGCTCGGAGAGGATGATGCGCCGGACGACGATGTCTTCCACGACCTTCGTCCAATCGCCGTCCGCGATGCGCAGCCGTTGATTGAATTCGAAACGGCAGAGCGGACAGAGATCGCCGGTGATCTCGACATGAAACGCCTCGGGATCGGTGCCGCAATCCTCGTTGAGGAACGCCAGCGCTTCGGCACGATGCTCGTCGGGTATGAGATGCAGCGATTCTTCTCGCATCGGGCACCAGGAGATGGACCCGTCTTCCTGCTTCCAACCGTACGAGTACAGCGCCCCTTCGTCGGTGCGGCTGTATCGTTCGAGGCCTCGCTTGAGCAGCCGGGCAATTGTGCTTTTCGAACTGCCGACGGGACCGTGCAGCAACAGAACGCGCCGCTCGCTGCCGTATTTCAGAGCCGCGCTCTTGAAAACGTTGACCAGTTCCATCAGCGGCTTGGTCAACCCGAAAATGGCATCGCGGCCGTCGTTGTCGGGGTCATCAAAGAAGGAATACCGGGTGAGGTTGTCCTTGCTCCCTTCGACGACGAACGATCCCTTCGAGATGACCATGTCGTACAGCCGTTGGAAGGCCGAGCGGGTCACCTTGGGGTTGGTTTTGACGATATCGAGATATTCGGCGAGCGAACCCTCCCAGTGTTCCTGGCGGTAGGCGTCCGGGTTTTGTCGCTGAGCGATCCGGTTGAGTAAACTGAGACCATGTCCCACGGCTAACCCTCCTTAGAAAAAGCAGAAGGAAGTCATCCCTTCAGAAGTCGCCGCCGCGCCGAGCGGCTGAACCAACTTCTCGCGGCCCGACGGGCGGTCACCCGAGCGAGCCAATTCTCGATGGCTCCAGCCTTCAGCGTTGTGGGCGAATGCTCGGTCGAAGGGACCGCGCAGGCTCAAAGCCCCGCGTGGAAGCTTCGATGGGCAGACCCCAGCGTGAGGACTGGACCATCCTTGGTCATCAACCTGCTTGTCAGTAAACGCTTGCTGGTCTGGCCGAACTCGAGGTTCGGCGGCGTCTCGTCAGCGTCCGGCCCTGGCACTGGAGCGAGCACAAAACACGCCGAATTATCACCAAATCAGCATTCTCTGCAAGACGAATCCGGCGGGGTGATATGTCGGTGACGGCGGAGCCTCGCAAATGTCTCGATGATACTGCTCGCGATGACGCGAGTTACGACAACATTTGACGGACGTTTGCGAACGCCGCGCGATGCGCTGGGCACGGTGATATGCAAGGTGGACAGATCGTGCGCCGCGACTCGCTCCAGCAGCCCGGCTGCTTTGAGCAGCCGGGCTGCTACTCCATGACTCACGGCTGTTCGAGACTCTTGACGAAGCGCCGTGCTTTCATTTCAAAGCGTGGCAAGCTGCCGACCGGAACCGCTTCGACATCCGCCTGCAAATGCCAGCGATCACGAATCGCGTGAGCGATCTCGCTCAGCGTTCGATCGATCTGCGCAGTGGAAACCGCTTCGCGCGTTGGCTCGATCTCAATTCGCAACCGCTGCGACTGAGATGACGAATGCAGCGTGATCCGGAACTCGGCGACAGTGTCGAACTGCCGGACGACGTTTTCGAGCGTCGATGGATACACGTTGTTACCGCGAATCGTGACCATGTCATCCGCCCGCCCGAGGATGCCGCCGTCGAGGCGAAGGAACGCTCGCGTTTCCCCCCTCTCCCCCGGCGGGGGAGAGGGGGCGGGGGTGAGGGGCGAGCGTCGCTGAGGTTCGTTCTTGAGCTGCGTCGAGCGTCGCTCCGCCCCCTCACCCCGGGCATGCTCGAGTACGCCGCGCAGGAAGCGTTCTTCATTGGGCAGAGCGCACAACGGCTGTTTGTGTTTGATGAACGGACCCGGCAATCCGCGCTGGCGCCCGAAATCAAGCGACGCGCGCTCGGAGGATTGTCCGAAGCGGCGCTCCACGGCGTTTTCAGCGATTATTCCACGGCGAACGCGGAATTGTTGAAGTACCTGAAGTGGCGCGCGGCCCGCGTGCGCGACGCTGCTTCGCATCCGGTGTACGAGCTGGATCCAGAATTGCCGGTGATTTTTCGTCCGAAAACTTCGTATGCCTCCAACCCGCCGCCAACTGCGACGGAGGCGCAAGCTAAATTGATTCGCTCGGAGCACGAGTTGCTGACGGCGGCGGAAAAGGCCGAT
>JACRIH010000572.1 GCA_016235885.1 Planctomycetales bacterium | reverse complement strand
GCCTTGAAGAGGCACACCTGAGCGTGTTCAAATACATCGAGACCTTCTACAACCCAGTCCGCCTGCACCAAACCCTGGAATACCTCTCCCCCAACCAATACGAAGTCGTCCACGCCCCGGCCAATGCGGCGTAAATCTTCTCCCGCCGGAATCCGTCATTCCTGGGCCATCGCATCCTGGCAACTCGCTCTGTGGTGGCGCACCAACCTGCAGCAGTAACTACACGACAAAGTGTTTGCTACACCACTGTGGTCTCACGAGTTCGTTAGACAAGGCATGGTCCGGGTTGAAGCAGATCGCATTGATCTCTTCAGGCTGGACAACTGTTCCTATACAATAACGCCCGTCTGTGGCAACCGTCCTTCCCGACGAAAACCGGGCCATTTCACGCTAAGGGGAAAGCATGCCGAAGTCTCAAAAGATTTTCGAGGTGCAAGAGGTGGGGGACGTTTTGGTTTTGACTCCACGCGGAGATTTGGGGAGCTTGGAGGACCAGGAGATCGGCACCGAAATGAAGGAGACTCTGGACCTGCTGCACCGATCATCCATCAATCGCGTGGTGATCGATTTTTCTTCGTCGAAGTTCTTTGGTTCGACGATGCTAGGTGCAATGATCAAGCTCTGGAAACGAGTTTCCGCGGCCCAAGGGAAAATGTCACTGTGCAATCTCTCCGACCATGAGCGCGAAGTTCTCAAGGTGACCAAGTTGGATGGCGTTTGGCCACAACTCGCCTCTCGTCAAGCGGCAATTGATGACGTGAAGGCGTGAATTGAGAGTCAAATATTGTTCCGTGGCCCCCCCGGACACTACTTCATCTCGTCGCACGGGCGATTTCTTGCCTGTCGCGCCGGACTTGTAAGAATCCTTCAACGTCATGGTATCGTGTACCCAGCGGCTAATCGAAACTTGGGGTGGGTTTCGAGATACTTTTTCACACGATCCACTCTCGAGATGGCTATCGGCAAGAAATCGATTGCCTGTTGCAGCCGTTCATTTGGTTCGGCACAACTAAATCGCAAAAAGCCGGCTCCCGCGTCACCGAAGCATTCGCCGCCGAGGCATGCCACGCCAAAATGATCGTCGGCTCCTTCCAACAGGTACAGCGCCAGCCCGTGGCTGGTGATCCCGAGCCGATTGCAAATCGGTGCCACGTTTGGAAACACGTAGAACGTTGCTGTTGGATCGAGCACCTTCACACCGGGTATTCTACTCAGCCCCGTGGCAAGCAACACAACTTTCTCACGGAAGAGTTGCATGACATGATCTCGCTCGGAGGAATCTGCTTCGAGCGCTGCTTTGCCAGCCAATTGCACAATGGGCGGCACGCAGGACAAGCTCGTGTTAATCATCTTGCCGATGGCATCACAAATCGTGGCAGATGAAACAGCAAAGCCCAGTCGCCAACCACTCATGCTGTATGATTTGCTGAACGTGTAGGCCGCCACACACTGATCCAGCATGCCCGGCTGCTCGAGTAGTGAGCGATGCCGGCCTTTCCAAACCATGTGACAGTACGGCTCATCGCTGAAGACCGCAACATTCTTCCCGCGCACCAAATCGGCGATGGCTCGCAGGTCGTCCTCCGTGGCCACTCCTCCCGTGGGATTGTGCGGCGAATTGACAAAGATCGCTTTTGGATTCGGGTCGGTGGATAGAAACTGCTCAATCGCGGCCAAATCAGGCCGGAATTCGTTTTCTTGCCGTAACGGATGCAGCACCGCTCGTGCCTGCCGCCGTTCGATGTTCGGCAGGAACGTGGGAAAGTGTGGACTGAACACGAGCGCCCCGTCTCCAGGATTGAGAAAAGCCTCGCAGAAGAATTGCTGGAATATTTTCGCCCCCGCTCCCGCAACAATATTCTCCGCTTTCGCCGGGATGCTAAATTCTCGTCGCACAAAATCCGCTGCCGCCTGTCGAAATGTGGGCAAGCCCGGAGATGGACAATAATGCGACTGGTTTTCGCGAATCGCGTCCAGCCCTGCGGACTTCGCCGACGCGGTGCTGTCGAACGGACTGTCACCGATTTCCAGTTCGACGACATCTTTCCCCTGTGACTTGAGTTGTTTGGCCACGGCCAACACCGTGAATGCCGTCTCGACATTCAAATTCCTCGCGAAGTGACTGAGTTCGACAGGCACGGGATCACTCCTCAAAACGAAACAACTAGGGAAGGATATGGCTGCACATTCATCGTCCGACTGAAGTGGACCCCAGAAGCTGGACAGGTGGCGGGCTGGCGATAAAGAGCGGCGGGTCGAGAGAAGATTGGTTGTGTTGGGGTTTGAAAATCAGTCCTGTCCTACGCGGACGGGATGTTGTGGTAGACCTCGAATGGTGTGCGGCTATTCAGGCCCTGGTGCGGTCGCCGATACGTGTACAGGTCGAACCACTGCGTCAGACCTTCGTTCACATCGGCTCCGTTCGTGTAGTCCTTGAGATAGATGTCCTCGTACTTCACACTTCGCCACAAGCGCTCGATGAACACGTTGTCCATCGCCCGCCCTCGGCCGTCCATGCTGACCGCCACGCGGTGCTCGGTCAGCAACGACGTAAACGCTTCGCTGGTGAACTGCGAACCTTGATCCGTGTTGAAGATCTCTGGCCGCCCACGCGCCAACGCCGCTGTCACGGCCTCGATGCAAAACGTTGACTCCAGCGTGTTTGACAACCGCCACGCCAGAACGTGTCGGCTGTACCAATCCATCACTGCCACCAAATACAAATAGCCCTGCCGCACCGGCACGTAGGTGATATCGTTGCACCACACCTGGTCGGGGCGATCAATCGTCAGTCCGCGCAGCAAGTACGGATACACTTTGTGCTCCGGGGCGGGAATCGTCGTTTTTCTCCCGGGAAACAGTCCTTCCAGCCCCATCGTCCGCATCAGTCGTTGCACCCGCTTGCGATTCACCGTGTGTCCCTCGCGCTCCAAATGGTCGGCCATGCGTCGACTCCCGAAAAACGGTGTCGTCAGGTATTGTTCGTCGATCAGTCGCATCAATCGCAGGTTCTCGGCGCTCTCCGGTGCTGGTTCGTAGTAGTACGAACTGCGCGGTAGGCCGAGCAGTTCGCATTGTTGCACGATACTCAGCTCCGGATGGCCAGGCTCGATCCAATGTCGTCTGTCAACCGCTGAACTGGGCAGCTTTTTTTTAACGAACTCCAACTCCACCTTATCAGCCCGTCGAAAAACGGTCCCTTGACAGGGGTGTTATTCTGTCGCCGTGGGGCGTGGATCACAAGGACCATCGAGTCGATGTGCAGAACAGGGAGGGAACATGCTGGGACGACGACCG
>JACRIH010000571.1 GCA_016235885.1 Planctomycetales bacterium | reverse complement strand
GTCGAAGAATGGAAAGCTCGCTGCCCGATCCAGCGTCTGCGGCAACGGGTGCTCGACGACCGAATGGCGACAGCGGCCGAACTCGACGCGATCGACGCCGAGATTCAACAACTCGTCCGCGACGGACGCCAGTTCGCCGAAACCAGCCCGTGGCCCGATCCGGCCACGGCGGCGAAGCATGTGTATGCGGAGGCAGTGGGGAGTGGGCAGTCGGCAGTGGGGAAGGAGAGTGCTACACGACCAGTCGTACTCACCACTGCCCACTCACCACTCCCCACTGCCCCTCCTCGCCAACTCACCTACGGTCAGGCGACGCTCGAAGCGCTGTCCGAAGAAATGGCGATCAACCCGAAGATCTTCGTCATGGGTGAAGGGATCGGAATCCGGGGCGGAAACTTCAAGACGACGGCGGGTCTGTACGAACTCTACGGTCCGACCCGGCTATGCGACACGCCGATCTGCGAACGCGGTTTCGTTGGCTTGGCCGGTGGTGCCGCGATGACCGGTTCGCGGCCGGTGATCGATTTCATGTTCGCCGACTTCATCATGGATTCGGTCGGCGAAATCGTGAATCAGATCGCCAAGATGCAGTACATGTCGAGCGGTCGTCTCAAAATGCCCGTGCTGCTGCGCGGCTGCATCGGCATCGGGCATTCGGCGGCCACGCATCATTCCGGCAGTTACTACGCGATGTACGCCCAGGTTCCCGGCCTGCGCGTCGTCGTTCCGTCATCGCCGTACGATGCCAAGGGGCTGCTGAAACGAGCGCTCCGTTGCGACGATCCGATGATGTTTCTCGAACATCGCGAAATCCTGAACATCAAAGGTCCGGTCCCAACGGAGGATTATGAAATCGAATTCGGCCTCGCGGCCGTCGTTCGCGAAGGGCGGGACATCACGGTCGTGGCCCTCGCGTTCATGGTGCATCAGTGCCTGAAGGTCGCAGAACAACTCGCGGCGGAAGGGATCTCGGTCGAGCTGATCGATCCGCGCACGGTGCTGCCGCTGGACACGACAACGATTCTGCAATCGGTCGCGAAGACCGGGCGGCTGCTGATCGTGGACGAACCGCCGGGACCGTGTGGCATCGGAGCGGAAATCGCCGCGCGAGTCGCCGCGGCGGGGTTCGACGATCTGGATGCCCCCATCCGCCGGATCAACGGCGTCTTCACTCCGACGCCGTACAGCCCGCCGTTGGAGAAAGCAGTCGTGCCGCAACCGGAAGAGATTGCAAAGGCAATTCGAGAACTGTTGGAAGAGTGAAGAGGGCAGTGGTGAGTGGGTAGTCGGCAGTGGTGACTCTCACTTGATGCTGTCACCACTGCCTACTGCCCATTGCCCACTGCCCAGACGGAGTCCACATGGCCATTGAAATCACAATCCCGCGCCTCGGCTGGAGCATGGAGGAGGGCATTTTCGTTGGATGGACCAAGCAAGACGGCGATGCCGTCAAACCGGGCGACGTGCTGTTCAGCCTCGAAGGTGACAAGGCGATTCAGGAAATCGAGTGCCTCGACGCCGGCATCCTGCGGATTCCCGCCGCAGCTCCGCAACCCGGCGCGACGGTGAAGGTGGGAGTTGTCGTGGGCTACGTTGTCCAGCCGGGTGAACAGATTTCGAGTGTCAATGGTCCCGCCTTCGTGGCGGACGCTGCCAGCGTCCGCATCCAATCTCAAACAGACAGCTACGTCGACGCAAGCTGCGTCGGCCACGATTCCACACCCGCCAGTCCAGCCGTGCGGCGACTGGCACGAGAAGTCGGTGTCGAGTTGCAACTGGTCGCTGGCAGCGGCCCCGGTGGGCGGGTGACGGAACATGACGTGCGCCAGTTTGTCGAGCAGTCGACACTTGCGGCTCGGCAGGAGCCTCGCCCTCCCGGTGTCACGGCGACCACAAGTTCTCCGCGTGCCCGACGTGTCGCCCGCGAACTCGGAGTCGATTGGAAACAACTTCGCGGCAGCGGCAGCACCGGGCGCGTTCGCGAACGAGATGTGCGGGCCGCGGCGGCGAATGGACAACGAGCCACCGCTCCCACGCGACTGCCGATCAGTCCGCTCCGCCGACAAATTGCGGATCGGCTGCGAATCAGCGTCCAGACGACGGTCCCGGTCACACTCACCTCGACGGCGGATGCCACAAATCTCGTGAACCTGCGGCAGCAGTTCCAAGCCGCTGCGACGACGGCCGATGATCCCGTCCCCAGCTACACAGACTTCCTCGTCAAGCTGACGGCTGCCGCCTTGCAACAGCATCCGCTGCTCAACTCGCAGTGGACCGACGACGCCATCGTGCTTCACAACGAAATCCACATCGGCGTCGCGGTGGATTCCGACGCGGGGCTGCTCGTCCCAGTCCTCCGCAACGTGCCGACGCTGTCGCTGCGGCAACTCGCGGTTCAGTCGCGAGACCTCGTCACCCGCACTCGCCAGCGAACGTTGCGACCCGACGAATTGCAAGGGGGCACATTCACCGTGACGAATCTCGGCGCGTTCGGGATCGACGCGTTCACACCCGTCATCAACCCACCGCAATGTGCGGTGCTGGGGATCGGCCGCATCGCGAAACGCCCGGCGATCGTGATGGACCAGGTCTTGCCACGCGACCTCGTGACGCTCAGCCTCACGTTCGACCACCGCATCCTCGACGGCGCCCCGGCGGCTCGCTTTCTGCAATCGCTGGTTACAATGGTTGAGAATCCCAGCCCGTGGCTGATGCCGTGATTCAAAGTAGCCCTTTCGCTCCGCGACAGGTTAGCCGAACATCGGTAGACACCCGGATCGTTATGCAGTTGGAAGGTTGAGAATTAATCGGCTTTCCTGTCGCGGAGCGACAGGGCTACAAAAATCACGGCACACGGAGTGTGCCGTCTACAGTCCTTGACTTGGCGACAACAAAATGCGCTGGTTGACGTGTACATGCCTGATCCTGCTGTCTGGCGGAACCGCCGCCGCTGAGGATGACACGTTCTTCGAATCCAAAATTCGACCAGTCCTCGCCGACACATGCTTTCGTTGTCACGGCGGTCAGAAGACGGGCGGCAAGTTGCGAGTCGATTCGCGGGACGCGCTGCTCAAGGGAGGCGACAGTGGGGCCGCGATATTCGCCGGCGATCCGGAGCAAAGTCTGCTCATCCAGGCTCTGCGCCGCGCCGATGATGTGGCCGCCATGCCGCCGGACAAACCGCTTCCACCCGAAGTCGTCGCCAACTTCGTCGCGTGGGTGAAGTCCGGAGCGTCATGGCCGGCCAAGACGGCCGCGTTCCGCACCACTGAGCACTGGTCCTTTCTGCCCGTGAAATCCAGCGAGCCGCCCGCGGCAACTGCCGACTCTGGCTCGCATCCGGTCGACCGATTCCTTGGCGAGAAATGGCTCGCACGCAGGTTGTCTCCTGTTGGTAAAGCCGACAAGGCGACGTTGATTCGTCGAGCCACGTTTGATCTGCTCGGCTTGCCCCCGACGCCGGATGAAATCGAAACGTTTGTGAATGACCTCTCGCCGGAAGCGTTCGCCAAACTCGTGGACCGACTGCTCGCGTCACCGCATTACGGTGAGAAATGGGGCCGGCATTGGCTGGACGTTGTGCGCTACGCCGACACTGCGGGCGAAACTGCGGACTTCCCCGCGCCGCATGCCTGGCGGTATCGCAACTACGTCATTAACGCTTTCAACCGCGACAAGCCGTACGACGAGTTCGTCCGCGAGCAGGTCGCGGGGGACATTCTGGCGAACAGTGTAGCCGGCTCTCGCCGAGAGCCGCTTCCCGCTCTCGGCGAGAGCGGGCTACACTCGCGCTATGCCGAACTCGTCACCGCCACCGGCTTCCTCAGCATCGCCCGGCGGTTTGGGTTCGATGTGACGAAGGATCACTTCCTCACGATCGACGACACGCTCGACATGGTCGGCAAGGGCGTGCTCGGTCTGACGATCACCTGTGCTCGCTGCCACGATCACAAGTACGACCCGATCTCGATGGCCGATTACTACGGCTTGTACGGCATCTTCGAGAGCACGCGGTATCCGTTCCCCGGCTGCGAGAAAACCAAGTCGCCGAGCGACATGGTGCCGCTCGTATCTCCGGCGGAATTCGATCGCGTGGTGAAACCGTTCCAGCAGCAACTGGCTTCGCTGGACGAGACGATCAAAAAGTTGACCGACGAGCAGGCGGTGGCATCTCGCAAATTGAAGGAGAGCGCGGCGCAGAGCCTGCGCGGGTTGGCTCGCGGTGAATTCAACGATGGCGGTGCGCAGGACGTCGCCGCCGGTCCGAATCAACCGGTCGCCGATGTGGCCGTGCGGGCCGGACAGATGATCCAACTCTCCGTGCTGCCGCGTGCGAATCACGGAGCCGACAGCACACGGATCGAATTCGAGATCGCCGAAGTCGGTGGACAGGGTCGGCGGTGGAATGTGGTTCGCGACGTGATCGACGATCTGCCGGCCGGCAATCCGCATGCGGACAAGCTCGGCAACAAAGCCGTCTGGTGCTTCCTCGATCTCCGCAACGGACCGAGTTTTCTGCCCGAGTCGATTCGCGACCTGCAACAGAAGCCTGGATTGAACGTCTGGCGGCGCGGTGACACGCCGTCGGTGTTTGTGAACGCGACCGAGCAGCCGATCGCGGTCTGGACGCCGCTCCCACCGCGCAGCCTGTTCGTCCACCCGGCACAGGACGGCGCGGTGGCGCTTGGTTGGCTGAGTCCCATCGACGGCACGATCCGCATCGCCGGCCGCGTGAGCGACGCGCATCCCGGTGGCGGCGACGGAGTCGGCTGGTCCGTCGATCATTTCGCAGCCGACATGGCGGGAGCGTCCGTGGAACTCAGTTCGCTCGCCGATCGGTTGCAGAAGGCGAATCGCCAGCGAACAGAATTGGCCGCGAGTGGTCCCCAGGTCGCCGTGGCCTACGCCGTCGCCGAGGGCGAACCGCATGACGTGCGGATGCATCTCCGCGGCGACCCGAACTCGCCCGGCGATGCTGTTCCGCGCCGGTTCCTGAGCGCGTTCGGTGGCCAGGTTGTCCCGCCGAATGCGGGGAGCGGAAGACTTCAGCTTGCCGAATGGCTCACGAGCGCGGACAACCCGCTGACCGCGCGAGTGATGGTCAATCGAATCTGGAAGCACCATTTCGGCGTCGGGCTGGTGAAGACTTCCAACGACTTCGGCACGCGCGGCGAACCGCCCTCGCACCCGGAATTGCTCGACTGGCTGGCGGCGAAGTTTGTCGCTGGCGGCTGGTCGATCAAGTCGCTGCACCGTACAATCATGCTGTCGGAAGCGTATCAGAGAGCTAGTGTTGTCGGGTCAATCCGTGACCCGACACTCCGGTCACGGAGTGACCGGTCGACATTGGATTCAGACAACACGTGGCTGTTTCGATTCTCGCAGCGGCGTTTGACCGCCGAGGAAATTCGCGATGCGGTGCTCGCCGTCAGCGGAGACCTCGACCGCACGCAGGCGACAGTCCATCCATTTCCCGACGAGAAGACATGGGGCTTCACGCAGCACGCTCCGTTTGCCGCCGTGTACGATCACGACCGACGCAGCGTGTACCTGATGACGCAACGGATCAAGCGGCATCCGTTCCTCGCCTTGTTCGATGGCCCGGACGCGAATTCGAGCACCGCCGACCGATACACCACGACGGTTCCGACGCAGGCGCTGTACTTCCTGAACGACCCGTTCATTCACGCCAAGTGCGAAAGTTTTGCCCGCCGGCTGCTCGAACTGCCGGACGATACGGTTCGATTGGACCGTGCCTGTCGCCTGCTGTTCGCCCGCGCGCCGCGAGACGACGAGCGGGCCGCGGCCGAACAATTTCTGACCGAGTACGCCGCCAGATTGACCGATCAACCGGCGGCGGATCGTCCGCGTCTGGCCTGGGCCGCGTGGTTGCGGGTGTTGATGAGCAGCAATGAGTTCATTTATGTGGACTGATCCCTGTGATTGGATACACCCCGATGGGATTGTACAACTATTCCTATTCCGCAGTTTGTTGTTGCCTTGTGGCCGGGGCACTCCGTGACCCGGCCGCCGAGTCGCGGAGCGACTCGGCCACATCGCAGCGAAGCCGCAACCAAACGCAGCCGCGAGAGATTTGAGAGGGATGTTTCATGTGCCATGATCCACCGTGTGCTTCACGACGAAGTCTGCTGCGGTCGGCAGCGGCTGGGTCGATGTTGCTGCCGGGAATTCTTTCCGAGTTGCTCGCCGAAGACGCAGGGGGAAGCAACCCGGTCGATCCGCTCGCGCCGCACGAATCGCATCACGCCGGCAAGGCGAAGAGTGTCATCTTCCTGTTCATGAGCGGCGGCGTGTCGCACGTCGATACGTTTGATCCGAAGCCGCGACTTTCTGCCGACCACGGCAAGCAAGTCGATCTCGATCATCCCGAAACTCGCGGCCGCCCCGGATATGAAAAGCTGTTTCTCAAGCGGCCGCAGTGGGAATTCCAGCGGCATGGTGCGAGTGGCACCGAGGTGAGCAGCCTGTTCCCGCACGTCGCGACGTGTGTGGACGACATCACGCTGATTCGTTCGTTGCACTGCGATCACTCGAATCACTACAACGCCACGCTGGGGATGCACACGGGGTCGTTCAATCAGGCACGGCCCAGCATCGGGTCGTGGGTGAGCTATGGGCTGGGAAGTCCGAACCGGAATTTTCCGAGCTTCGTCGTGATCGCCCCGCAGACGCCGTACGCGGGGAGCCAGGTGTGGGCGTCCGATTTTCTTCCCGGCAGCCACCAGGGAACGCTCGTCGTCCCCGGCAACGAACCGATGCGGAACATTCAGCCGCGCGTTCCGCTGTCGCGCCAGCAACGGGAACTCGCCGCACTGGCCGAACTCAACCGGGTTCATCTGCAACAGCGCGATCACGATCCGGCGCTGGCGGCCCGCATCCGGTCGTTCGAGACCGCGTTCGGGATGCAGATCGCCGCTCCCGAAGCATTCGACCTGTCTCGCGAAACCGACGATACGCTGGCTCTGTACGGCTTGCCGCGCGGCGGCACGCAGGGGTTCGCGTGGCAGTGTCTGGTCGCCCGGCGATTGGTCGAGCGCGGCGTGCGGTTTGTCGAATTGATCGACACCGGGTCGTCGGGCAACTGGGATTCGCACGGCAACATGCTGGACCATGTCCGGCTGGCAAAGAATGTCGATCAACCGATCGCCGGCTTGTTGAAGGATCTCAAACGCCGTGGGTTGCTGGACGACACGCTCGTCGTCTGGACGACGGAGTTCGGTCGCACGCCGTTCAACAACACGGCGGAAGCTCCCGGTCGCGAGCATCACCCGTGGGCGTTCTCATCGTGGCTGGCGGGTGGCGGAGCCAAACCGGGGATCGTGTACGGCTCAACTGACGACCACGGCATCCGCGTGGCCGAGAACCCCGTGCATGTCCACGACTTCCACGCCACGATTCTGCACCTCTTGGGCCTGAACCACGAACGCCTGACCTACCGCCACGCCGGCCGCGACTTCCGCCTGACCGACGTGCATGGCCGCGTGGTTCCGGACGCGCTGAGTTGACCGTGCTCGAAAAAATGGCGAGCGGGCTTCCACCCGCTGATCGTGCGTGATTACCTCGCGACGCCAGCGTGTTTGCGGATGAACTCGACAATCGGCGTCGAGTCTTCGAGTCCGTGCGGGTGATGGCCGACTCCGGGCTTGGCGATGAGGGTGATTTCACCGCCGAGTTTGCGGTAGCGTTCGGCGATCAGGCCGGTGTTTTCGTCCCACGGTACGACGTCGTCCGCGTCGCCGTAGACGTGCAGCAGCGGCACCTTCGCCTTGGCCAGCGGGGCCAAGTTGTCCACCGGGTTCTTGTCGTACGCGAGCGCTTCGGCGTCGTTAGCGAAGTGGAAGCGTTCGAGCACAAGTTTCCAGTCGCGAGGGCTGCCCTTGCCTTTGCCTCGGCCGCCCGGCCAGCTTTTGAAATCGCACACCGGAGCGTCGCCGTAAATGCACGCGACCTTGTCCGGGTTGGCGGCAGCCCAGTTGTAGCAGTACAGCCCACCGCGACTCAGCCCGACGAGCGCGGGCTTGGGCGAGAAGCCGTATTTCTCGGTGAGTTCGCGGTACAGGTCGTTCCAGTGCGCGACCGCTTCGGGAGAGCCGAGCATGTCGGGAACGCTCAGGGAGACGCAGTGAAAACCGTGTCCCAGGAGTGCGATGTCCGGTGCCGGCTTGTGACCGAAGAATTCTCCGTGCCACACCCACGACCGACCCGCCGCCACTTGTTTCGGCACCACGACCGTCGCGGTCTTGCCGGCAACGACGAAATCGAAGCGGTCGAAACCATTCCACGCCGACTTCTTGCCGGGAAACGGTTCGGCCGCCGGTGCGAATCGCAGTTTGAGCGTGACAATTTGCGACAGTTCGCGAATTTGTTTGCCGAGTTCGGTGGCCTGTTTCGTGGCTTCTTCAATCGGCAGGCCCTTTGCCATCCCCGGCCGCTGGTGGCCAGTTTCGGTGAGCCACGCATCCGTCAGCACGCGCTGGCGGCGCTGAACGAGTTTGAGGAGTTCGAGCGCCTGTTGATTTGAGCCGAGCAGGGGGAGCGAAGTCAGGTCCAACCCGCGCTCCAACTCGACTCGTGTCGCAGTGGTGACCAGCCCGGCTTTATCGAACAAGTCGTACCGCGCAGCCGTCGCTCCAGTGGCTTCCAAGCGATAACGGATGAGCTTCTCGGCCGTTTTCTCCAGCGCCAACGACTTTGCGTCCCATTGTGGATCAATCGCCATCGGCAGCCGAGTCCCCCACATCACTTCGACACTGCCGTCAGGCAGTCGGTCCGCTTTCGCGAGATCAAAGGTAATGATCTTGGTTTCAGCGAGAAGGCCGAGCGCCTGCACCACCTGCTGAGCCATCAACCAATGACCGGTTGGGTTGGCATGCACGCCGTCGCCGGCGAGGACGAACTTCGGATCGTCGCGCCGTCGCGCGGCAATGTGAGCGTCCATCGGTCCGTGAATGTCGATGACGGCCCAGCCCGCCGCTCGTTGCTTCAACAGCCACTCGCCGTACTTGCCGAGCACCTCGTTGTACCCCTCGAATGGTTGAGCGTAGCTGTCGAGCCCGGCCGGCAGCGTTCGGCCGGCTAGGGGCAGCGAATCGAAGGTCGGCGGGGTGAGATGAATCACTTTTGCGCCGCTGGCAGCCGCCGCGTCGCGCAGCTTCTGAATGCCCTCGCGATACTTTGCGAATCGCTCTTCGCTGAACGGATGGTACATGCCGCAATTCATCCCGTAACACGCGACGACGAGGTCCGGCTTGATTTTCGCCAACACGCGGCCGAGCCGCTCGTGAACATCCGGTCGCGGAAACTTGCCGCCGGCATGACCGGGTTCGGACAACCCGGACACGGTTTCGCTCGGCAGGCCCACGTCGAGGAACTCGAAATCCCGCTCGGGAAATCGCGTGCGCAGATACGTTTCAACGTACGCGATGTATTGCCCGGAATACGTGATGCTGTCGCCGAGAAAAACGACTCGCCTGGCTGCAAGCAATTCCCGCGCTCCCTTGTCGGGCTCAGCCGCGCACGCTTCCGATTGGAAGCTGCCGACCAACGCCAAGACCACGATCAACCACAACGCCCGGAATCTGGAACGAAGCATGGTTCTTCCTGCGAGCTGGAGGTATCAGACACTGTGAGCCACGACGGTTGCCGCAGCGGTTGGCCGTATCTTCTACAGCATCCGTCGCTCGCCGACCATCTCGCGGCATCGCACAACCGAGTTCGGCGGTCAGCTCGCGTCTGGTAGATTCACCTGATCGTGGCGCAAGAAAAAAAGAACCGCATCTGTTCCCCGTGGAGACAGCGAAAGCCGCCTCGGCAACTTGGATCACATCTCCCCAGATGAGCGATCGCAAGGCGAAGCGGAAAGGGAACAGTGCGGTTCTTTTCGAGAGAAGGTCGCGTCCTCGAAGTCGTTGGTCTTTGGGTTGGTCATCGTTGAGGACGATCCGAAGGCAAGGCAATTTGGGGGCCAATGCCTCACGGATTTTCAATCGTGTCGCAACTCATGGCCGGGCTGCAAACTGCGGTCGTTTGCAGGCCTGACATCATGGGCGTGGTTGTGCTGTCGAAGTGCAACGTGTGGTGCCTCGATGTTGCCGCCGCGAAACAGACTGCGAAATCGGCCGCGGGCCACTGCATGAATCGTGAATCGACGCGGCGATCAATTCTGTCCGCCGGCCTTTTTCGACGAGTCTTCCAGAATCAGGATGCCCCCTTTTTGCGAGTCGTAGCCGTACATCTGGCCCTGGTACAGGGCTGTGAATTCGACCCGGTTCTCTCGCATCATCTTCATGAATTCGTCGTACGTCGGGTTGCGGTCTTCGACGACCTTGAATTGCCTGACGGTTGCATCCATGCCGAGCAGGCTGGCTTTCGAGCGCACAGAGACATAGGCGGTCATCGAGGCCGAGAGCGGATCGCTGCCGGTGATTTTGTTCTCGACGACTTTGATGTTCGGGTTCTGGAGAGCCACGACAGCATCGACGACCTGGTTCGTGGACTGGTTGATAACCGCCGAACCGGTGCCGACTGGTTGTGGCGTCAGCGGAGTCGCGGGGGGAGCGGCAGGAATCGGTGTCGCGCCGATGACGGGAGTCGTTGGCGGAGCACCGACGGGCGTCGCGCTTCCCGGCTGAACGGACGGATCGCCGACCGGTGCGAGGCCACCCGGCGCAGAGACCGCCTGTCGTTGAGGTGCTTTGTTCAAATCATCACAGCCGATGAGTCCGATCACCACAATCACGCTGACCAATGAACGACTCATGATGACGCCTCCGATGAAGTGGGACGGGGAAATTGGCTGCGGACAGCCATTGCAGACGAGGCGATCTTATGTCGGGGGCGCAGTGAGTTCAATTGCCGTCGCGTATCGCGAGTCGCAGGCGCGAATCGTCCTCCCCTCTCCCCCTCCGGGGGCGAGGGGGAACCAGAGTTTGTGTGCGCTATGCGTGTAGTTCGACGAGATCGCGGTCGTGTAGCACATGTTCGCGTCCGACGGTTTGTCCGTCGTGGAGACCACTGCCCCAGACGCGGGCGTGTGTGAGTTTGGCGGCGATGTCCTGGTGGACCTTCGCGGCGAGGTCTTCGACAGTCGACCCCTCGGGCAAAGTAAACGGTGACTTGTAATCCGCCGGTTTGCCGGGGGCTTTGGTGTAGGCGCGGAGCAGGTTCAGCATCCGGTAGACACGGTCTCGCAATTCGGCGACCGAATCTGCCCGGTCCAGTTCCACGAGGAGTTCGTCCGGTCGCGAGGAAATCATTTCGTGGAAGAAATCGAGCCGATCGGAACAGCCGGGGTCGTCGCCCCGGGACACGACGAGCAGTGTCTTCACGCGGACGATCGAGTAGTCATCTTCGGCGAAACCCGAATCTTTCGCGAGTTGCGTCTTGCGCTCGGTGAAGTGCTGGATCACGTCGAGCGTTTCTTCGGGTGCGTCGTCGGAACTGCCATCGAAGCAGAGCAGCACCGCGTCGGCCGTGCGTACGAGACTGGAGAGGTACGGTTCAAAGATCGACTTCGTGATTGGTGGCGTGTCGATCAACTGGACGTTGACGTCTTCCCACGGCATCATGCCGGGCAGCGGTTCGCGGGTGGTGAAGGGATACGGCGCGACCTCGGGCTGCGCGTGCGTCAATTCCTTCAGCACGCGGCTTTTCCCCGCGTTCGGAGCACCGATGATGACGATTTGCCCGGCTCCCTGCCTCGGAAAGTTGTAGCTCTTCCCCTTCTTCGGTGCGGACTTTTCGACCTGGAGTTCTTCCCGAGTCTGCTTCATCCGCGTCTTGAGATCGGCCTGAAGCTTTTCCGACGCCTTGTGCTTGGGCATTAACTCGAACATCTTTTCCAGACATTCGAGCTGCTCCTGCGGAGTCTGTGCCCGCCGATAGGCCTCTTGGACCTTGAGGTATTGCGGGGTGAGATTGGCGGCCATTTTTTAGAACGGAATTCATTCCGTTCCCTCCGTGGACGAGGATCGAGGGCTGACCGGAACGAGTTCCGAAACACGAGCCACCGGAATAAACTCCGCTGGACGAAAGAACGGAATGAATTCCGTTCTACTTTTTGGTGCTCACCGTCGGGCGACCGAGGTGAGACAGGCCCTTGTCGAGCAACTGTTCGTATTTCACCTTCAGTTCGTGGTTCGTCGTTTCTCCCGGGCCAAGCTTGGGAGCGAGTGTCATGGTGGCCTTGAGGGTCGAGACGGATTCCTCGACCTTCGTCTTGTCTTTCGTCTGCACGCCAAGTTCGTAGAGACAGTAACCCAGGTTGTAGACGATGTCATAGTACTCGGCCGGCTTCCTGACGATCTTTGGGTTGCGAAGTTTCTCTCGCAACGCCCGCCATTCCTTGGCGGCTTCCTCGTATTTCTTGGGATCGGTTTCGGCCATCGCCTGGAGCAGGCTGGCCTTTTCCATCGCCGGTTCGAGAGCGTTCGGCTGCTTCTTCAGCAGATCATCAATTTGTTGCAGGGCTTCGTCGAATTTCTTCTCGCCGCGGAGCAAAGCGATGAGTTTGGACTGACAGCGGACGATCGCGCCGGCGGCTTCCTTCGACGACGGGGGAGCCTTGCTGTAGCGTTCGAGAATCGCCAGGTAGACGACGCGAGCCCTTTCCATCGCTTCTCGAGAACCAAGCTCGCTGCAATTGTCAGCAATGTAAATCAGTTCGGACAGCGCGATCTGTGTCCGCGCCGGGAGCTTGAGCAACACGGAACCGTAGGCATCCTTGCGAGCATTGGCTTCGTCCTGAGCTTTTTCTCGCGGCGTCTTTTCCTTCGGTGGCTCTTGAGGAGTTGCGGGTGCGGGAACTGCCGCGGGTACGGGAGCGGCTGTGGCATCCTTCGGGGCATCGGCGGGTTTGGCGGGTGTCGCAGGCTTGGGTTGCTCGGCAGCCGCGGGTGGCACGACAGGTTTTTCGGCCGGGGCTGTCGCTGGTGGTGCAGCAGGTTTTTCGGTGGAGGCCGGGGCATCGGACGCAGTCGCGGGGATCAGGAGCACCTTCGATTCAGCCAGCTTCCAGTCGTCCTTGAGTGATTTGGAGAACTCGATCAACGCCAGGTTCACCGGCCCCAAGTCGCCTCCGATTTCGAGCAACAACGAGCCGGAATCGTTGAGCGCTGCGACGGTTTTTCCCCGCAGAGCCTCCAACTTTTGGCGAGCCGCTTCATCGGCCTGTTCGTCGATGCCCTCGGATTGTTTCTGCTTGGTTTTGATCAGCGCACTGATCGTTGCCACGAACAGCCGATGGCCGTACAGATCGAGTCCCTTGGGTTTTTCTGCGAGGAGCGGCTTGATCAGTTCTTCGAGGAGCGGGAGCGCTTTTTCGACTTCGCTACCTTCCAGTGAGATCTCGGCTCGCAGAAGTTGTGTCTCGGTCAATTGCTTGGCGAGCGGTGCCGTCTTGTCCTTGATTGCGTCGCGTTGCTGCTTGAGGCTCAGGTCGAGTTGTTGGACCGCCTTTTGGCGGTGGTCGGCGAGCATTTTTTCCTGGCGACCCGCGTCGGGCTTGCGTTTGCCCTCGACGTAGAATCGCCAATGCGTCTGCCCGGCATAGTGCATCGCAACCGGGTAACGCGGCGAGGCGGGATTGACGGTCTCGAACGTTTTGAGCGCGCTGTCGAATTGCTTGAGTTCGAGTTCGAGGCGTCCCTGGGCAATGCGGGCGTCGTCGGCTTCCGCAAGCTTCGGCCACTTTTCGAGAATGAAATCGACGAGCTTTTTGAGCCGGGCCTGCGCGGCCGGCTTGTCCTGAGACGTCGCACACAGGCTGAGTGCAGCGGACACGCCGATGGAAGCGACGGTGGGTGAGAACTTCCAGTCCGGCTTCTCGCGGGCGAGGGCCTCGGCGACATCGAGCGTCTCCGCCACGTTCCCCGCCTGAAGCAGTGTGCGGGCGAGCAGGAAGCGGGCATCCAGTACCTCATCTTCCTTCGGATTCTTGGGGTCTTTCGGGTCCTTTGGGTTCTTCCCCAGTTCGACCGCGCGCTTGAGTGCCGACACGGCACCGGGCACGTCGTCGAGTTTCAGGGCGTTCTTGGCGATGGCCATCGCGTCCGCGAAGACGGCGATCTGCTGTTCCTGATCGTCCGCCCGACCCTTGTAGTTGAGATCGAGCAGGATCGCTTCGTCACGATATTCACTGGGGACCGCTTTGACGGCGGCCAGCAGGCTGAGGGCCTTCTTGAACGTGGCCTTTGCATCGTTTCCCTTTTGGCCCTTGGCTTTTTCGAGATACGCTTTCGCGAGCATGAGGGTGACGCCCTGATAACCATTCGTGCGACGCGCAGGCAGATTCACATCCAGCCAGCCCAAGCGGTCCGGCTTTTGTCCCTCCACTTCGATGATGATCTCGTCGGTTTTCTTCTGCTTTTCGAGGATCAACAGTTTGTAGTATTCGACCTCGGCAAACAGTGATTCGAAAACGGGAGTCGGACGATCATCATTCTTGTCCGACGGAGCATTGGCGAGCACCTCCTCGTACAGTTCCAGCGCCAGATCGAGGTTGCCCTGCTCGTCCACGACACGGCCGTTCATCATGTGTGCGTAGAGACCGATCCGAAACGCACGATTGGCCTGCCAGATATCGTCGTACGCTTTGGCGGCGGCCAGCAGCGCCTTCACACGCGCGGGGTCCTTCGGATCGGCGAATGTGCGGGCGACGTTGTAATCGACCGATGCGAGTTTGAAGCGGGCGTCGTACCAGTCCTCCATCGCCAATTCGAGGGCTTCGTCGGCCAGTCGCTGTGCGCGCGTGCGAGCCTTCTTGACCTTTTGCTTCTTCTCTGCCGCGACGGCTTGATCCGCCTTCCGCTGCTTGACGAGTTCGGTCACGCTGGCTGCATAAAGCTCCACGGCCTTGGCGTACTTCGGCCGCGAGTCTTCGAGCGCCACGCGGGCGTCCTGCATCAGAGTCTTCTTTTTTTCCTTATCTTTGTCGGACAGGCCCAGTGCCGCACGCAACAACGCCTGGCCACCGCGGAAGGCCAAGTCGCCGTAGGTCGTGCTCGCGGACGCCACCTGCGGATGGTTCGCGTGCTCTTTGACGAACTTGTCGAGCAACCCCTTGGCCTCAGTCAGGTGCTTCCGGGCATCGTCTACGTTTCGCGTCTCGAGCGCCGCCGAACTGTGGCTCTTGGCCAATTCGAGGTCGAGCACTTCCTTGACGTCGGCCGGAAGGTCGGGGCGTTTCTGGATCGAGGTCAGGTATTCGATCGCCAACTCACCGAGATTTCGCTGACGCAGTCCGTTGACGAATTCGAGGTGCGGCCGCTCGGCCGCGTGGACCGGAACCACCAGCGACGCGACGAGTAATCCCAGACCAAACACAGCCCCCACGATGGGGACAGGAATGCAGCGATCGATCACGAACCGTGGCATGGGAGCCTCACAGAATGATGCACGACGATTGCCAGAACCAAATTCAGCGTCAACGTACACGTCCGAGTTGGGAACGTCCAGTGTGCCCCGTCGAGGATGGTGTCCAGAGTTGAAGCAGAAGAAGCCCGGCTTCTGGACGAGGCCGGGCTTCTGTCTCGGGACTAGAGTGGCTCGGTGATTTCTTCAATTGTGCGAATGAACCAGGCCACAAGGGCCTGGGCTACAGGATTTGGGACAGACAGTCAGGCATCTTCACTGGTTGAAACCCCAGCCTATTTCTTGGCGTCCGTTCCCCCGGTTCCACCACCGGGGAGTCCACTGGTGGAGTCCATTTGATACAGCGGCAGGTAGCGGTAGTAAACTTCCAAGCTGAGCGCCGAGATCGCCGTCACCATGATTCGGCCACCCTGCTTGCCAAAGGCATCTGCGATGGGTCGTTCGGGAGACCAGCTTCCGGCGGCGCATCCGTCCTTTTCTTGGGAGTCGATCAGGATCTTCCGCGACTGGCGGTTCCACGTGTCCCATTCCGGACCGGGCAGGTTGTGCATCACCTGCACCGCGTAGTACCAGTAGTAACAGTTGCGGCTGTTCTTGTTGGGGAGGTTTTTCATCAGGTAGTCCATCCCCTCAACCATCAGGGGATCGGCCCGCTTGCTGCCCGAGTACTGCATGCACAGGAGTCCGACAGCGGTCATCGTCTGCGTGGCTCCCGGCGAGGCATAGCCGAACAATCCGCCCGCCTTGCCGCTCGACACGCTCTTCAAAAACTTCTTGCCACCTTCGATGACCTTGGGATCGACCTTCAATCCCGCCATCTGTCCACTCTTGAGAGCCATCATCTGCCAACCGACGACCGAGGTGTCTCCCGGAGTGACGGCCCTGGGTGCGTAATGCCAGCCGCCCGAAGTGGGATTCTGTGCGGCTTCGATGAATGCCAGCGCCTTCTGCGCTGCCGGTCCAACGCGGTTGTCTTTGCTCAGACCATACGCCTCGCACAGCGCAATGCTGGCCAACCCGTGCTCGTACATCGTCGCCGAACCGAGACGGCCATCCGGCTTTTGGCTTTTGATCAACCAGTTCACCCCGTTGAAGATCGTGCGCTGATAGGGCCCCTTGGTTTCGTGAGTCTGCCCCGCGGCAAAGAACGGCAGGAGCGCGAATGCCGTTCCCGCCGTGTCACTCTTCACGTCCCCTTTCCCGTCGCAGGTGGTCTTCTTGCAATGCCGTGAAAATTCGTCGAGGCTCCAACTTCCATCCGGGTTCTGGTGTCGAGCCAACCAGTTGAGGGCACCCGCCACGGCCCGATCGGTTGCCTTCGTTCCCCCTCCACTGCCAACGGCCTGGTGTCGCGATCCCTCGCCTCGGTTGCCGAAGCCACTTCCCCCCCCACCGCTGCCGGCTGCGTTGGCTGTGCCCACGCTGAAACCGACGCCACCTTTTCCGGCCACCGAGGGACCGTCTCCAATCGCAGAAATCTCAAAACCGCCGGCCCCCCCCAACGACGGTCCGGTCGCGCTGGCAAAGCCCCCTCCCGCCTCAGCGAAATTCTCGGAGCTGTCATTGAACTGCTCGGACTGTTCGATCTGCGGCGCCTCGTTCATGGTCAGCGATTCGGTGTTCAGCTCGGTGGCTTCGACCGGAGTGTCGCCGACCTCGAAGTGCTCGATCTGCTGCTCGGGGATTTCCGTCTCCATCTCCGTTTCAAACAGCGGGGCATCCATCAGCTCTTGGGCCACCTTGGTCACACCAAGAACCAACCCCAACGCCGCGACAATTCCCACATGGGCCACCAAGCTGGCTCCCCAGAAATGCCAGTTCGCTTTGGCAAAGGACTTGATGTGCTCGACATTGATAGCCATGGAATTGAGCCTCGCCTTGGAATCTGAAGCGACCGACGATCCGTGAAACCTACCGAATTCACCGGCTCGCCAAGCAACGGAAAATGTGCGAGGTCATGTTATGCTCCCCCAACTGTCACTTCAACTCCGATGTGATTTTGGATCAACCGGCCCAGAGCGAATCTGAACGCAGTTCGCAGACTCATGTTGGATGCGGCCTAAGTCCAGCGGTATACTGCCCCACCTTCTGTTGATTTCCTCCCCGCAACGGGGCAACTCGCCCGAAATCGCATGGTCAATTTGAATTGCATACCAAGCCACACTAGCCCGCCGCGCAAGCGAGGGATGGGCGACGCATTTCCCTCGCTTGCGCGTCGGGCTAAGTGGACCCGCCGTGAAAACTCTGTAGCCACGCTCGCCAGAGCGGGGG
>JACRIH010000584.1 GCA_016235885.1 Planctomycetales bacterium | reverse complement strand
TCGCGGTATTGGGACGTGAACTTGGGACAGGTTGAGACGACGACGATCCTCACCAACAACCGGACATTCGCGAAAGTCAGTCCGAGCGCGACGATGGAGTTCGATCTTCCACAGCGCGACATATTGATCACCGAAGCGATGAAGGGGAGCCAGGCGCTGGTCCAGCAGTACGGTCAACTCATGCAGGATCCGACGTTCCTAGCGGCGACCAAGCTCCAAGCGGGACAGACTGCGGACGGGTTGACGTCCAGTCAATCACCATTGCAGACGATCCAAGGCGGAGGGACTCCGCAAAAGTCGCAACTCGGTGCGCCACTGCAAGCGCTCATTCCCGACCCGGCGGTTTACAAATTCGAGACGGGGACGGGATTCGAAATCCGCCCCGTGATCCAACCGGACGGACACTCCATCGTGTATGGCTTCGATTACATGTACACCACGAACGTCCGTGAGCCAATCCGGGCGGATGAGAAGCACCTCGGGCGAGTTAAGCAGCATTTCGTTCACACCGATGTGCAGACCAGCAGCTATGAACTACGAGAGGTGAGCCGTTACACGGTGGCCCTAAAAGCCTCTCGCACGTCTCGCGGCGTGCCGTTGCTGGAAGATGTTCCACTCGTCGGAGGGTTGTTCCGTCCAATGCCGAGCGACGAGTCGTCTCTTCAGCAGAACATCATCCTCGCCAGTTCGGTGATCTACCCGACACTGTTCGACCTCGCCGGCCTGCGTTGGTCGCCGTATGCCGACGAAATCCACTCCGGCACACTGGCGCAGACGAAACAGCGCGAAGCAGAAATCAAACGCCGCTACCGTGACAATCTGCTTAACAAAGCGAGAGCAACTGTGAGCCAGAACATTGGCGGAGATCTGGAACTGCCGCCGCCGATCCCCAGCAGCTATCGCGAATCGGCACCGTTGCTGGAAGAGCTTCCCGCAATTCCGTCCAGTCGCCCGGCTTTTCCGAACAGTCAACACGATTCGACTGGAGAGCAAGAGCTTCGCTCGATGCGCCCGCGTCCACAGACACCCGCAGTGTCATACACCGCACCGATGCCAATTCAAAACAGCAAGACGACAGTCAGAACGCCGGCTGTTGGTAACCCCGCAGTCCGTTCAAAACCGACACCGGCTCCTGTCCAGCGCACATCGGCACCACCACTTCCGTTGCCCATTTCAGTGGATGATAAGAACCAAGGCCCTCAAATCTTTCCGTTGCCGCGACAGTCTTCCTCACAATCGTCTCCGAAATCGGGTCACTCGATCCAACTTGCGGGCAACTCCGAGCTTCAACCTGTTGGAGATCACAAGTCGCTGCCGCGCCCGCAGGTTGCGATTCCGAGCATCAAACCGAAAGCATCCTACGGAATCGTACGCGGGTCAGGACCAATCAACCGAAGGTAGCCTGCCATGCTTTGCCACGGTACGATCCGCACTGAATTGAATCATTCTGCTTCTTGGCTGCGGCTGAAAAATCTCCGCCGTGTCGAACTCAAGTCGTCAACGCTCTCGGCTCTTGGATTTCAAATGCGGGTTACTTTCTCTACGTCCGCGCTCTTCGGATCATTCGGCTTCTGCGGCGACTTCGGAGTCTTCTTGTCCTTCGGCCGCTTCTTGTCCTTCGAAAGATCTCGCAATTGACACTCGTCGTCGCGAACGTCGTAGAACAATGTGAGCGTCCCTTGTTCGGACGTGCGCCAAAACTCCATTGTTTTTGTCTCGAATTTCTTCTCCCGGTCTTTATCTGACGGGATCACCTCAATCTTGTAAAAGTGCGGCTCGGTCACGCTTTTCATGTCCGTGAAAAATGATCGGCTCGATCCTGTTGATTGCGTCCGGTAGTGATTGATCTTGACCACTGTATCTTTCGGGCAAACGACTGTGATCTTGATGCGATGCGAGTGTTTCTCGCTGCAGCCAGCATTCGTTGTCGCGGTGTTGCAGGGAACGACCGTTTGGCACGCCGCTGTGCAAGATTGAGAAACGCAAGTGCAGACCTGAGCACATGAACAATGAGTCGCACACCGGCGGTCATGTGGCTTACGGCAATCTGCCGCGAGAGAGGAACTCAAAAATGAAAAGGTTAGCATAGTGACCAGTGCCAAGGATCGAAGGAGTGCTAATCTCATGGTTGCCTCGGAATTGGGAATGGTGGTTGATCCAACTGGTTTGTTCCGACGGTCGATCGTTTTTCGAGAGTAATCGGGGCGAAACCCTGACGCAAGCAGATTCTCGACAGGATGGCCTTACTCAGCATCTGATCTTTCATGCTTGCCCAACAGATCAAAAGCGAAGCTCAACGGTTGGGCTTTGATCTCGTCGGGATTGCCCCGGCGGTGAGTCCTCCGGGTTTTGTTGGCTTTCGGGACTGGCTGGAACGTGGCTTTGCGGGGGGAATGTCTTACCTGCCGCGGCGCGAAGCGGCGTACGAGCATCCGCGGCATGTGCTGGAGAGCGTGCGAAGCGTGGTCATGCTCGGCTTGAACTACCGCACGGCTGAGCCGCAGTCGTTGACCGCTGGTCAGGGTTTGGTTTCGCGGTTTGCGTGGGGCGACGCCGACTATCACGATGTCATCCGCGACAAGTTGGCTCGGCTGGCGGAGTGGCTGCAACGCGAAGTGCATGGGTGTCGGACTCGGGGAGTTGTGGACACGGCTCCGTTGCTCGAACGCGACTTCGCCCGACTGGCGGGTCTTGGTTGGTTTGGCAAGAACACGATGCTGCTGAACAAGCGAGTCGGCAGTTGGTTTTTTCTGGCGGCGCTGCTGACCGATGTGGAACTGGAGCCGGATGCTTCGCATGTCTCACAGCATTGCGGTACTTGTACGCGCTGCCTCGATGCCTGCCCGACCGAGGCGTTTGTGGCTCCGTATCAACTCGATGCCCGGCGCTGCATTTCGTACCTGACCATCGAGCATCGCGGAGCGATACCGCATGAGCTGCGATCGGGAATGGGCGAGTGGTTGTTCGGCTGCGACGTGTGCCAGGACGTTTGTCCGTGGAACCACAAAGCACCGGTTTCGACAGAGCCGACGTTTCAACCCGCCGATGATCTGCACCCGGCGAACGCGATCAAACTGCTGTCACTGGACGAAGCGGAATTCCGCGACCGATTTCGTCACACTCCGCTGGCTCGGCCCAAGCGTTCTGGCATACTCCGCAATGCCGCGATCGTCCTCGGAAACCGTGGCGACGCCTGCGCCGTTCCGGCGCTGACACACGCCCTTCACGATTACGAACCGATCATCCGTGGCGCGGCTGCGTGGGCGCTGGGGCGACTTGGTGGGGTTGACTGCACGGCTGCATTGCTGGCTCGACAGTTGATTGAGGTCGACGCCGAAGTGCAAGCGGAAATTCGGCAAGCGTTGCCGGACAGCATTCGAGTGGAGACAAGCCGGGTAAGTTCTGCGGGACTTTCCAATGAATCTGGCCAGATCGCTCCGTTTGCGACGATGAACGACAAGACGGTGTGACATGTCGTGACTCGGAACGACGAGGCAGGTCCATGCGAAGCGTTCGAACAATAGCGTTGGCACTTTTCGCGGCGATCAGTTTCGCCGTGGGAGTTCGAGCTGATGATGAACCGGTGGCGACACAGCCCGTTGCGAACCCCGGATCGCAAGTCGACCTCGACCTGAAACCGTTGAGCGCCATCTCAACCCGCATCGCCACGCCGGACGACGAGGTGGGCCAGCCGCACCTACCGCCCAACTTGGCCGAATCGCAGCTCGCACTTGCCGGACAACGCAAGCATTGGCTGGGCGCAGCGCGCGGCTGGTCGCCGAACGATTATTGTTGGACCGCTCCGGGGTTGATGCACCGGCCGTTGTATTTTGAAGAGATCAACCTCGAACGCTATGGCTACTCGCACGGCGGCCTGCAACCGGCGCTCTCGGCCGTGACGTTCGCCGGCAACGTCGCACTGTTGCCGTACCAAATGACACTCGATCGCCCGTCTTGTCCGATCTACGCGCTCGGATACGATCGCCCCGGCAATTGCGTCCCATATTCCTCCCATCGCTTGCCGTGGCGAGCTAACGCGGCACTCGTCGAGGGGCTGACGTTGACCGGTTTGGCGTTCGCGATCCCTTGGTAACGGATTTGTAGGATGGGCACTCTTGCCCGCCTTCTGTCCTCTGCGAGTCGATCAACGACGGACGGGCAAGAGTGCCCATCCTACTTTCGTCCGACCGCCTCTTGCTTGCATCAGGAACGTCTGATATATCGGTTGTCACCGCTGTGTGAGTCCTTGGACACGGGAGCTGTGACATGTTGACGATCTACGACCAGGCGGGCTCCTTCGGGCGCCGTGATTTCCTGCGGATCGGTAGCCTCGGCCTCGGCGGGATGACGTTGCCGGGACTGCTTGCCGCAAAGGCGAACGCGGCCGAACGCGGCTTTCCCGTGACGGACAAGTCGGTCATCTTTCTGTTCCTGCACGGCGGGCCAAGCCAGATCGAAACATTCGATCCGAAGATGACGGCTCCGACCGAAATCGCCAGCGCGACTGGCGAAGTCGCGACGACGATTCCCGGCGTGACGTTTGGCGGCACGTTCCCCAAGCTGGCTCGGCTGGCGGACAAGTTGAGCATCGTCCGATCATTCACCACGGGGGATGCCAATCACGACATCAAGCCACTCGTCGGGAAAGACACGTCGGGCGCGAACCTTGGTGCGATCTACTCGCGGCTGATCGGGGCGAATCATCCCGTCACCGGCATGCCGACAAACGTGGCGCTGTTTCCGCGAGCCGTGGACCCGACGACGCAACCGGGGACGACGGCGTTCGGCCGATTCGAATCCACCGGGCCATTCGGCAGCAACTTTGCTCCGTTCGTCCCTGGCAGCGGCGGTGACTTGCAGAATGCGATGAAGTTGTCGCTACCGATGAACCGGATCGACGACCGACGCGCGTTGCTGTCGAACCTCGACCGCGTGAAGCTGGCTCTCGACGCCGCCGGCCGAACGTCCGCGAACGACAAGCTGCGCGATCAGGCGTTCGACATCATCCTCGGCGGTGTGGCGGACGCGTTTGACCTGTCGAAGGAGGACACGGCGACGATCGCGCGCTACGACACCGCCCCACTCGTTCGGCCGGACCAGATCGACAAGATGTGGAAGAACTACAACAACTACGTGGACAACGCGAAGTCGCTCGGCAAGCTACTGCTGATGGCGCGGCGACTGTGCGAAGCGGGATGCGGATTCGTCACGGTGACCACGAACTTCGTGTGGGACATGCATGCCGACGTGAACAACGCGACCGTCGAAGAAGGCATGCGGTACATGGGCCACCCTCTCGACCACGCGGTGTCGGCGTTGGTTGAAGACGTGGAAGCACGTGGGCTGAGCAACAAGATTCTGTTGGTGGCCTGCGGCGAGATGGGCCGGACGCCGCGCATCAACAAGAACGGCGGTCGCGATCACTGGGGC
>JACRIH010000583.1 GCA_016235885.1 Planctomycetales bacterium | reverse complement strand
GTCAAATCGCTCTCGCTGCGGGAATAATCTCCCACCGCCGCGCATCTATTTTTGAGGACCATCTCGCCGAATCGTTCAGGAGACACCATGCCGTCCAACTTCGCCCGCATCGCTCTCGCCGTGTGTTGTCTCGCCGGCTGTGGCCGGGAAGTGTTTCGCGCGGAGACGAAACTCGAGGCGAACGGCCGCGTGACGCGAGCCATCTTTCAACCCAAGGGGGAGACGCCGGAGAGTGTCCGAAAGCCAGGTGTGTGGTCGGGCGGAATGACGTATTCCGTCGAGCGTCCCGCCGAGCCGTGGGGCAGTCCCATTTCGTCGCTGCCACCGCTGCCGGAGGGACAACTACCGTACTTCGCCGCGTGGGGGACATTCGATTCCGTCGCCAAGTTGCCGGAGCATTACGTGGTGAAGGCTGGCTCGGGACTGCCGGACGGAAAGCTGGTTCGCAAGTACGAAACCAAGGATTACGGCTTCGTCACTGAACACCTCTGGCGCGAAACGCTGACCGACATTGTCACCATCGACGACATGCACCAAGCCCGAGACGAGTTGACACGGCTGCTCATCGACACGGGCGACGACATCTTGCGCGAGACATTTGGCAATGAGTATGACTTCACCGATCTCGCCCACTGGTTCGACACGGAGGGACGGACATGGGTTGCAGAGATCCTGGATGTCTTCTTCCACTCAGCGGGCAGAACAAAGGGAGACAAAGCTTGGTTTGACGAATTCTCGTCCGCTGCACTGCGAATTTGTCGCCGGCACGGGCTCGACCTTCCTGACTTGTCGGAAGGTTTGAAGGAAGCTGACCTGCTGCAACAAACCGTCATGCCGTTTGCTCGCGACGTGGTCCGTCGCACAGTGAAACGTCGCGATGGTCGCGCTGTCTCCGACAACGTGATCGAACAAATCGTGGCCACGATCTTCTCCGGATGCTCTGCATCCCGCGCGGATGATGACCTCAAAGCCAATTTGCCGCCGGCTCTTCAGGTGGCGAATGCCAAGGTGATCGTTCGCCGATTCGGTTCCGACGAGAAATTTCAAGAACGATTGCTGCCACTCGCGATTCGCATTTTCGGACTGTATCGACTCCGGTTTCTCGCTCCGCCGCGACCGTTTTATTACACGCTGGAAGTACCCGGGGTCATCACGCGGACAAACGGCGTGTTCGTTTCGGACCATGTTGTCGAGTGGACATTTAGCGCGATCGACGCGTATCCGCATGGCTACACGATGGAATGCCGCTTCCTTGTGCCGGATACGGATCGACAGAAGAAACTGCTGAACGCCACCCCGCTCACCGAACGCAACTCGCTCGTGAAGTTCGCCGCGCTGGTGACTCACGATCAGGCCTTGCGGGATACCCTTCGAGAGAGCATCACCGATGAATCGCTGACTCCGCTTCGATCACGACTCGCCAACCGCAGACTGGCCGCGAAGAAAGAACTGTTGGGGACCAAGGAACACGAAGCGACCAAGCTGGAACTCGACCACCTCGAACGTCTGTTTCGACTGCTCAAACTGACGGAGCCGTGATCGGCATTCCGCTCCGCAGCCACTTGGCAGCCGACTTTTCGCCGGTAGCGAACGTGACTAACATGGGATCATGTTCCGACCAGTTCTCTCATTTAACCTGAGTCCTCACCTGCCGGGTATCGGTCCAACTTGGGCCACCTGTCTGTCGTTGAGCGTGCCACGTGAACGAATCGACTCGGCAATGGGGGGGGCTACCACCGCCTCGCAGGAGGCAGTGGAATGACTGGCGAGGCGATTCCGGTCGTCTGGACATTCCACGCGGCGAGCGAAGACGACACACGGCGATTGGGCGAAGCGATCGGCGCGGCGGCTCTGTCCGGCTTGGTCATCGCGCTCGTGGGACAACTTGGCGCGGGAAAGACGCGGCTGGTGCGTGCCATCGCCGACGGCGCGGGGGTTCGCGACCAAATCGTGAACAGCCCCACGTATGTCCTCGTGCAGGAGTACCACGGCCGGTTGCCGATTTATCACTTCGACACGTACCGCCTCCGGTCGCTCGACGAATTCATCGAACTCGGAGCGGAAGAATACCTGGGGGCGGACGGTGTGTGCTGCATCGAATGGGCCGACCGAGTGGCCGATGTCTTGCCACCCGATGTGCTTCGGATTGAAATCGCCGTCGTCGGCAGAGACGATCGCAGATTTGGTATCACGGCGAACGGACCAACGTCGGCCAGCGTACTGTTCAAGTTCCGAACGGCACTTTCGTAGCGACGAGAATCGTGGAGACTTGCGTTCCAACCAAGTCTTGCCACACAATCGTCGCGTCACCAACCCTTGATGAAAGGAAGTTTCATGCCTTTTGTTGACTGGAGTTATCACCGCCCCGGCTGAACCACTTGTGGGAAGACGCAGGAGTTTCTTGCGAAGCACAAAGTGGAAACGAAATCCCAGGTGGATGCCCGGAAGGACACGATCCAAAAGCAGCAGGCGCTCAGCCTTGTCCGAGACGTCGATGAGATTTACTCAGCCAAAGGGAAAAATGTCGTGCATCTCGATCTGAAACGAGACCAGCCCGATGCCGACATGCTTGCCAAGCTGCTGATCGGCCCGACCGGCAATCTGCGCGCTCCGACGTTGCGAAAGGGTCGCACGCTGATTGTCGGGTTTAATGAAGAGACGTATCGCGACTTGCTGCGATAGCCGCGGCTGACACGTCTAGCTGATCGCGAACGAAACGAAACAGCCCGCGCGACACGTGTCGCGCGGGCTGTGATTGGATTCCTGATCATCAATCCGAGGCATCTTGCCCATTCGCAGCCAGCGAACGGGGAATGTTCGCAAACTAATTCAGCCAGAACACCAACCAGCCATCGACGGCTTTCACTGAAGCCAGCGAAACCGTCAACTTCAGTCGGTCGCGAGTCACGACCGCGTGGCGGTCGATTTCGCGACGGGGCAGTGCAGTTTCGATCTTTTTCCGAATGACACCTGCGTTGGCAATCTGCTTGGCCACTCCCGCACCTTCCGGCTTGACGGCGGCGGAGACCTCGATGTTGCCGCGTTCGAGGATCACGTTGTCACCCTGGATTGAGAAGTTGATCGGTGTGGAGATCACCTGAGTGGGAATCTCGTCACCGTCCTTCGTCTTGAATCCGGTTCTCAGCGTGAGGATCAGTTGATTGTTCGTGGCATGGAGCCGGATGGGATCTTCCTTTGCGAAGACCAGCGTCTTCGGACTGTTGTCGGCTTCATCAGACTTGGCCGAGGCCGGTAGTTTCATCGGCTTGCCAAGCAACTTGCTGATTCGCTGTTCGATCAGCGTCTTCAATTCGTCCTCAGTCATGGTCTTGCCAGCGACATTCATGTGATCGATGGCGTTGTTGAGCAGACTGTCATGGACGTAGATCGTCGCTCCATCGTCGGACGCGGAAGTCCGCAGCGGACGGCTGCCGCCCAGTTCGGAAGCGTGCATCAGACGCGTGCTGGCGAGCATCCGGTCGTCAGTCGTGCTGAATGCCCGAGCGTCCGGATACAGGCCCAGTTCCTTGAACGGCCCGATCACCCGGCTCTCCATGTTCTGATTCGACATCTCGAACTCCTTGTTAACTTCGGAGTCGAGTTCCGGCACCACGCGATCTTCGACACGGCTGGCGGCGATCGCTTCGGATTGCGGCCGCTTCTTCTTGGCGGCGCCGACCGCAATTCCTTCGACGATTTTCCCGAGCAACGGAACGTCGCTGAACTTCGTCGTGGCACCTGTGGTCGTGTTGTTCGCATTCACCGAGATGCGAGCCGGACTGGTGGCAAACGTGTCACCGTTGAAGTCGATTTGCTTGGCCGCCCAGAATTGATGATAGCCCTGGGTGAAAATCGTCGCCTGGGGTGTTACACCCTGGGTATTCGAATTTGTCACGCCACTCAGCGTGATGTCGAACCGCACGGTGTTCGGACTGGATTGCAGATCAACGCCGACGTCTGTCATCGTGATCTGGCAGCCATCTACTTTTGCTCCCAGAATGCAATCGTCCACCGGCCCCTCATCGTTCCGCTTTTGAGCCATGAACCGATTGAGAAACTTCTCCGACACCACCATCCGCATGTTGTAATTGAGGTAGCTCGAAGTGACCGCTTCGGTAATCTTGGATCCGCCATCTCCGGCACTGCGACGCACGTCATCGAACGCCTTGCGAACTGCTCCCGCCGCCGTCGAATTGCGGGTGGACTCGTAGCTTTCAATCGCCGTCGCCAGCGCGGTCAGGTTTTGACGCAGCGCAGGATTCGCTGCCACGAACGACACCGGCTTCGCCAATTCGACACCCGACTGCGCCGTCTTGGCCGCACCGGAGGCCTCAAGCGTGTCAAGGATCGCCTCGGCCACGTCCGCACGGCGCTTCAGCGAACCGTGCAAGCCGACCAATTGCTCGGTCATCATGTGATAGCGGGAGTCCGCAATGGAATTGCGAACTGTTTTGAGCTTGGTTCGCAGACTGGCGATCGCTTGTCGTTGGCCGGCCGCGTCCGCTTGCCCACCGAAGAGTGTGGCCAGGGTGGCGGATAGCTCGGCCCCCCAAGGCTTCCACGATTCCGGAAGCGATTCAATCGCATCGGACAGGTCGGCTGGAACTGTCGCGGGCAGGATGCCTCGCAAATCGTTGCCAGCCGGAGCAGTGTCCGCCGCATGTGAACCCAACGTCGCAGCACCAATGACCGCGATCAGACTTAGTACCCAGGCGCTTCGTGACACGAAGGAACCTCTTCTTCTCCCGTTTCGGGAGATGTCAGCACCACAGAAATGCAATCCGTCGAACAGTGTTTTCATAACAGCTCCGTCTCAAAGCTCAGGGAACGGCGGACGAGAATTGATCCGCGACGCCCTGCAACCCACCGAGACGAACTGCATGGTGCTCCGTCACACCATGCATATCGACCTCGATCAGCAGCGGGCTGACGACAATCGGCCGATCCGGATGCCGGCTCGGCGTTTTGCCATCGGGGCGAATCTAATCCCCATCCGCACAGAAGTTTTTCACACGGTTAGCCAGTCTAGCCAGCCGTTAAGGCTTCCGCAATCGTCACAATCGTAATCTGCCTGCCGAAGCGTGGGCAGTTTGACACGAGAGCAGGCAGCTTGACATTCGAGCAGTGGTTTCCGATCTTCCCGATGCCGTGCAACCCGCGTCGATCCGTCAATCCCGTGCCACCATGACCTCGCCCGCCGACCTCACCGCCGCTCAACACGAAGCCGTCGAACACTTCGAAGGCCCGCTCTTGGTGTTGGCTGGGCCGGGTTCAGGAAAGACGCGAGTCATCACGCGGCGAATTGCCAGGCTGGTGGAGCGGGGTGTCGCGCCGAGGCAGATTCTGGCCATCACGTTTACAAACAAAGCGGCCAATGAAATGGCCGAGCGGGTGCAGTCACTGCTGCCGGGGAACCGCGTGTGGGTGAGCACGTTTCACAAGTTTTGCGCCCGCGTGCTGCGGCATCATTCGGAGGCGTGCGGGCTGCAACCCAACTTCAGCATTCTGGACACGTCCGACCAGCGCGCGATCATGCGGCAAGTGCTGTCCGATTTGGACATCGATGCTGCCCACTTCACTCCCGACCGGCTAGGTCACGCGATCAGCAGCGCGAAGAACCGCTTGCAGACGGCGGCGATGTTTGCGGACTCGACCCGGCAGGGATGGGGCGGGTACTTCGATTCGATCCTGGCGAAGGTTTACCCGGCGTACCAGAAGGCGCTGCTGGATTCGAACGCGGTGGATTTCGATGACCTGTTGATGCACGTTTGCCTGCTGCTCGAAGAGAACCCCGAAATCCGCGCCGAGTTGGATGACCTGCACCGGTTCATCCTGGTCGACGAGTATCAGGACACGAACCTCGCTCAGTATCGCATTGTGAGTGCGCTCTCGGCCGACTATCCTAATTTGTGCTCGACCGGCGATCCCGACCAGTCGATTTACGGCTGGCGGGGCGCGGAGATCGGGAACATCCTGCGGTTCGAACGCGACTTTCCAAGCGCCAAGGTCGTGCGGCTGGAGGACAACTTCCGCAGCACGCCGGAGATCTTGCGAGCGGCCGACGAATTGATCGCGCACAACGAGCAGCGGAAGGCGAAAACTCTGATCGCCCAAAACGACAGCGGGCGGAAAGTCGAACTGCTCTGCTTCACGGACGAAAAGCACGAGGCCGACGGAATGGCGAGGTACATCCGGCGGATGGCTCACGAGTCGGGACGCCGGTGGGACGATTTCGCCATCTTTTACCGGGTGAATGCGCTGTCGCGGCAGGTGGAACTGGCGCTGACTCGACACAAAATCCCGTTTCAAGTCGCGGCCGGAGTGGCGTTCTACGAGCGAGCCGAAATCAAGGATCTGCTGGCGTACCTGCGGCTGATTCATAATCCGGCGGATCGCACTGCGTTCCTGCGGGCGGTGAATCGTCCGCAGCGCGGCGTGGGAGCTACGTCGGTCAAGAAGCTGGAGAACTGGGCGGCGACGAATCACCTGTCGCTGCTGGACGCAGCCCGTCAGGCCGGCGACATCCCCGAATTGAAGGGGAGCAAAAAGGCGATGCTAGCTCTGCAACATTTCGCCACGACGATCAACGAACTCGGACGCGACGACACCGGCTCGATCGAAACCCTGCTGACTCGATTGCTGGACCGAAGCGGCTACACCGCCGGCCTGCGATCTGCCGCCGATGAAGATCACCAGCAGCGGCTGGCCAACGTCGAAGAATTCGTGACAGCGGCTCGCGAATACGATCAGGCCCATCCAGAAGGCGACGGTTCGTTGCAGGACTTTTTGGAGCAGAGCAGCCTGGTGGGTGACGTCGATGCCCTGTCGGAGAACACTGGCAAAGTCACACTGATGACTCTGCATGCCGCGAAGGGACTTGAATTTCCCGTCGTCTTCGTGCTGGGTGTCGAACACAACCTGATCCCGCACGAGCGGTCGATCCGCTCCGGCGACCCACACGAACTCGAAGAGGAACGTCGTCTGCTGTTCGTCGGCATCACGCGGGCGAGGGAAGAGTTGTACCTGACGAAAACCGACGTGCGCGAGTTCCGCGGCCGGCGCATGATGACGATCCACAGCCCGTTTCAATTCGAACTCAATTCGGTTGTGATGCGACCCGCCGCAGACCTCGTCGCGACGGGCGCGGCCGAAGACGACTCGTTCGATGCTGCCGACGCTGACGATTTGGAAATGTCGTTCGATCCCGAAAAGTTTGCGGACGGCGGAGAATCGGCCAGCGATGCGGACGACGATGGATATGGACCGGACGTGGGACACGTACCGAATCGCCAGGTGGGACTCGAACGCAACCCGCCACTGATTCGTGAGACGTCCAAGCACAGTCTGAATCCTCCGCACTTGATGACCGGAGCCGAACTGTTGAACGGTACGACGCGGAATGATCAATCGGCGTCGGCGTTTCAGGTGGGAATGAAAGTGCGTCACCCGCAGTACGGTCCAGGGATAGTGGTCGCGACCGACGGTGCCGGTCGGTTGGGTCGCGTGACCGTGGAGTTTTCGACCGGCGAGCAGCGCTCGTACGTACTCGCGAAGTGTCCGCTCCAGCCGGTGGGTTGAGTTCGCGTCGTGTGGGCGTCGTCGTCAAAGTTGATGGCCCCGCGTCCGCCGGACCGATCATGAGACGAGGCGTGACACCTCAAGTCGCGCCCTCGTAGGGTGGGTCGAGTCTTGCGAGACCCACCACGCCGTCGATGGCAATGGTGAGTCTCGTTCCTCGACCCACCCTACGGTGACTGTGATCCGTCTCCCACGCCAGGCTCACTCTCCGTGCCTCCTCGCAAGCGTCCTGTTTCTGGTCCGGCATCGGTCGCAGTCGCCCGACGATCCGATCCCACCGAGTACGTGCAGGACTTCATGCACTACCTCCAGGCGGAATGCGGGATGGCGGCGAATACGATTTCGGCGTACCGGTCGGACCTCGACCAGTTTTGCGAGTGGTTTCAACGACACGCGAATTCCGATCTGCGAGCCGTCGATCTCAAGTTGCTCAGCCGGTATCTGCTCCATCTGCAAACTCGACAACTCGCGTCCAGCAGCATCGCCCGACACCTCGTGGCGATCAAAATGTATTTTCGGTACCTCGTGCTTGAGGGCGTGCTGCGGGAAAGTGTCGTTGAGTTGTTGAGTTCGCCGAAATTGTGGCAGCACCTTCCGCACGTGCTGAGTCCCGACATGGTCAACCGCTTGCTGATCGCGCCGATGCCGGAAGATCGGTTCTACTTGCGCGACCGGGCGATGCTCACGTTGCTGTACGCGACCGGGTGCCGAGCCTCCGAAGTCGCCAACTTGCGACTGCGCGACGTGAATCTCGACGAAGCCTTCTGTCGTTGTGTCGGCAAGGGGAACAAGGAACGCATGGTCTCGCTGAACCCGGTGGCTCGGGCGGCGCTCGAAGCGTATTTGGAACACGAACGGCCGGTGTTGGCTCGGAGGACGGAATCGGACACGCTGTTCCTCAGTCGCAGCGGTGTCCCACTGTCGCGAATCATGATCTGGAAGCTGGTCAAAAAATACGCCCGCCGCACCGGCTGTTCGGCTCAGGTCAGCCCCCACACGCTGCGACACAGCTTCGCCACGCACATGCTCGCCGGCGGAGCCGACATCCGCGTGCTCCAGGAACTTCTCGGCCACGCAAGCATTTCGACCACGCAAATCTACACCCACGTCGAACACAGCCGGCTGAAGGCGGTGCATCGGCGATGTCATCCACGCGGGTAGGGGGAGGGTCATTCGTCATTTGTCATTAGGGACGGCGAGCATTCGGATCGCAACTAATGACTAATGACCACTGACGCCGTGGCTTCATCTTGAGGCACATTGGCCCTTTGGCTACCATCCCGCCCCTTTCGTCAGACCCTTCAAGTCGCGGCTCGGTATGGACTACCAACTCAAACTTCGCAGTCGAAAGTGCGCGGGCACGGGACAGGAACTCGTGCCGGGGTCGATTTGTCATTCGGTGGTGGTCGAACGGAATGGCGAGTTGCTACGGCTGGATTATTCGGAGCAGGGTTGGCCGGGGCCGCCGCCAGGAGCTGTCGGCGTGTGGAAGGGAATTGTGCCGCGTCCGGTCGAAGTGAAGAACGCTCCGCTCGATACGCACGCGCTGATGAGTTACTTCGAGCAGCTTAACGAAGAGGCCAGCCCGGCGACGGAGAAACTGCGGTACATTCTCTCGCTGCTGCTGTTGCAAAAGAAACGATTACGGCTGGATGGTGAGCGGCAAGACGGAGAAATCGAATACTGGCAATTCGCGGGCGTAAAGGGCGAGGGAGCCTACGAAGTCCGTGCCTTTCAATTGAGTGATGCCGAAATGGACGAGCTGCAACGCGACCTGTCGGCCCACCTGGCGCGTGAATGGGGTTCGTAGGTCAGGCTTTCCAGCCTGACCGATGCCGGAACTGGAATGGAATTGAAACGTACCCGCACTCGCAAGAGTTCGGACTCAAAAATTTCGCCGACGTTTCGTCGCTTCAACGACTGTGACAAAACGAGTCAGGCTGGAAAGCCTGACCTACGAGATCCCGCATGCCACGGATGGCAGTTCACTCGCAAATCGTCCTCCTGCTGGTCAGCAGTTTGCTGGCTGGCTGTGCGTTGTGTCCGCGCTGGAATTCATCGAAGTTCTTCACACAGCGGAATCCGTACGGACCGCGAGCGCGTTGCGAATTGCCTCCCCAGCCGACTCAGCAGGACGTCGTCGCCCACTTGAATCGCAACATCGCACGGGTGAACTCCTGGCGTTGTACATCGGCGAAGATCACATCGCGAGAACGGGGCGCGGTGCCGATGTCGCTCTCGGCCGTCATCGCGGTCGAAGGGGATCGCAATTTCCGGCTGACCGCGAACAATCCGTTCGGCGGGCGGGAAGTCGATCTCGGATCGAACGGTGAGCGGTTCTGGTTCTGGTCGCCGCGAAACGATCCCAAGCACGTCTTCACCGCGCGGCACGAACAGCTTGCCCAGGCACAGGAGTATTTCCCGATGCCGTTCCAACCCGACTGGTTAATGGAAGTGCTGGGAGTGATCCCGATCGACGAAACCGAGGTCACTCTGGAACCGTACGAACCGGGAGCGCGTCAGGGAACGCTCGTCGCGCATCGAATCTCTCCGCAAGGCGAGCCGGTGACAAAGCTGACCGTCATTGATCTGTGTCACGGGTTGGTGTTGGAACATTCGCTGGTGGACCAACGCGGCCGGCTGATCGCGAAGGCGACGCTCCGTGACCACTGGCCCGACGTCGCAACGGGCGTGGTACTTCCGCGACACATCGACATCGACTGGCCGCAGGCGCGGTTAGGGTTGGCGCTCGCATTTGGTGCCATCGAAATCAATCCACCGACTATCCCGGAACCCACGTGGTCCATGCCCGTTGTGCCCGGATTCCCGCCGCTCGATCTGGCGCGACTTGCCGAGGCTGCCGGGAGGTGAGGGTGAGACGCGGAGACAGGGAGACACCCATAAGGGAGTTCACAGCAATTCTCTCTGTCTCCCCTCTCCATGTTTCCCATGTCCCTCGTCACAAATCCGCCACACGGAACTCCACCTTGACTCGCGTGGCCGCATGCTCAGGATCGGGGTGCAACAGGTAGAGTTCGACGATCTCGTACCGAGACAGATCGTGATGCGCACGGGCCAATTCGATCACGCGGTTGGCCGCCTTCGTTACCTGCGCGTCTCCCTCGATGGGCTTGAACGGTACCTGCAAGACGATGCGCAGTGTCCACGGTGAACGCCGGTGGTGGCCCCCTTCGACTCGAGGGTACGACTTGGCGAACTCGTCCGCCAGCGCCTGCTGCAGCGGGTAAAACGGCTTGAGGTACAGATGCCAGTACAGCCACATCCCGGATGTGGCGAGAATACCGAATGCGAACATGCCGAGGACAACTGAGCGGCCGGAAACGGAACGGGTCGCTGATGGTGTGGCCTCGGGCACCGTTGCGGAGGACGAGTTCGACAGGCTGGACGCGGCGTGATCGTCGGCCATTACACGTTGTCCCAGAAACGGACGTCGGTGGAACCAACCGACTGCCAGAACGAGTCGGTGATTCGTTGCTCAGCAGTGATGCCGGCTGACCGTTGAATGCTTGGAAGCATTCGGTTCATCGTCGCGGCTTGGTCCGCACCCAACCGGCCGGACGGGAGTGCAGAGACGTCGAGAATCAAAACAGGCACGCGGACGGCGTCAGCTCCCGGGGCGAACGAATCGCGATAAGCCACCAGAGGGCCGACACTCCCCGTTTGTCTGTCTTCCTGTGCGTAACTGGTTGGCAAAGCAATGGAACTCGCGGGGATCGCGGTTGATGGAACGTCGCGCCGTCCACCTCCCGACGCGAGACGTTCCGCCTGGAACATTTCGCTCCCCACGGCGTCATCGTTCGAGATTGTGGCTCGACCCTGCGAATCGAGAATCGTCGCGTTGACGGGACTCGTGAGGTTCACGAAGAAGGTTTCCGCCGCTTCGACTGCCGTGTCGCCGACGACCAGGATCGTGACCGACTGTGACGTGACACCGGGGTTGAAAGTCGCCGTCGCGTTGGACACGGCCGTGTAATCTCCCGGTGACCGGGCGGTGCTGTTTTGCGTCGAGTATCGCACGGTCACCGTCTGAGTGCTCACGGCGGACAGCGTGATCGTGAACGTGGCGTTGGTCGTGCCGCTGTTCCATTCGGCCACGGTAATGTCGTTGATCGAAAGTGTCGGCAGCACGGCATCGTCGTTGGTGATTGTGCCGCGCCCCTGCGAATCGGAAATCGTCGCGTTGGCCGGATTCGCCAGATTGACAAAGAAAGATTCATCGAGTTCGGACAGCGTTTCGCCGTTCACTTGGACGGTGATTGTCCGCGTCAAATCGCCCGGATTGAAAGTGAGTGTCGTGGGAGTGATCGCCGTGTAGTCACCCGGTGCCACCGCTGTGTTGTTTTGCGTGGAGTACTGGACCGTCACGGGCAGTTCGCTGGCCGCCGACAGTGTCACGGTGAAATTGGCGTTGACAGTGGCACTGTTGCCTTCGGTCACCGTCACGTCGTTGATCGTCATCGTCGGGGCCGTGTCGTTATCGGTAATCGTGCCGATTCCCTGCGTGTCCGCGATCGTCGCTCCCGACGCGTTGGTCAGGTTCACGAAGAACGTTTGATTGGCCTCGTCGGTGATGTCGCCCTGCACCAGCACCGCGATCTGCTGCGAAGTTGTCCCCGGCGAGAATGAGATCGTGGTGAGTGGTACCGCGGTGTAGTCCGCGGGAGACTTCGCCGTGCCGTCGGCCGTGGAGTATTGCACGGTGACGGTCGAGGTCTGCGGACTGGACAGAGTCACCGTGAACACCGCATTGGTTGTGCCGATGTTCCCTTCCGTCACGGTGACGTCGTTGATCGTGAGCGACGGTGTGCTGGAATCGTCGTTGAGAATCGTCCCCTGTCCCTGGCTGTCCGCGATCGTCGCGTTCACCGCGTTCGTCAGGTTGACTCGGAATGTTTCGTCCTGTTCGAACAGCGTGTCGCCGTTGACCTGAACCGTCACGGTCCGCGACAGGAGGCCGGCGGAAAACGTGAGCGTTGTCGCCGTGACAGGCGTGTAGTCCTGCGGTGCGACCGCCGTGCCGTCAATCGTGGCGTACTGCACCGAGATCGGAACAGCGCTCGCGGCCGACAGGGTCACGGTGAACGTGGCGTTGCGAGTTCCCGCATTCCCTTCGGTGACTGTGGCGTCGTTGATCGAGATCGTTGGGACAGCGTCGTCGTTCGTGATCGTACACTGGGCTTGCGTGTCCGAAATCGTGGCGTTCACGGCGCTGGCGAGGTTGACGAACAATGTTTCGTTCAGCTCGTTGGTTGTGTCCCCAATCACAGCGATCGTGAACGTCCCGGTTGTCTGGCCTGCGGCGATCGTCAGCGTCTGATTGGTCGCCGTCGTGTAATCCGACGGTGCGACCGCCGTGCCGTTTTGCGTTGAATAGCGCACCGTTACCGCCTGTGTGCTTGTGGCAGACAGCGTCACGGTGAACGTGGCGTTGGTCGTGCCGACGTTCCCCTCGGCGACGGTGATGTCGCCAATCGTCAGCGTCGGCAGGACGGCATCGTCGTCGATGATCGTGCCGATTCCCTGAATGTCGGCGATCATGGCGATGGTTGGGTTCGACAGGTTGACGAAGAATCTCTCATTCAATTCGCTAAGCACGTCCCCCTGCACCTGAACAGTGATCGTTCGTGACAACTGCCCCGCGGCGAACGTCAACACCGTCGCCGGGATGGCATAGAAGTCGATCGGTGAGGACGATTTGGCCGTCCCGTCCGCCGTGGCATATTGCACTGTGATCTGCTGGCTGCTCGGCCCCGACAGCGACACAGTAAACGTGGCGTTCGCCGTCCCCGCGTTCCCTTCCGTGACCGAGACGTCGTTGATTGTGATCGTCGGTGCCGTATCATCGTTGACGATGGTCGCGATCCCCTGCGTGTCACTGATCTGGGCACCAGTGGGATTGGTCAGATTGACGAAAAAGGTTTCATTCAACTCGTGGACCGTCTCGCCAGCGACACGGATGATCAGCGGCTTCGATGTTTCGCCAGGGTTGAACGTCAGAGTTTGATTCGCCTCCGCGATGAAGTCCGCGGGCGATGTGGCCGTGCCGTCCTGCGTGGAGTATCTGACGGTGATGGGCTGCGTGCTGGCTGCGGACAGTGTCACTGTAAACGTGGCGCTGGTTGTCCCCGAATTCCCCTCGATGACAGAAATGTCGTTGATCGTCATGGCCGGCAACACGGCGTCGTCGTCGAGGATGGTTCCCACCGCCTGAGCATCGGCGAGCGTGGCATTGGTCGGGTTGGACAGGTTCAGGAACAGCGTCTCGTTGGTTTCAACGAGCACATCGCCCGCGACGTTGACGGTCACCGTGCGGCTGGTCACGCCCGCTGCGAAATTCAACGTGGAGAGCGGGACGGCGTAGAAGTCGATCGGCGACGTCGATTTCGCCGTACCGTCCACAGTCACGTATTGCACTGTGATCGGCAGGGCGCTGGGGCCGGACAGCGAGATCGTGAACGTCGCGCTGACCGTCCCCGCGTTGCCTTCCACCACGGAGATGTCGGCAACAGAAATCGTCGGTGGCGTGTCGTCGTTGACGATGGTCGCCTGAGCCTGGTTGTCGGAAATCGTGGCCCCGGTGGCATTCGACAGGTTGACAAAAAACGTCTCGTTCAATTCCGGCAGAGTTTCACCGACGACAGGGATCACCAGCGTCTGCGAGGTGTCACCGGGGTTGAATGTCACGGTTTGATTTGCCGCCGCGGTGTAGTCGGCGGCGGACGTGGCCGTCCCGTCGTCCGTCGAATATCTGACGGTGATTGGTTGCGTGCTGGCCGCCGACAGCGTCAGCGTGAATGTGGCATTAGTCGTCCCGGAATTCCCCTCGGTCACGTTGATGTCGTTGATCGTCATCGTCGGCAGAACCGAGTCGTCATTGACGATGGTTCCGACACCCTGGCTGTCAGCGATCGTGGCATTCGTCGGACTGGTCAGGTTCAAAAAGAGGGTTTCATCGGGTTCGACCAGGGTGTCGCCGTTGACCTGCACCGTGACCGTGCGGCTGCTCACGCCGGCGGCAAACGTCAGCGTCGAGACCGAGATTGGGTTGTAGTCCTGCGGTTGCACCGCCGTCCCATTGGCCGTGGCATAGTTCACCGAGATTGGCTTGGCGCTCGGAGACGACAGCGTGACGGTGAACGTGGCGTTGGAG
>JACRIH010000575.1 GCA_016235885.1 Planctomycetales bacterium | reverse complement strand
TGGCGAGCCGGAGGGCGTTAGCCCCCGGACGAACAGAACTGTCGGACAGGTCCGGGGGCTGACGCCCTCCGGCTCGCCAAGTCAGATGCGGCTCGTCATTCCGGTGCATCGGCATCCCGACACACAGCAGGATGGCGGCACGCATTCGATCTATGTGCTGTCGGCGGCGACAGGGCGGATCGAGCATCAAGCAGACGACCTCGCGTTTCCGCAGCTCGTCGATTGGAACAACGATGGGCTGGATGATCTCGCCGTGTTCGTCCCGGACGATGCGCAACGGTTCGAGCAGCGGCACGTCTATCCCGACAAGCCGAGCGGCAAGTTCGTCGTGCTGCGCGGTTCTCCGCCGGAAGCGTTTCGGCGGCTCGATCGCTGGGTCGAGGAGCAGGACTTCGATGGCGACGGCATCGCGGAGTTGTCTCAGCCGATGGGGGGCATGGGCGTGGATTACGCCGTGCAGATCGCGTCCGGTCGCGATGGTCTCATCCAGTCGCGCTGGAAAACCGAATGGCCGGAGACTCCGCGAACGCGAACCGTCGGCGAGATCCGATCGTTCCCCGCTCCGCTGGGTGATTTCGATGGGGACGGGCTTGCCGATTTGCTGCTGACGCGCGATCCACACTTCCACGACTTCGATGCAAAAGCGATTGTGCAGACCGGGCGGGTGCCGCTGCTCATGCAGGCGATTTCCGGCAAATCGGGAAAGCGTGTTTGGGGCGGACCTTCGCTGCCGTTGCCGGAAGACCTGCGGCCGACCTCCGCCGACGAAAACACCGAGCCTTGGCTGTCGATGCGGCTCAGCCAGATTCGTCCCACCATCACGCAAGCGGTGGATGTCGATGGAGATGGCCGGCCGGAGTTGCTGCAAACGCTCGGGCTGTTTGGTTACCGCCTCCCGAAGTCCGGCGGCGACAGACCGGCCGAGCACCAACAGCAATACGTCGCCTTGATCGATGGCCGTGACGGCGCGCTCCGCTGGGCCGAACCACTGACGGAATTCGTGCAAGGCAACTCCTGGTGGTACTCGGCCGAACAATTTCAACTCGACGCGGCGCACGATCTCGACGCGGACGGCACGCGCGATGTCGTGATCGTGATCCCGCATCGCGACGAGCAAGGCTGGTGGAGCGGCACGCTGCAAGCCCGCAACGGCCGCGATGGCAAATTGCTCTGGCCGGCACAGGAGATCGACGGCAAGTGGATCGATTCGCGCGGCATCAAGTCGCCACGAATCGGCGACCTCGACGGCGATGGACGGCCGGAGATCGTGCTTTACGAAACGATTCAACCGCAACTGCGCACACTGCGCGGCGACACCGGCGAAACGCTGTGGAGCTGGAAGGCGACGCAGAACCTCAGCCAGATGACGCCGGACGTGGTGCTGATCGGCCGTAGGTTGGGCACTCCTGCCCGACCGGATGCGGAACCGAATCCCGAAGACAAAGACAGGACGGGCAAGAGTGCCCATCCTACGGGCGACGGAGTGCAACGCGGCGTCGCTGTCACGATCAACGAAACCGGCAACCAATGGGAACTCGTGCTGCTCGAGCACGCCGGCCAGGTCGTTGAACGCGGGACGTATCAGTCGAATCAACTCTGGTCGCGCGATCTCGACGGCGACGGCGGCGAGGAACTGCTGAGGTACGTGGACAACAAGCTCACGGCGACTCGCGGCCTGCACGACGTGCTCTGGACATGGTCGCCGCCGCCGTTCGGTTACGTTCACGTTTCGCGGTTTGACCGAACCGCCGACGGTCGTGCGATCGTCGTCACGTCCAGCGGCGATTCGCTGACGCTGCTCGACGGCCCCACCGGCAAACCGCTCGGCCGAACGTTCAAGAGCACGAACACGATGCTGAATGAAAACGGGCGGCTGGTTGACCTCAACCACGCGAACATCGCGAAGCGGTTTGAGAACTCGCGTCTCGTGTCCCGCGTCGGCGACGGACATCCGATGCTCGACCACGTCGTCTCGCGAGCCGTGCTGCCGACGGATGAGGATGGGCGGTATCAACGTAGTCGTCACGCTCCGCGTGACGAGCCGAACGCTTCACCCGCATCGAACGCGGGATCAACTTCGATCAAAGACTCAACGTCAACCGCGCGCTCGGCTCATCACGCGGAGCGTGATGGCTACGTTCGCGACGACGACCCGCGGCTCGTCCGCCAGTTGATGTGGGCTCCGACGCCTGCGGAATGGGTCGCCACCCGCGCCGGCATTTTCAAAGACGTGTTGTTGGCAATGACGCTCTCGCTGATCGTCGTGTTGATTCCGTATTGGTTGATCCGCGCGGGAATGCGTCGCCGCGACTCCGGTCGCTGGCGAGCCGCTCTGATTGGCTGCGGAATCATCCTGTTTGGGGGGAGCCTGACGCTGCTGCGCTTCGCGCCTCCAGGTGCTAGGTGGCGCGATGTGCCTTGGGCGTTGCCGTTCGCGATGGCCATTGGGGGCCTGCCGATCCTGATGTTCCCCGCCGCTCTGTTCCGAGCACTCGCGAGCGGCGAATGGCGACGAGTCCGCTGGCTGCTCGGCAGCACATTGATCCTGACGCTCGTCTTGACCGTCTTGCACTTTGCCGTCGATCTCCCACGCAAGCCGCCCGAACAACACTACTCGTGGTTCGGCTGGTGGTGGATCATCGTCACGGGAGCCTACTTCACTGGCGCGTGCCTCGTGGCCTGGCGCGGATTCGGTCCCTGCGTCAGATGGCTGTGGAACGTCGCTCGGAGGAAACTCGCTCGGCATGGCTGACTCGGCTTTGGACACGTTGCTCAACGCCGCGCGAGCCGGTGACGGTTTGGCGCAGGGCGATCTGCTGCGCCGATTCGAGCCGTGGTTGCGTCTGCTCGTTCGGATGCAATGGGAAAGCCGATTCCAAGCCAAGTTCGATGCGTCGGACATTGTGCAACAGACGCTGCTCGAAGCCGTGCGAGCCTTCCCACAGTTTCGCGGTTCGACAGAAGCCGAGTTGGCCGCGTGGCTGCGCCAGATTCTGGCTCACGCGCTGGCTCACGAAATCCGCCGCTACCACGGAGTGCAAAAGCGAGACGTCTCGCTCGAAGTTTCACTCAACGCCGAACTCGTTCAGTCGTCGCAGCGGCTGGGTACACTGCTCGCTGAATCCTGGCCTTCCCCCAGCCAGCAGGCGGCTCAACGAGAACTGGATGTTCTGCTGGCCGATGTCCTCACACGATTGCCAGACGATTACCGTGAAGTGCTCATCCTGCGACACCTCGAAAGTCTTTCGCATGACGACATCGCCGTGCGCATGAACCGTTCCGCCGGCGCGGTGCGCATGCTGTGGGTGCGTGCGCTGGCGAGCTTGCGAAACGAACTGCCTTTGTCCGCCTCTTGACCTGTCGACGGAGTGTGCGGTCCTGTTGATTATCGAAGGGTCATTCGACAAAGCTCGGGCGCTCTGCCATTTCGCGGACTGGCGGCTTGGAAATCGGGACTTGTGACAGTCGTCACAGCCAATGGAATGTCGTGAACCAATGGCGGGTCAGGTTCCGGGCCAACTTTTGTCAACTGACCGGATCGCGGCGAGTGTTGTTGAACCGCTGCCGAGTGATCACCCGGCGTGGCATGCTGTGCTTCGAGGAACGAGACGAGTTGTTCGCGGAGGCGGTAGTACTCGGGATCTTCCAGCAATTCGCTGCGGTTTCGGGGACGGGCGAAGGGGACGGTCAGAATGTCTCCCACTCGGGCCTCGGGACCGTTGGTCATCATCACGATGCGATCCGACAGAAAGAGCGCTTCGTCCACGTCGTGTGTCACCATGAGCGCCGTCTTCTGGTCTTGCGACCAGAGGTCGATCAAAACTTGTTGCAGCTCGAACCGGGTGAGGGAGTCGAGCATGCCGAACGGTTCGTCGAGGAGCAGCATCTTGGGATTGAGTGCGAACGCTCGGGCGAGACCCACGCGCTGACGCATTCCCTGCGACAGTTCGGCCGGACGCTTGTGCAGAGATTCGCCGAGTCCGACGAGCGTCAGATAGTGTTCGACCAACTGTGCTCGCGCGGAGCGCGGGAGGCTCGATTGAACCTGTTCCACACCGAGCATCACGTTACCGAACGCGGTCAGCCACGGCAGCAGGCTGGGTGACTGGAAGACGACGCCACGGTCGGGACCGGCACCGTCGATTTCTCGTCCGGCCAACACCACACCGCCGCTGGTGAGGTCATTCAATCCCGCCACGATGGACAGGATCGTCGATTTGCCGCAGCCGGAGTGACCGATGATCGACACGAATTCCCCCTGCCGCATGATCAGGTTGAAGTCGCGGACAATCGTGACCGGTCCCAGCCGGCCAGGGTAAGCCTTGGTGACGTTCCACAGTTCGAGATAGCGATCGACGGCCGAGTTCATGCGGTGGCTCCCACGAGTTCGGGGGATGAGACGGTGGCCGGCGCGGATCGGACTCGTGTCGGGGTGACACTGCCCGAGCGGCCATCGGTCATCAAAAAATCCCAGATTTGCCGACGCAGGCGTTTGAAACGGGCGTCGTGATTCAAATCCTTGCGATTTCGCGGGCGCGGGATATCGACGACGAATGACGGGCCGAGTGTGGCTCCCGGTCCGGCCGTCAATGGAATGATCCGATCGGCCAGCAAAATCCCCTCGTCCACGTCGTTCGTGATCAGGATCACCGTCTTCCGATCCTGACTCCAGATGCGTTCGATTTCGTCCTGCAACGTGGCGCGAGTCAGAGCGTCGAGCGCTCCAAGAGGCTCGTCGAGCAACAGCACATCGGGATCGGCCGCCAGTGCTCTCGCCACGGAGACCCGCTGCCGCATCCCGCCGGACAACTCGTGCGGGCGTTTGTTGCGGGCGGGGGTGAGGTTCACCAGCGCGATGTACCGTTCAGTGTGAAGTTGTTTCTGTTCCCACGACCAGTCGGAAAACAATTGGTCCACGGCGAGGTAGACGTTTTCGAAGACGGTCAGCCACGGCAGCAGCGAATAGTTTTGGAAGACAACGCCGCGGTCCGGACCAGGGCCGTCGATCACGCCTCCTTGAAATTTGATCGTCCCCTGGTCCGGCCGCAGCAATCCGGCCATCAACGAAATGAGCGTGGTCTTGCCCGCTCCCGAACGGCCGACGATGGCGACGAATTCGCCACGTTGAACACTGAGATGCACGTCGTCGAGCACCTCGGTGCGCCGACCGGGTGGCCCGTAGCCCTTGCTCACGCCGGTGAGTTCGAAGAATGATGGTCCGTCCATGTCGCGTTCCTTGGTTGTCGTGTCATACCAACCCGAATCGTAAGCGAGAGAGGGTCTCGATGTGCTCCCTCGCTAACGCTTCGGGTTAGTGTTGATGATCCGTCCTACGCCGCCTGAAATCGCAGTTGAACGAGACTCATCAAGCGGTCCAAAACGTATCCGACCAGGCCGATGGTGAGGATGCACAGAATGATGTGCTCGTAGATCAGACTGTTGTACTCCTGCCACAGGAAGCCGCCGACGCCGGGGGTGCCGGTGAGCATTTCGGCCGCGACAATCACCAGCCAGGCAATCCCCAGGCTCAGGCGAAAGCCGGTGAACATGTACGGCAACGTGGCCGGAAGAAGAATCTTCGTGAGCATCTTCCAGCGCGAGAGATTGAGGACGCGCCCCACGTTGATGTAATCCTGTGGGATGGCTCGCACGCCCTGCGCCGTGTTGAGCACCGTGGGCCACATGGAACAGATCGCGATCGTGAAGACCGCCGCCGGCTCGGACTTTTGGAACAGCACCAGCCCCAACGGCAACCACGCCAGCGGAGACACGGGGCGTAGAATTTGGATCAGCGGATCAAATGCGCGGGAGCACAACGCCGACACTCCGAGCAGCAATCCCAACGGAGTGCCCAGTAGCAAGCCCAGCGTGTAACCCTTGGCGACGAGGATCAGCGAGTACCAGGTGAACCGCAGGATGCCCTGATCCAGTTCGCCACGCTTCGCGAACGGTTGGAGCACGTACAGCCGGCTCATCTCCCACGTCTTGAGTGGCGACGGGAGATTCTTTGCCACGGTGGCACTCGCCAAAGCCCACAGCAGCAGGATGCACACGATGCCGACCAGCGGCAGAATGAGTCCATCCAATTTTTTGAAGGCAGCTTTCATTGTTTTCCCCACCAGGTTTCTTCTCGCGAACGGATGTGACCGTCCGAGACCATGAATGAACCGCTTGTCAGGATCGTCGCCGCTTCGATGAGCGGCATCAGTAAGGCCACCAACCCAAAGGCAATATCCCACGCGGTCGGTATCATGGGTCGCCTCATTTCCGTTCCACATCCGCCCAAACTGCTGAGATGACGGCTACCGTGATCGTGATCAGCGGCGAGGCGATTGTCTTGAACACGACCACGCCATCCACCGTCCCGAGCAACCAGACGTCCCCTTGATTCACCGCCACTTGCAGGAGGCCGACGAAGCCGCCAATCATCAGGCACCGCCTCCACAGTGCCGCCTGGCGGAGCACATGCCACCACACCGCGGTTCGATCAGATGTCGTGCGATCCATCACGCGATCAACCTTTCATGCTGTGGACCGCGAACGACGTGGCATATTTTTCCGAAGCCGTGGGATCGAACGTGATGCCGTCAAACAAAGTTTCCGGTTCGTCGTTCGGCCCGCCGTGTGCGTAGCCGATCTCCTTCATCGCTTCTTCGTAAAGATCAGCTCGCATGACTTGCTTGGCGACCCCTTCGTAATCGGGAGCACCCTCGACCATGCCCCAGCGACGGAACTGCGTGAGCCACCATTTGGCGTACTTGGCCTGCGGGTAGTTGCAGTTCCGCTGGCTGAAGATCATGTAATTCGGATCATCGACGACGCGGCCGTCGCCGTAGTCGTACTTCCCTTGCAGCCGTCCGAGAATGATCTCGGGCGGACAATTGATGTACGTCGCTTGCGACACGATCTGACACTGCTCGGGACGGTTGTCCATTTCATCCAGCCACACGCTCGCCTCGTGAAGTGCCTTGAGCACGGCCTTGATCGTTTTGGGATTTTTCTCCGCGAACTCGGCGGTGAACGCACACACTTTTTCGGGATGGTCCTTCCACATTTCCTGAGTCGTCACCGACGTGAACCCGATTCCATCCACGATGGACCGCGCGTTCCACGGTTCGCCGACGCAGAATCCGTCCATCTTGCCGACCTTCATGTTGGCCACCATCTGCGGCGGCGGGATTGTGGCGAGGGCTACGTCCGTGTCGGGGTTGATGCCGCCGGCCGCCAGGTAGTAACGCATCCACATCGCATGTGTTCCGGGCGGGAAAGTCATCGCGAACGTCATTGGCGTCCCGGCGGCTTTGGCCTGATCGACGAGCGGTTTGAGCGCCTTCGGATCAGCGGCCACCTTCCCTTTCAGTTCGGCCTTGAGCGTGATCGCCTGCCCGTTGCGATTCAGCAGCCACGGGATGACCATCGGTTTCTTGGGCGAACCGAGCAAACCCATCGTCGAGGCGATGGGCATTCCGATCAGCATGTGAGTGCCCTGGATGTCGCCGTTGGACAGCGCGTCACGAATCGCCGCCCAACTTGCCTGCTTGGCAACTGTCGAATTGATCCCGTACTTTTTGAAGAACCCTTTTTCGTGAGCAATGACGATGGGCGAGCAATCGGTCAGTGCGATGATCCCAAACTTCAGATCAGTGACTTCCGGACCTTCGCTGGCCACCGTGCCCACCGGTACAGCGCCGGGTTTCGACGCGACGGCATTGCTCGGCACCGCAGCGGCCGTGGCTCCTGTGGATGATGAACCGCCACAGCCGGGCAGCAACGACACGCTTCCCAATCCGGCAACCGCCGCTCCCAGGAATCGCCGTCGTGAAACATGGTCATTGCCGAGTGATGAGTCACCACGGGTTTCCGTTTGTTTTTTGTTCGTGTTCATTGCCGAAAGATCCTCCACGAGTGATCGGTGTCCGCAAGTTGTTGTTCCACAGCATTCACGACGGGAGCGACGCTCCGCATGAGGGTCGCTCCAGTCCACAGGGAGATGCGATCCGCCCGTTGTGAAGCCACGCATTTCTGTGTGGCTCACGCGGTTGATCGCGCCGGCGACTTGGAGAGCAAGCTCCGGACCATCTTTTCGGTGTGACCGACGGTTTGGTGGCCGAACCTGTGGACAACCACGTCTCAAGTGCCTGTCAAAAGAATGGGGGACGTGGAAATCCACATGCACGGACGGGATCAAGTGAGAGTGACGCGACCGCGATTGCCCAAAGGCGCGGCACGCGCAGCCTCGCGACGTCAATTGCTGACTCGCAATCCGGAGTCGCTACGGAATGGGACGGCGACATTCCACCGTCACGGTTGTGTCTTGAGGAACAATCTGCCGCTTTCCAAACCGCGTGCCACGTGGTTCTCCACAGTTTGCGAGCCGAAGCAAGATCAAGCTGTCTGTAGGGCATACGCCTTGCCTCGCAACCTCAACGTAATGTCGCCATTCGGATTTCAAGGAGACCGAGATGACTTTTGCTGCTAGTGAGCGACGCAAGCCCGTCGCGATTTCATGGGATGAGTTCGCTGTGATTGCTGCGGAGTTTGAAAATCCGCTGCCCGCTCTGACTGAGATGGTGCGGCACATCGCAAATCGGTTTGAAGTCGATGTGTGTTCGCTGTATTTGCTGGAAGCGGACGGCAAGCACATCATCCTGGCGGCGACAATGGGACTGCGGCAGAGCAGCGTCGGGCGCGTGCGGATGCCACTGAGTGAAGGATTGGCGGGGCTGGTGGCCGAAGAATTGCAACCGGTCGCCGAAGCCGAAGCCGCGAAGCACCCAAGGTTCAAATACTTCCCAGAAGCGGGTGAGGAATTTTACAGCAGCTTTTTGGGTCTGCCGCTGATCGTCGCCGGCGCGTTGCAAGGGGTTCTCGTCGTGCAGACGATCACCGCACGCGAATTTTCGGACGAGGAGTTCGGTTGCCTGGCGCGGGCCGCACGGTTGCTCGGCCCGCGCGTTCGAGTTTTTCGCAGCGCAGCACTCGATGACCTCAGCCTGCTCCACGCGGCCAACCCAAAAAGGTGAAGAGATGAACCCTCGGCTGTTCACGTTTGTTGGTGGAAAAGAAGGTTCGTGGTCCATTGTCGACGTTAAGGCGGTGGTTGGAGACCCCCTACCCGTGACCGAGAGGCTGGAGATCATCAACGGACCGGTTCCCGACATGCCAGACGGAGCGAAGTGGCTCCTGCGCGGTGTCACGAGCAATGAACGGTACGCCACTCGTGCCGAAAAGGATTTGCTCGTGGCGAAGCAAACCGGCCTGGGGCGTTCCGAAGCGACTTGTGCGGCGCTGATTCCAATTCGGAAGAATGCGAAATGGTGGAGCCTGACCCAGGATGAACGCCGGGGAATCTTTGAAGACCAGTCCCAGCACGTGAAGATCGGCCTGAGATATTTACCCGCCGTTGCCCGCCGACTCCATCACTGCCGTGACTTGAGCGAGTGTGAACCGTTCGACTTCGTGACATTGTTCGATTACTCACCAGCCGATTCGGCGGCCTTCGAGGAAATGGTGTCCGAGCTTCGGGCGTCGGAAGAATGGACGTTTGTTGACAGAGAGGTCGATATCCGCATGGTGCGCGATCGGGCTTAGCGCGGCGAAGCGGCAATCAACGTAGCCGTCACGCTCCGCGTGACGAGCCGATGCAGGCATCGACGCGATTTGGCCATTCGGCTCATCACGCGGAGCGTGATGGCTACGTAAAGTCGCATGCACAGCGCGCATGATTTACAACCGAAGACTCTAATGACAGCAATCACACGAGGCGACTTTGAGCAGAGCAATGCGAATCGTAGAATACGGTCCACAGGCGACGAGCGTGCGGCCTTGCACTTCGGATTGGTGTTACGAACCCTCACGGGCCAAATCGGTGAACAAACTCAGATCCATTTCAACCGTCTCGGCCGATCGCGCGGTCTATCTGTCTCTCGAATTGGCGGCGCTGGTGTTCGCCATCGACGTCTGCCTCCCCTTGGGCGTGGCGAGTGGTGTGCTGTACACTTTTGCAGTCCTGCTGGCATTGAATGCCCGCTCGCGACAATTTGCCTTCCGAGTGGCGCTGCTTTGCTGCGTATTGACGGTCGGAAAAGTGCTGCTCTTCCCAGACCGAGGCAGTACCGAATTGTGGAAAGTGCTGACCAATCGTGGTCTCGCCCTGTTCGCGATCGGCATGACGGCCTTTCTGGGAATGAAACGCCGGAAGGCCGAGGACAAACGCCGGTTCGCGGAAGAAAAGACGCGGGAACATCTGGCCGATCTGGCGCACGTCGGACGGCTGAAAACCGCTGGACAACTAGCCGAAAGTCTGGCTCACGAATTGAATCAACCGTTGGCCGCCATCTCGCTGCAAGCAGAGATTGCCGAGCAACTGACTCGTGACATTGACGCCGGTCAGCACACGGCGCTCCGCTCGTCGCTGACCGAGATAGTCGAAGAGTCGCAGCGGGCGGCGGCGATCATTCGGACCCTGCGCAGTCTGGTGGTGAAAACTGAGCCGCAGCGGGATTCGCTCGACATCAACGAGATCGTCAACGAAGTCGTGCGTCTGATCGACTCGCAGGCGCGCCGTGCCGATGTGGCCCTTCACATCCGTCTGGCACAAAACCTCCCGACGGCCCTGGGAGACAAAATCCAACTGGAGCAAGTGCTGCTCAACCTGGTGCAAAATGCGATCGAGGCGATCACCGAGGTGGGAGGCGATGTTTTGCGTGAGATCGAACTGAAGACCAGCCTGGACGACGAAAACTTCATTCGGGTCACCGTGCGAGACACAGGTGTCGGTTTGTGTGCGGAAGATGCAGAACGATTGTTTGACCGTTTCTACAGTTCCAAGCCGACCGGCATGGGAATGGGACTGGCGATCAGCCGTTCCATCGTCGAAGCTCACGGCGGGCGACTGTGGGGCGAGGCCAACTCGGATCGCGGCGCGACGTTCGTCTTCACGCTCCCGATCGCTCGGAGGGCTTCGTCGTGAATGCACCGCCCACCATCTTCGTCGTCGATGACGATCCCGCCGTCAGTCGTGCTCTGGCCCGCGTGGGTGAGTTGCTCGGTTTCCCGGTCCGGGCGTTCGCGTCAGGTGCGGAGTTCCTGCAAGGGTACGACAAGGCTCAGCCCGGCTGTCTGGTCCTCGACCTCAAGATGCCGGGCATGACGGGTCTGGAACTCCAACAGAAACTCGCCGAGCAGCACATCGGCCTTCCCGTGATCGTGATCAGTGGACACGCCGACGTGCGAATCGCGGTCGAGGTCATGTCGCGCGGTGCGCTGACGCTTCTCGAAAAACCATTTCGACTCGAAGAGCTGACGACTCACATCCGCCGCGCGGTGGAACTCGATGCCACACTCCGCGCGACTCAGGCAAGACTGGCGACGGTCGAAACGCTTGTCGGAAAGCTCACCGTCAAAGAACGCGAGGTTCTGGATCTGATCGCCGCCGGCAAGACCAACAAACAAATCGCGTCCGTGCTCCGAGTCAGCATCCGAGCCGTCGAAGACCGCCGCGGTCGCCTGATGAAAAAACTGGGTGTCCGCTCCATCGCCGAGTTGGTGCAGTTGTACCCCGGTCGAGACAGTTCCGGTTCTCTTCCCGAACCGCCCATTCCGGGCGACGTCTGGTGATTTGTAGCCCAGGCCCTTGTGGCCTTGTGCTTCGTCATCGTTGAGATTTGCGGTTGTAGCCACGCTCGCCAGGGCTTGTTGAATTAATGTGGTCCCGACACTCCGTGGCGGGACATGTTGTGCCCGCCCTGCGGGACGGCCACAACGTGCGGTGTCACGGAGTGCCACCGCCACAATAATTCAACAAGCTCGCCAGAGCGTGGGGAGACGGCAAATTGAATTCCTTCCGCCCCACGGTCTGGCGACCTTGGCTACCCTCGGCTTGAACGCTTACGCAGCATTGGACGACTCACGCCAACGTGGCAATTGCCCGAGCCACAAGGGCTAGGGCTACAGCGAGCCGGAGCAGGTCCGGTTGCAACGCTTGGGCAAACCTGTCGCCCATCTGTGGAAAACCACGGCTGGCCGAACGGTCAAAACCTGCCGGCTTGTTGCAGCAGCCACCCGCCAACTTCCGACATTCATTACAGGTAGGTAACCCGACAAAGAGGAAATCAGCGGCAGTGCTCCCGCAAACGGATTTTCGTCCAGTTGAAAACAAAGGGAATGGATCATGCCACTGTCGACCAGGTTTCGCTGCGGATCACTCGTATTGGTTTTGTCCACGTGTCTCGCAGTTCGGAGCGAAGCCGCACCGCCGCCGGAACCGTCGGTGGGGTTGAACGAAGTTTTCTCAGAAACCGATTCGACTCCCGCCGTGCCGAAATCTGTCCTGCCGGGTCAATCGGTGGACGATCTCGTCAACGCCGCACAAGCTGCGACGCCTCCGGCACCCGCGTACGACGGTAGCCCAAACATGACTCCGCAACCGGCTCCCGCTGCGCCGGCACCGGCCAAGCCGGCTCCTCCGCCCCAACCGTGGAAGCCTTTGTATTTCGACAACGACTTCAGCTACAAAGGGAAGCCCAACGCACCGCATTTCCTGGGCGAAGAACTCAAGAACATGCCGCTCGACATTTTCGGACCGGGGTGCAGCACGCTTTCCGCCGGCGGTGAGATTCGCCATCGCTACATGGACGAAGACAATCGCTTGCGACCCGGAGGACCGGGAAAGAGCACATACAATCTGTGGCGCTGGCGGCAGTACGTGGACTTCAAGGTTCGCGACGAATTCCGAGTCTACGTGGAAATGATCGATGCCTCGATTTTCGACCACGACCTGCCGGTGACGGCCATCGATGAAAACCGCTGGGATATTCAGAATGCGTTCTTCGATTTGAAAATCGCCGAGCGAGATGACAAACCCGTTTACTTCCGCGCCGGTCGTCAGGAAATGCTGTATGGCACGCCGCAGGGAGTTGCCCCTGGCGGTCAGATGGTCCTTTCGCCTCTGGATTGGGCCAACACGCGGCGGAACTTCGAGGGCTTCAAACTGATCAGCAAGGGAACCGTCTGGGATATCGACTTGTTCGCCGTTCGACCGGTCAACACGGCGACTCCGACCGGTGCGACAGGTGGCCGTCCTGTGTTGACGAGCGTTCTCGATTTCGACAACTCACACGACAAATCCGATCCGACACGCTGGCTGACGGGAGCGTACACGGTTTACCGAGGCATTGAGAACCAGACGATCGAACCGTATTACGTCTGGTTGCAGACGGCCGCCGACAAGCACGTGCCCGGTTGGGCTGATGGCAACCGGCATTCACTTGGTCTGCGCTGGACCACGACGAACACCGTCAAGGATTGTTGCGACAAGCCGTACGTCGTGCTGGCTTCCGACATCGAAGGTGCCTACCAGTTTGGCGCCGACAACAATTTGGATGTCAGTGCCGGTTTCTTCTCCAGCAAGCTGGGCGCGACGTTGTCTCAGGTTCCCTGGACACCGAATTTTCAGTTCATCTACTACTTTGGTTCGGGCGACTCCGATCCGACCGATGGCGTCAACCAGACCTACGATGTCTATTGGCCGTTGAATCACGCCTGGTGGGGCATCATCGACAACGTCGCGGGGCAAAACCTTCAAGACGTTGCCATCCAGATGGCCGTGAAGCCGCATGCAAAACTCAGCGTGCTTTCGGCCTTCCACTGGATCAGCGCGGACAGCAATAACGACACGATCTACAACGTGGCCGGAGCACCCACCGGGCCGGCCACCGGAGGCACGCAGATCGGCGACGAACTCGACGTGATCGCGACCTACGCCTACAACCCCAACTTCGACGTACAAGTCGGCTACAGTTGGTTCGGGTACGGCGATCGCATCAAAAACACGGCACTCAACCGAGGCGATGCGACACAGTTCTACATTCAGACGTCGCTGCGGTAC
>JACRIH010000574.1 GCA_016235885.1 Planctomycetales bacterium | reverse complement strand
GCGGAACTGTGTGAGAACCTCGCGTCAAAGGTGTGAAATGCACGATAAGGTACTCAACTTTTTTCGCAGAACCCTGCTCCACGAGAACACTCTTGAAGACATCTGGATTCGTCTTGATCGTCGTGAGGTGAGAATTGTCTTCTGTCAGCCACACGAGCGCTATCAGTATCCAGATCGGGAACTCGTTCTAACTTTTCTTGGAGTCAGCGAGTTGACCATTGCTGGACCGGGAACGGATGACGAAAGCGAGGAGATGCTGATCGGTATTGAATGCGTGGTTTCACAAGGTCGTTACCGTGCAGATATCTCGTTTGGTTTCGAGGGCAGAACAACTTGGACCATTCGGATGGAATTCACTGACCTGTTTTTCGTCAGGTCGTAACAATCGCCGTGAGTGGACCAGAACGACTCCCGACTCCTTCAGATTCACAAGTAGTCCTGCCGGATGGGATGGAAAAAATCGAGCGCCTTCACCGGCCCGCCAACCGCGACCGCACGATGCCGCACGCCGCCGGGTATTCTCCACATTTCGCCCGGTTCCAAAACCTGTTCTTGATCGCCGATGAAGAAGTGCAGCCGGCCTTCGATCAGCATTCCCATCTGTTCGTGCGGGTGCGAATGCCATTCGACGATGGCTCCCGATTCGAATTCGACCAGACTCGCCATCATCTGTTCACCGGCCATCGTGAAGATGTTCACGCCGGGAAAGATCGCGTGTTGAGAGCACTCGGATTTCTTGACGAAGTAAGATGACATGCGGCAGGTCTCCTCGCCTGAGAATCATTGGGGATTTGATATTTGAGATTTGAGATTCGCCTGCCGGAAGATTCTGCCACCGAGATAGCCCGCGCGGTCGGCGAGCTGTTCTTCCAGGCGCAGGAGCTGGTTGTACTTGGCCAGCCGTTCGGAGCGGGCGATGGAACCGACCTTGATCTGACCGGCTCCGGTCGCGACCACCAGATCGGCAATCGTCGCGTCCTCGGTTTCGCCGCTGCGTGCCGACACGACGGGCCAGTAACCGGCGTCGATGGCGAGCGCCAGCGTTTCGAGCGTCTCCCACAAAGTGCCGATCTGATTGACCTTGATGAGCACGCTGTTCGCGACCCCCGTGTCAACGCCGCGTTGCAGTCGTTCGCGATTCGTGACGAACAGGTCATCGCCAATCAGTTGCACTCGGCGGCCCAATTTCTCGGTCAGAAGTTTCCATCCGTTCCAATCGTCGTCGGCAACTCCGTCCTCGATGCTGATGAGCGGGTAACGGTCGCACCACTGTTCCAGCAGGTCCACCATCTCGGCCGCCGACAACGAACTCCCGCCCGCGGAGGGAGACAGGGAGTTGCGAGTCAGGTGGTACTTGCCGTCGCGGAAGAAGTGCGTGCTGGCGACGTCCAGTCCCAAAGCAACATCGTCACCCGGTCGTAACCCGGCGGCCTCGATCGCTCGGACAACGAATTGCAGGGCCTGCTCGTTGTCCGTCAGCTTCGGACCAAACCCCCCTTCGTCACCGATGAGATAGCCCTCGCAACCGGCATCGGTCAGCAAGCGGCCGAGGCGGCGGTAGACCCTTACGATCCATTCGAGAGCCTGGCTGTAGCTCTCGGCACCGACGGGGAGAATGAGAATGTCTTGCACGTCGAGGTTTCGTCCCGCGTGCAGCCCGCCTGAAATCATGTTGACCATTGGCAGCGGTAGCAGCATGTCGCGACCCAGTCCGGCCGTGCGGCCGATGGTGACTGGACCACTTTTCGCCCCCGTGGCGGCGGCTCGGGTACGCCGACAGCGACGCCACAGCGTGTGGAGGTGCTCAACCAGTGGAATGCCAACGGCCGACGCTCCCGCGTACGCCGTCTCCAGCGACACGCCGAGGATCGCGTTCGCACCGAGACGCGACTTGTTCGGCGTCCCGTCGAGTTCGCACAGGCGGCGGTCGAATGTCTTCTGATCGACCGCGTCCAAGCCGAGCACAGCCGAGGCAATTTCGTCCGTGACATTGCTCACCGCTCGGAGAACGCCCGCTCCGTCGTAGTGATTCGCATCGCCATCGCGCAGCTCGCACGCTTCGAATTGTCCGGTGCTGGCACCGCTGGGGACGATGGCTCGCCCCACGTGGCGGCCGGCGCAGGTGACTTCCACTTCAACGGTCGGCTTGCCGCGACTGTCGAGAACTTGCCGGGCGTGGACGTGTTCGATGCGGGTCACTGTGTCTTCTCTCCCAGCCGTTGAAAATTCTCATGCTGACGCAGTCGTTCCAGCACATCGGTCCAAGTTCGAGCGCCCCGCAACAGCAAGTCACGACAGATATTTCGAACCGCCTGCCGTTGCCAATCGGGTTGTAGATAGTCAATTCGGCTCGTTCCGTCGATGCGCGCCCACATGCAACTGGCGAGATGCGGGATCGTTCGCCGCAGCAACGCCGGACCAGCCAGCGCCTGTTTGACCGCTTTCGGCCAGATCGCAGCCAACGAACGCATCGCGATGGGCAGCGGAAGCACCGGTGTCGTACGCGTGTGGTTGGGCGGCAACTCGCGGCCGGGAGGAAATGATTCGGCCGGTGCCGCTGGGTCTGGAATGGAGTTCAACGTGCCGAGGTAGCCGCGCCAGAACAATTTGGTCAGAGCCGCGAACTCGTCAAACCGGTCCGCGTGCAAGATGGTTTTCAGCAGGAGGTGGCTCAGGAAGAAACCAAGATCGAACGCCGGGTCGCCGAAGTGAGCGGTTTCGAAATCGACGAGGGTGATGCCCGCTGACGAGATGAGGACATTTTTGGGGCTGAAGTCGGCATGGACCAGGCAGACCGACGTTTCCCACATTTCGTCGATCATCTGCTCGATGGCTGGTCGCACATCGGCGTGCTGGTCGGCCACGCGGTGATAAAACGGATCGACTCGCAACTGGACGAACACTTCGCGGTCTCCCCAGCGCTCGCGGAAGTCATCGCGGCCAGCCGTCTGACGGTGGATCGTCGCGAGATATGTGCCGAGTCGCTCGGCGATGCCGGTGTCGGCCTGTCCCTGCAGCAGCGATTGTTTCCAGACGACGTGATCGACGGGAGCGGCGTCCATCAGGAACAGGTAGTTCTCACGATCCTCGTGCAAGACGCGAGGCACGACGCCCGGCGGTAAGAGCGGAGCGATTTCGCGCATCACGTCCGCTTCGCGCCAGATGCGATCCAGCCGGCTCACCCACTCGGCCGGCGTCCGCAGTCGCTCGCGGGACTGCTTCACCACGATATCCGGCCCGGCGTCCGACGAGACTCGCAGTACGACGTTCGACACACCCCACGCGAGCGCTTCGGCTCGACCGGACGAACCGCTGACCCAGCCGCTCTCGCGGACGTAGGACCAAGTGTTGTCGGGAGTCAGTTCTCGCATCAAACAGCTCGTGGCGTGAAGGGCGTTTCAGTTGGCGACCAGCAATGGAATGAACCCTGCCTGCTGGAAGTGCCGGTCACCGGTCAGGGCGGCTTGGATTCCGAGGTCACGCATCACGACAAAACTCAGGCAGTCGGTCAACGGCCAATCCTTGTCGGGCCGGTTGCGGTACAGTTCCACTCCCTCGTGCAGGAGTTCATCGGTCGCCGCAACGATTAGCACATCGGAATCGGAGTTCAATTGCTCGAGTAGTGAGAGGAACTTTGGTCGGTCACGCGGTTCGGCCAATGCGTCGCCAACCTCGATGAGGACATACTGGCTCGTTACCAATTCGCCAGACTGATTCTGGCTGGCGGCTTGTGCCGCGTGATGATGTGCGTCCTGCGGATTCAACAGGGCGAGGAAAAAAAACGTGTCCGCATACGTTCGTTTCATGTGCGTTTGGGAAGCCCGTGCAGGTAATGATCGTGATTGCCCGCCAAGTCCGGCGGAAGATCCGTGGGCTGACTCTCGACCGAATGGCCCAAGTCGGCCAACTTCTTCCAGATTGGTCGACCGTCACGCGGCGATGGTGACTCCGACGAGGTCAGAATCATCACGTCCGTCCCATCGGGCAACGACACACCGTGGTCCATCACCACGACTCCGCCTTGAACTTTTCCGCGAATCGTCATGTCCACTCCCTTCGCAATCGAACGGCGGCGATTGTAGCTTGCGCCAGCCACACGAGTCTTGCCCAAAAGTTATGCGGCGTCGCATACAAATCGCAGGCAAAGCTGTGCCACTCCGCGAATCCGACGATGCACCGTAAGCGAGTACGAACCGTCGCCATAAGGTGGTTTAATGCGGATGCCAAGAGCCAGTGCCGCACTCAGCGGACAAAAATATAGAACTCCAGTGCACGAGTCTTGTCGGTTGACAGAATCGATTAACGCATAGATTTGTCTTTGCTCAAAACCAAGCTCGAATATTCGACTGGCACAAATGAGAACAATCTGGCCTGAATCGACCACAAAATCGATGGTCTGTTGTTCGATCTCCTTCTCTGCGGCATCTTGAAGAGTGATCGTCAAGTCCACTAATCCCTCATCGTTCTCAGTGAAAAGCAGGTTGGCATCCGACCGATCAAAGATTCCGAGATCATAGGCGTCATTGAGCCGGCCACCGTCACTGACAAACCATTGGCCAGGGTTCACACTGATTTGGGAGAGTCCCGGTTTTAAGCGAATAACACACATTTCTTGAGACGTTGGCTGTGCCTTATGGATTGGCCACATCAGGAATCTCCTTGAAATCAACAATCGTCCTCGAAGGTAGTGACGTGGCTTGGGACTGGCTCGCACAGCGAACGCCGGCCCACCAATCGACGTCATGTGGTGGGCCGGCAGCCGCTTCGCGGCTTTGTCCCAACAGACTTCTTCACTTCACAAAATTCGCCCGCACCACATCCCAATCCACATCCACTCCCAAGCCCGGTCGGTTGGTAATCGTGACGATCGGGCCGTTGATGTCGATCGGATTCTTCACGATCCGGAATTCGTGGTAGACGGGGCCGAGCATGTCGCCGGGGATTTTTTCGACTTGCATGTTGGGGCAGGCGACGACGAGGTGCGCCATCGCGGCTGTGCCGATGTCCCATTCGAGGTTCGAGCCGATGCTGCACGCCACGCCGTTCGCGGCCGCGAATTCGACGATCTCTTTTGACTTGCGGATGCCGCCGTTCTTGCCGGGGTAGACGCTGATCGAATCGCACGCCTTGTTGTGAATCAGTTCGCGAGCGTGAGACAGGTCGAAGCAGATGTCGTCCGCCATGACCGGCGGTGTTGTTTCGCGGCGGCAGCGGGCCAGGCCGGCGTAATCGCCATCGGGCGTCGGTTGTTCGTTGAGCGCGATGCGGCAGTCGGCCAGTTCGTTGACGCAGCGGATCGCCGTGTCCACGTCCCAGCCGCAGTTGGCGTCGATCGTGAGCGCCAGGTCGGGACCGATCGCTTCGCGAACCGTGCGGACGCGCGTGATGTCGTCCCCGGCTTTGCCACCCACTTTCACCTTGATCGTCGTGAAGCCTTCGGACACGAGTTCCAATGCCCGCGCTCTGGCCCGATCCGGATCGTAGGCCCCCATCGAAAACCGGCAACGCACGGCCAACGGACGGCACGGACCGCCGAGCAGTTCATACACCGGCTTGCCGGCCGCTTTCCCCGCGATGTCCCAGCACGCCATTTCGATGGCCGACTTCGCGAACCAATTGTGCCGCGACACCTTGTCCATTCGGCGGTCGATGTCGGCCGTATCCACCGGGTTGCCGCCGATGACGACGGGGCCGAGAATGTTTTCGACGATCGCTTTCGCCCCCCAGATTGTTTCGCCGCTCCAGTTCGGCATCACCGTCGCTTCGCCCACGCCGTCGATCCCCGCGTCCGTCCCGATGCGGACCAGCAGGTATTTCGATTCGGTGTGCTTGCCGAGAGCGGTAATCATGTGCCGCGCCGGCTTGAGCGGGATGCGAACGGAATACGTTTCAATGTGTGTGATTTTCATGTTTGTTTTTCTCCCCGCTCCCGCCGGGAAAGGGGCCGGGGGTGAGGGAGCGTTGCGGATCACGGGACAACAATTGCAACCAAACGGCCACTCCACGTTCCCTCATCCCAGCCCTCTCCCGGAGGGAGAGGGGGCCACGTGGGTGGCATCAAGTCGAGACCGAGTATATCGTGACAGACCTTGGAGTTTCACCCGTGCGAGCAGTCCCGACAGCGAGCGATCATGTCCGACGACATTCCAGCGGTTCTGCCGAAGCCCACTCGCGTGCGTTTTGGCGTGCTGGCGTTTCTGTGTTCGCTGGCGTTTGTGCTGTACATCGACCGCATCTGCATCGGACAGGCGTCGACCGATATCGAGCGGGACTTGGGGATCAGTCACAAGTGGATGGGTTATGTCGGCGCCGCATTCACGCTGGCTTACGGACTGTTTGAGATTCCCACGGGATATTGGGGTGACCGCTACGGCTCGCGCGGAGTGCTCACTCGAATCGTCATCTGGTGGTCGGGATTTACCGCCTTGACCGGGGCCGCTTGGGGGCTGCCTTCATTGATGGTCGTGCGGTTTCTCTTTGGCGCGGGGGAAGCCGGAGCGTTGCCGAATACTGCCCGAGTCCTTGCGCGTTGGTTTCCGGCGACAGAACGGGGACGTGCTCAAGGCTTGATCAACTGTGCGGCGCTGGTCGGCGGCGCGGTGTCTCCACCAGTGGCTGCGTTCCTCATCAAACTGGTCGGGTGGAGGTGGGCGTTTGTCGTCTTCGGCTGGCTGGGAGTCGTCTGGGCCATCGCTTTCTACCGCTGGTTCCGGGACGAACCGGATCAACATCCCGCGGTAAACGAGGCCGAACGGAACCTGATCGCCGCGAGCAACCTCTCGAAGCCGGGAGGCACTTCGCACCCGTCGATCCCGTGGCGCAGCGTGCTCACCAGCGCCAACGTGTGGCTGCTCGGCGGCGTGATCACCTGCACGGCGTTCAATTCGTACATGTACTTCTTCTGGTATCCCACGTACCTCAAGGAAGCTCGCGGTGTGTCTGATGTCAATGCGGGATTACTGGCCGGCCTCGTGCTGGCGGGCGGGGCGATCGGCAGCGTGTCGGGAGGATTCCTCGTCGATCTCCTGCTGCGGCGCACGGGCAGCCGCCGTTGGAGTCGGAGTGGGCTTGCCTGCTGCGGGTTGACGACCGCCAGCCTGCTGTTGTGGAGCAGCACGCTGATCGACAATGCCGTGGGCGCGGCCGCCTGCACGGCCGTGGCCGCGTTTGCCGCGTTCACCTGCATCGCGCCGTGGTGGGGCGCCGTCACCGATATCAGCGGGCCGCATCTCGGAGCCTTGTTCGGCTTGATGAATTCGCTGGGTGTTCCCGGTGCCATGTCTTCTCAAATATTTCTCGGTTCGTTCGCGGACTGGATGAAATCCCAAGGCCACTCCGGTCGCGATCAGTGGGACCCGGCGTTTGCGATCTACTCGCTCGTGTTGTTGGTCGGAGCAGTGGGGTGGTTGTTCGTGAATCCGACGCGACAGGTTGGACAGTCGTCTGAGCAGGAGTAGCCATCGGTTGGCTTGACACGTGTCTCAAGACCGCTGATCTTGGGCGTCGCAATCCAGTACCCGAGTGCCAACACCTCTCTTTTGTTCCAGTAGCTGACCACGATGGCTCGCAAGACATCGAAACACACGTCTCCCGAAGTCGATGCCTACATCGCCAACGCTGCGCCGTTCGCCAAGCCGATCTTGAAACGGATCCGCCGGCTGTTCCATGCCGCGTGTCCTGAAATTCGGGAGACGATCAAGTGGAGCGTCCCACACTTCGAGTACAAAGGCGTCGTCGGCATGATGGCGGCGTTCAAGCAGCACGCGAGCTACGGGTTTTGGAAGGCGAAGTTGATGCGCGACCCGCAGCGATTGTTTGATCCGGCAGGCAACACCGGCATGGGGGGGACTCGGGTCACGAGCGAGGCGGACCTGCCGGTCGACAAGGTGTTGGTGGCGTACATCGCCGAGGCGGTGGCGCTCAACGAGGCGGGCGAAACCATTCCACGACCGAAGAGGTCAGCCACGAAGAAGGAAACTGTCGTCCCCGACGATTTGCTCGCCGCGTTGGCAAAGAACAAGAAAGCTCGCGTCGCATTCGAGGCGTTCAGTTACAGCCACAAAAAAGAGTACGTCGAATGGATCAACGAAGCCAAACAGGAAGCCACACGGCAACGGCGACTGGCGACGACCATCGAATGGCTAGCGGAGGGGAAGTCGCGAAACTGGAAGTACAAGAACTGCTGAGGCGGGCTACTTTGACTCGACTCGTCCCACTTCGCGAACATTGCGGCCTTTTCGCCCAAGCCGTGCGTCGCCGATGTCGTCGCGGGATTTCTCGGCCAGCGCGAGCAGTTGTTTCACGATGTCGGGATGCGCATCGGCAACGTTGGTTGTTTCGCTGAGGTCCGCTTCCAGGTCGTACAGTTCCGGCGACTGCTCCGCCTTTTTTGCTCCGCCTCCGCCGCCGCGACCTACACCGGTGAACGACAGCTTCCACTTTCCCTGCCGCACGCCGCCGAGATTGCCGGCGTGGTAGTAGTAAAACGCTTCGTGCGGCGATTTGGCTCCGGGCTGGTTGAATATCAACGGCGAAATGTCCTGGCCGTCGATCACGTGGTCGGCCGGCATGTCGGCTCCGGCGAGCTTCGAGAACGAGGCGAACCAATCGAAGCTCGCTGTGATCTCTCCGTTCGATGAGCCTTCGGGGATCTTGCCCAGCCAACTCGCGATGCACGACACGCGGACTCCCCCCTCGAACAGTGTCCCCTTGCCGCCGCGGACGATGTGCTGCCGCGAGGCGTCCACCGTCGCGTACTTGCCGTAGACGCTCGGCAGGTCGCCGTTGTTGCTCGACGGTGGCAGATAGCCGTTGTCGGAATGAAACACGATCAGCGTGTTGTCGAGCAGATTCAGGTCATCCAGCGTGGCAACGATCTGACCGACGGACCAGTCGAGACATTGCACGGCGTCGCCGTACGATCCGGCCTGCGACGTGCCGGCGAATCGCGATGGCGTAAACCACGGCGTGTGCGTCTCGATGTTCGCGAAGTGCAGATAAAACGGCCGGGCCTTGTTTTCACGGATGAATCGGACCGCTTCGACGGTGAACCGCTGCGGGAGGCGTTCGAGTTCCGCCGGTTCTTCGATGATCTTTTCGTTGCGGAACAGCGGCATCGGTGGCGGGATGTAGTTGTCCCGTCCCGCCTGTTTCGACCAGCCGCGCCGGTCGGGTTCGTGGTCATTCGGGTACGGGATGCCGAAGTAGAAATCAAACCCGTGCCGCACCGGCAGGAACTCCGGATGGTGCCCGAGATGCCACTTGCCGACCACGGCCGTGCGATACCCGCGCCCCTTCAGCAGTTCACCGATCGTCACCTCGTGGGCATTGATCCCGATCTTCGAGTACGGAAACAGCACCGGCGGAATGCCGATCCGGTCGGCGTAGCAACCCGTCATCATCGCCGCCCGCGAAGCCGTGCAATACGGGGCGGGCGAATAGAACGACGTCAACTTCATCCCCCGCGCGGCCAGCCGATCGAGGTTGGGCGTCTTGATTTCTTTGGCTCCGAAGCAACCGATGTCATCGTAGCCCACGTCGTCCGCGACAATGTGGACGATGTTCGGCGGTCGGTCAGCAGCCTCAGCCGAGTCTGCCAACCCGGTGATGGCAATCCAAAACAGAACGAACGGGCGGAAGTTGTTCATGCTAGAAATTTCCGCAGGACGTTGCGGGTGATGATCGAACACGGTTCGTCAGTGAACAGGGCAGAGGGGTAGGTGATGGAACCGACCGAGAAGACGCTGCCGCCGGATGGTGTATCGAACGTGACCATGTGAGCGCCGCCGTCGTCGGGGTTCAGGCCTTTGGCGAGCAGCAACGTGTTCTTCGGCGACGCCGGACTGATTTTGTCGGTTTCGTGCCCGGACGCGCCGTCGCCGTACCGTTCGTGAAGCGTCTTGATTCCGAACAAGTCTCCACGGCGAAGGCCGGTTCCGGCGAAAACCCAGTGGTCGGGTTCGACGACCGCGTACGGAGCGACCGTCATCACGCCGGCTTCCGTGAAGACGACACCCACCAGAGTGGCTTCCGATTCGTGCTGCGCGTGCATGCGGCTTTCAAAGCCGTTCGGCCAATTGTTGTGGCACCGCATCGCCTGACCATCATCAAGGAATTCGATGCGGCAGTTGAGACCGTTCCCGCCGAGATACATCAACTTGCCGCCGCGCTCGAACACCCAGCGTTTGACGCGCTCGTAAGCCTCGACCGACCAGTACTCCGGGTGCGTGCTGATCACGAGTACGCTGTAGGCGTCCAGGTCCAGGGTGCCATTGTGGAGTTGGAAGTCGGAGTAGAAGTCGTACGCGAACCCCTCGCGCTCCATCCAGCCGAGGAGTCGCCATTCGGCCGGAGCGACATGGCACGCCTGACGCCCTTCAATCGGGTCCGTGCATTCGACGTGCTCGGGAACGAAATTGATCGGCTCGGGGCGGTCGAACGACAGCGGGTTGAATTCGATGGCACTCTTCCATTCCGCGTAGTCGGTGGACTTGTATCGCGGGAGATCGGCCTTCGAATTGACGATCGGTTGGTCAATGATTTTCGCCGCCATGATATAGTTGCTGCGGCCACCGAACGGGTTGTACGCGTTCCAATTGTTCGTCGAAGCCAGAACCGCCACTTTCGCGGTCGGCTTTCGTGGGGCCACAACTAGCGGAAACGAATAGAAGTCGCCGGACTCACCCTTCGCGTGAAAGTAGTACAGCCCGGTTTGCTCCGGCGCGGTGATGACTTGCCGGTGGACACCGTGCCCGTTGTCCCACTTCGCACCGGTTTCCACGAAATGCGAGTCGGGCAGAATCTGCGTCACCGCCCGCGGCCCGTGATTGTCGAACCAGCCGACGTTGCGGATGAATTCCTTGTGAAGCCCGTATCGCCACAACCCTAGCTTGTACGGTTCGACTGCGTGCATCCGAAACTCGACCGGGTCGCCCCCCTGACACCATTTCGGCCACGTGTAGCCCAACAGGCGATCCGACAACAATCGAAATTGAACGGGCTTCGCAGAATCAATCCGCAGCCGCACTCGTTTTGATCCGAATCCGGATTTGCTCAGGCAAACCTCATACTCGCCCGGCGGCACGTCCGCATGCACGGCTCCCGACGGCCACGACCGTGCGATCTGCCACGCCCCCCCCCCACCACGCAACTCGATGGCCACATCGGTCAGTGCCGCGTAGTTTTCGTCGCTCACATATCCAATCAACATGGCTGGCTCCTTCGTCGAATGAAAGTCGCCGAGATCGTAGCCATCGTCGAACGGCATTGCGAGTCGCCGAGGAGTTGTGAAATGGAACCACGAATGCGAATCGGAACTGGTCCGCCGGCTCCGAATTCCTTCACGGGTTGTTGTTTCCAACAAGCCCAATCACGGGCGTGATCAACGACGATTTGGCGAGACTCAATCCCACAAAAACATGACCCCTTGACGCCAAGCGGTCAGCTTCGTATTTTTCCTCCCAGTCTTGATCCCCGCTGGTGTAACGGTAGCACAATTGCCTCTGGAGCAATTTGTCCACGTTCGAATCGTGGGTGGGGAACTGGTCAGCTTGCTCGTTACAACCCCTCCTTTTCTGTTTTCTGTCGAAAACGGGGGGGGGGGGCTGTTTGCGCCTGCGAGCCAGTCCTGCGCCGGACTGCTGCGATTTAGGCTGCACCGCTGCCCGAAGTGGTCACGGATTCCGCGGCCGGTGATTGGAAGTGTTCGAGAATCACTTTCACCCAGTTTCTGCCGAAGCAGGTTGAAACCGTCCATCGATATTGCAGCCTTCGGGATCCACTGAAATCTGTCGCCCGTCACAGGGGACAGTGCTCCGCTTGTGGGCTTGCAGATTCGTGGCGGGGTTGGTGGGGTGCATGGTCAAACTGGGCCTATCCACATTTTGTGGACAAAACCGCTCCCCCACCTTCAGAAACTGTCCCACCCAAGCGTGAATCGCTCAAATGGAAAGTGAGTCAGGCCATTTTCTGGTGGCGGAACCAATCGACCGTCCGTTGCATGCCGTCGGACACGGTGAACTGCGGTGCGTAGCCCAGTTCACGTCGCGCCTTGTCGATGCAGAAATCGAGATTCAACCCGAGAAATTTGTACTTCGCATTGGAGAGCAGCGGCGCTTCGGACTTGCCGAGTAATCGCCAGAGAGTTTCGCTGATCTTGGTCAGCGTTTTGGCCACGCCGAGCGGTACGGATTTCGTTGGGACTGGGTAGCCGAACAATTCGGCGACCGTGCTGATGAAAGCTCGTTTGCTGACCAATTGGCCGTCAGTGATGTTGTAGGTGCCACCGATCGCCTGCGGCTGGTCGAGGGCCAGAAAGATCGCATCGACGAGGTTGCCGACATACGTGTTGTTCATCAACTGCTCGCCAGAACCGAAGAACTTCACCTGTCCTCGTTGAAGCCGCTCCAGCAGCCGCGGCAGAATCGTTCGATCGCGAGGCCCGTAGATGAACCCGGGCCGCAGGATCGTCGCGGGCAACTGACGTTCGCGGATGTGCTGCCTCACAAGTTGCTCCGCCTCGACTTTCGTCAGCGTGTAGCCGTCGATGCCACTCGTGCTGGGCTCTTCGGTTTCATCAGTTCCAAAATGGTCGCGGGCTTCGTAGACCCCGAGCGAACTGATGTGCAGGAATCGTCGCAGCGTGCCGGTGGCCTCAGCCGCAACAAGCAATTTTTCCAGACTGCGGACGTTGACGTCACGATATGGTTCGACTGGTCCCCAGTCGCCGACCTTCGCTGCACAGTGGATGATGATCGTCACCCCGCGCACAGTTCGTTCGATTGCGGAGGCGTCGGTCAGGTCGCCTTCGATCAGTTCCACACCCCACTGAGTGAGCAGTTGCGTGTCGCTCCCTTTGCGGACTATGGCTCTCGTCGGAATGCCCAATTCACAGCATCGCTCTGCCACGTGGCCTCCGACAAATCCCGTGGCTCCGGTCACCAACACCAAATCATCTGAACTAGGCAAGCGTCGTCCTTTCGTAATTGTTCACATAATGAGATTCGAGATTGACAACAGACGGCGATCCGGGCGTGTCATGTTGAAACGAAAGCCAATCGTTCCGCGGGAAAGACCGGACCTTCGACGCAGATTCGCCGGTAGTCCCACTCGTCGGCATCGATCTGGACGCGAGTCACACAACTGAAGCACGCTCCGAAGCCGCACGCCATCGGCGTCTCCAGCGACAACCAGCACGGCACGTTGTGCTTTTTCGTCAGGCGACCCACCGCGTGCATCATCGGTTCCGGGCCGCAACAGTAAATCGCGCCGGGTGGATTGGGCGATTGAATTGCCTCCGCCACCAGATCCGTCACAAAACCACGGTGGCCTCGCGAACCATCGTCGGTCGCCAATCGGACGTCGATCCCCGTCGAAGCGAAATCATCCAGCCCCGCCAGAAACTCCGAGGATCTCACTCCGTAGCAAAACGTGATCGTCCGCGGAGCGGCCGCAGGATCTCGTGGAGGTTGGCCGTAACGTCGAAGCTGGCGTGCTTCACGAGCCACGGCGAGGAACGGAGTCTGCCCGATCCCGCCCGCAACCAGCAGCAGATGATTGGCGTCTGACACAGGAAACCCGTTGCCGAGTGGCCCCCAAATCTCGACGCGGTCGCCAGCAGCCCACGTGCTCATCAACCGCGTCATCTTGCCGACCACGAGGTAAACGACATCAATGCCAGCGACGTCTCCAACGGCGTTGACGTACGTGTCATACAGCGCGAAGGGGCGAGCCAGAAGCGGGTTGGTCCGATCGGGAGAGCGGATCATGAAGAACTGACCGGGAACGGCCTGACGTGCCATTTCGGAACACGCCAGTCGCAACCGGAACGTGTCGCGAGCGAGTTGGACTTGTTCCACAATCGGCACGACTTCGTG
>JACRIH010000592.1 GCA_016235885.1 Planctomycetales bacterium | reverse complement strand
GAAGCCGCCGGTCAAATTGGGGATCGACAACGTCACGTCGGGGATTCCGGGCAAGGGGCCGCTGACGACCGACGAAATCAAAACTTGGCTGGCGAAGCCCGAGAACCACCAAGCGCTCGAGGTCGAACTGCCGCTCGGACTGGCCGCTGGCGCGGCGAACGTGAGTGGGATCAAGGAAAACCCGCTCACGCGGGCGAAGATCGAACTCGGGCGGCAACTGTATTTCGACACGCGCCTTTCCGCCGACAACACGGTGAGCTGTGCGTCGTGCCACCATCCGGATGATGCCTTCGCCCGGCATACGCGATTCGGCGTGGGAATCAACGGACAGGAAGGGGGTAGGAATTCGCCCGTCAGTTTCAACCGCATTCTCAGTTCGGTGCAATTCTGGGACGGCCGCGCGGCCACCCTTGAGGATCAAGCCAAGGGACCGATCCAGAACCCGATTGAAATGGGCAACACGCACGAGAAGGCGGTCGCCACGCTCCAGAAGATTTCCGGATACGTCGCCCAGTTTGAAGCGGTGTTCGGCAAGAGCGGTGTGACGATCGACAACGTCGCCAAAGCGATCGCAACATTCGAGCGGTGCGTCGTCACCGGCCCTGCGCCGTTCGACTACGGCGAGCAATTCAAGAAGTTCGAGAAACTGTCGAAAGAGGACATCGAGGATTTGAAGTCGGATGACCCGGCAGCCTTCAAGCAATATCAAGCCGCCATCGCGGATGTGAAAAAGTTCCCGATGTCGGACAGTGCCAAGCGTGGCCGCGAGTTGTTCTTCAGCCAGAAAGTTGGCTGCAGTGCGTGCCACGTCGGAGCGAATCTCACGGACGAAAAGTACCACAACCTCGGCGTGGGCATGGAAGCGGCCAAGCCTGACGAGGGGCGTTCGGCGATCAGCAAAGACCTCAAGGAATTCGGAGCCTTCAAGACGCCGACCATCCGCAACGTTGCCCTCACCGCACCGTACATGCACGACGGCAGCCAGAAAACGCTGGAGGAAGTCGTCGAGCACTACAACAAGGGGGGCACGCCGAACAAGAACCTGAGCGACAAGATCAAGAAACTCAACCTGACCGAGCGGGATAAAAAGGACTTGGTCGAGTTCATGAAAGCCTGCACCGGCAGCTTCCCGAAAGTTGAGGTGGGTCGTTTGCCGAAGTAATTTTTCAATCATTCTTGTCGGCATGCGCGCATTTACGTAGCCATCACGCTCCGCGTGATGAGCCGAGTGGTTAACAGACGCCGCTACCCGACTCGGCTCGTCACGCGGAGCGTGACGGCTACGTTCCGACACCCGAACTGCGTGCTGCCATGTCCAACTACCGCTGGAATCAACTCGACAACGCCCGTGGCTACGATGCCGCGGCCGAGCATGTCCATCCGCATTACCGCGAGATTCAGGACGTGATTCTGAACAGCTTGCCGATCTCGCAAGACGACACCGCGCTCGTCGTCGATCTCGGGGGCGGCTCTGGTCGGTTGGCGGAACTCGTGCTGGACCGGTTTCCGAATTCTCGCGTCTGGGTGATCGATCAGTCGGACGCTTTCCTGACATTGGCTCGCGAGAGGCTGTGTCGATTCGGCTTCCGCGGCGTCTGTCATCAGGCTCGATTGCAGGACGATTGGCAGCGTGTCTTGCCCGAAGCGCCCGCCGCGATCGTCAGCACGTCGGCCATTCATCATCTCGATCCCGCCGAGAAGCAGCGCCTGTACCGACAATGTGCCAACGGCCTGCGGCCCGGCGGCGTGTTTTTTAACGGTGACGAAGTGCGACCAAACGACGATGCGGAATACTTGGCCGTGTGCCAGCGCTGGGCGAGCCACATGCACCGGATGATGGAATCGGGATTGGTTCCCGAATTGCTGCACTCGGCCCTCTGCGGTTGGGAGGCTCGAAACGTCGGTCAGTTCGGATTGCCGCGAGTCAGCGGCGACGATTGTCACGAGACGGCTGAAACGCAACTCGGGTATTTCACCGAAGCCGGTCTGACGGCCACATCCGTCTCGTGGCAACGCGAGTTGTGGGCCGTGTTGTCGGGCACGAAGCCCTGACAGTCGAGTGGCTTCCAAATCTCAACCTGACGGAATGACAACAGACACCCAGTTCGCAATGAACCCGGATGTCTGCTGATTAGTTCTTGATCAACAATCTCCGTCAAATCGCTAGAGCGGTTCCAATTCGGATGTGGCGGCGAAGGGTAGCTGAAATCGTGGGACTTCAGTTCGGAACTACAGCCAGCCTGGAACCGCACTCGTGCCCCGTCAAAGCTTGATTTTGGGGTAGCCACAGTCGCCAGACCGGGGGAATTTCCCTGGTTTTGTCGTCTACCCACGCTCTGGCGAGCGTGGCTACCACCCCAAATCTTTGGTTTGACGCAGTACTAGACGGATTGCGTGCGCCGTTTGCGACGAGTCGCACCGATCGCCATGCCAATCGCTCCCATGCTCCAGAGGGCGAGGGACGCGGGTTCCGGCGCAGCGACCACACCAAGCGATACGAAACTGCCGGGACCACCGACGGTCAGACCTGCGAAGTTGAGGAAGATGTTGTTTCCATCAAACGTCACGCGTGTCGCGTCGAAACCCACAACGGTGGACGTGGGATCAACGACCAAAGTCAAGAATGCGGGAAGCGTGCCTGTCGAATCAAAGATGTGCGTCCCGTTGAAATCTGCCGGGAACACACCGCCCGCCACGACGGGCGCTCCGATGGGACTGAAATCGATCACGATATTTCCGGGAGACAGGTCCAGATTGAATGCACCGGCAAACCCCAACAGTTCCGGGCCGGCAACGACGGCGACTGTGGTGGGACCGGCGATGACAGTTCCCGTGGTCGGAAAGGCTTGCTCGACCCCGACCATGTCGCCGAGGCTGAAGATCGGTGCAGCTTGCGACTGACCGACGTCCAAAAGAAGTCCAGCCAGGACCGCGGCACTCAACAAGACTGTTCTGATCGTCCGCATGATCTCATTCCCTGTTCATCTGGTCCGATCGACCAACGTCGCTCGGCCAATCGTGGTTTCAAACCGTCGGCAACGCAATTTCACAAGACGATCAAGCAGGCAACGCACATGCCGCGTGTGGCAAGAAAACATCATCCGGGAAAAGTCGGTCGCTCGTGTCATTCGACGACTCGGTGGTGCCGATTGTTCCGGGACAAAATCGGCACCATTGATGTCACCAGATCATCCCGGCGACCGTGCGACGCCGAAGATCTTGTTCACTGTGTTGTCGGCAGCGGGCAGAAGCCACGCTGTGTAAGTGCCAGTTGACATCACTGACGAGCTTCCTTGTCACGCTCAATTGACAAATCCCCTGTCGAGTCGCGTTGCGATTCGGGCCGACGTGGCGCGGCGACAAAGGTCGCAGCCAATCGAGAGGAGGGGGCCGCCGCGACCGACGGAGAACACTGCGAATGTGCCAGGCGGAAACACGCTTCCCAAAGAGTCACAGTCAGCAGAAGGCGAGTTGATCTCGCTCGTTGCCACGGACAGAACCATCCAGAGTCCGATCAGCCTGGGGCGATCAACCGTTCGCTTTCAATCGAGTCGATTCCGCGACTTTTTTCGGCGGGCACCGATCGTGATGACAACGGCTCCGAGCCCCCACAGTGAGATGGACGCAGGTTCGGGTGTTGGAACGGCGGGTCGAAAACTCGTCAGCACCAGAAGATCGCCCCCACCAAGACCAGCGGCCGTCTCGATGGTAAACGGAGCCACTCCAGTCGGTGCCAAGGGATTGCCGAAACTGAAAAAATTGAAGTCGCCATTACCGCCTGTTGGCCCCCACGGTCCGAAGGTGGTCGCCTGGCCGATGAGTTCCATCGTCAGGTCGAGTGCGATTGCTCCGGGGATGTCGAGGAAAATACTCGCGAAATCACCGCCGCTCGATGTGAACGTCCCGTTGCCCACCGTTGCGCCAGAAACGGTGATGCTGAAGTCCGAGAACGGCGAATCAAGGCTGAACCCTGGATTGCTCAACAGAGCGGCATCGATGTTCAGTGTGCCCGTGGCCGTGGCGCCGTTGCCGAACGAAGCCCCCGACCAATCCAGATCGAAACTGAGAATTGGTGCGGCCTGCGCGGGGGTCACGACCAGCAATCCCGCCAGGACGATGATACCGAGCACGGCGCTTCTGATCGTCCGCATGGTCTCGATTTGTAATGCCATGACCCGGAATCTCGTAGATTCTGTGCATTCATGCAGTCGGCAACCGCACAGTGTTGCCAATGGCTCCGGCATTTGACATGCCTGATGTGGTAGGAAGGCATCGGCTGAGAACGGCACGAGTATTCGTCACCGCGAGCTTTACGGATTGGATCAATCGTTCGGGATGTTCCATTGGAAACGTGGCTCGGCCAGTCGTTTCATCCTGGTTTGCGGTCGGCCAAGTATGACGACCCTGATTGCGATCAGGAACAGATGGCAGACAACGTTGACACACCTGACAAGGAATCTTCACGTTGTCACCCTGAGTGCTTCTGAATTGGCGCAACAAGATCTGTCGGTTTGGGAAGGTCGTGGTCCGGACGCATTCGTCTGCCCGAAGTTGTCCAGACCACGGTTCTTTCCGCGATTGTTGATTCGTCGATCCTCAGCCGATGCACCGCAGCGCCGCGGGGAGCCTCCACCGGCACGATGTCACCCAATTTCAACTGGTTCAACAGAATCACCACCCACAAGATCACGGTCCCGAACAAACTGATACCGTACACCGCCAGCAACGCAACGCTGGCGAGGGCACCGGGCAGCCGAACGTGCATCCGTTCCCAAACATTGTGAATCGTGGTGGCCAGCAACTTGGGGTCCTTGAGCTGCGGGGTGCGCGCACGAACGAGGTCGAGGATTTGCAGTGCGATCGGTTGCGGCACACGTTCGTCATTGAGACCGGCTCGCCAATCGCCGCCGAGGCGTTGCAGCATCTGCTGCGCGATCGTGCGTACACGGAACGAATGGCCGCTGCCGAACACCATCAGCACGCCGAACCCACCGAGCAGCCACATGCTGCCGGCAAAGCCGACGACGGCGAGTCCCAGTCCGGTCACGACTTGGAAGACCGCTTCCAGATGTCGCTGACGGCTGAACAGCACGAGTTGCAACAGGCGTCCGCCGTCGAGCGGCATGAATGGCAGCAGGTTGAACCCGTTCAGCACGATGAACAACAGCGACAGTTCGCCGACCGTCGGCGAATTCACGATCAGATTGACCAACCCGAGCACCACACCAATCACGATTCCCGGCAATGGGCCGAGCAAAATCACAAGCGCAGCCTGGTATCCCGGCACGTGCAGCGACCGCCCCGACACGGCCGCGCCGAAGAACGGAATGAAAAACATGCGCACGTCGCGGTAACCAAACAGTTTCATCCCGACAAAGTGCCCGGACTCGTGGATCAGCAGCACGCCGATCAGCCACGCCAGCTTGACCGGGTTCCCGCGCAGAAATTCCGCGGCACCAAACAGCACCAGCGTCAGCACCAGCACGACGATCGCGTGTGTCCAATTCCGCTTCCCGCTCTGAAGTTGATCGAGCTTGGCGAGCACGGTGGCGGTCGCGTCGTCCACGGGTAATTCGACCGGGACCACCGTGGCGGGTTCCACATCGTCAGTCAGGAAGTTGTTTTTGTCTTCCGGTTCGCCAGTAGCGGAATCCGGAGAGCCGGCTGAGGATTCGTCCATCGTGAGATTCCGTCGTGGGGATTGCCAGACTGGTTCAGTCATGTTCGCAGGCTGATAAGACAAGAAAAAAACACACGTCGATCATTGAGTCGTGTGGTGACCCGATTCCCAAGCCTCTCTGCGACCTCCGCGCCTCTGCGTGAACTATCCGTCATCAAATAAGTGTCTCACGCAGAGGCGTGGAGGTCGCAGAGAGATGTCGGATCAAAACACGGAGACATTTTTCTTTGCCTGCCAACCCGATGCGCAAGCGAGCATGCGCGTGCAACTTGCCCTCGCTTGCGCTTCGGGTTAGTGTGATTCACCGGGCATTGAACTCGATCCGCCACCGATCCTCAATCGTGAGAGCGTTGCCATGAACCGTCCGACCGCTCGCCTGTCTTCCTGTCTTGTCGCTTGCCTCTTGATCTGGACGCCCGCAGTTGTCGTCGCGGCCGCGGACAAGCCGGCGGCTCAGCATGATGTGACATCGTCGCGCGGCGTGGTCGTGAGCGTGTCGCGTGAAGCATCGGAAGTGGGGATCGAAGTCTTGCGGCGCGGCGGACACGCGGTCGATGCCGCCGTGGCCACCGCATTCGCGCTGGCGGTGACGCATCCGGCCGCGGGGAATATCGGCGGCGGCGGGTTCATGATGGTGCATGACACGTCGCGTTGCACGACGGTCTGCGTCGAATACCGCGAGACGGCCCCCAGCGCTGCGACTAAGGAAATCTATTCAAAACTGAACGGGACGAGCCGTGGTCACTTGAGTGCCGGGGTGCCGGGGACCGTGCGAGGGTTGGCTCTCGGACACGAACAGTTCGGCCGCTGCTGTTGGCGCGACCTCGTCGAACCGGCGGTTAAGCTCGCAGCGAATGGCTTCTCGATCGACGAACCGCTTGCGAAATCACTCAACGGATGGATCAAGCGGCTCGACCCGTACCCCGAAGCCCGTCGAGTCTACTCGAAGCCAGATGGCTCACCGTGGCAGGCGGGCGATCGACTCGTCCAGCCCGAACTGGCGAAGACGCTCCAACTCATCGCCGATGGCGGACCGAACGCTTTTTACTGCGGCCCGATTGCCGATCAAATTGTGGCCGAGATGCAGGCCGGCGGCGGCTTGATTTCCAAGGCCGATCTCGCGTGTTACCGAGCCAACGTGCGCCGCCCGATCCACGGCACGTACCGCGGTTACGACGTGTTCGCACCGCCGCCGCCGAGTTCGGGGGGCATCGCGCTGGTGCAGATGCTGAACATCCTCGAACAGTTTGACCTCGCCACGCTGAAACGCGATTCAGCAGAGGGGACGCATCTGTTCATCGAATCCATGCGCCGTGCGTACTTCGACCGGGCGCGATACATCGGTGACCCGGCATTCACGGACGTGCCGGTGGAACGTCTCACGTCGAAATCGTACGCCCGCGAACTGGCTGCGGGCATTGATCGACAACGGGCCACGCGCAGCGACGAACTCGGTCGCGAGTTGCTGACTGCGACCGAAGGGCCGAGTACCACGCACTTCAGCGTCGTGGACGCCGACGGCAATGCGGTGGCCAACACGTACACGCTTCAGGACAGCTACGGTTCGCACGTCGTCGTGCGTGGCGCCGGGTTCCTGCTCAACAATGAAATGACCGATTTCAATCTGCAACCGGGCGTGACCGACCGCGACGGCCGCATCGGCACGGCGGCCAACCTCGTCGAACCGGGCAAGCGGATGCTGAGTTCGCAAACGCCCACGCTCGTGATGAAGGACGGCCGCATGGTGCTGGTGACCGGCACACCGGGCGGCCGGACGATCATCAACACGGTTCTCAACGTGGTCACCAACGTGATTGATTTCGGGATGACTGTGCGCCAGGCGGTGGACGCGCCGCGGTTGCATCACCAGTGGCTGCCCGACGTCGCGAAACTGGAACCGGGTCGCGTGTCGAGCGACACCCACCGCGAACTCGAATCGCGCGGCCACAAGTTGGACGACAAGCACAAGCAGGGAGACGCCCACTCGATCTGGATCGACCCAGCCACCGGTCTGCGTCACGGAGCGGCCGACAAACGAATCAGCGGGCATGCGGTGGCAGAGTAATGCGACGCGGGAGGCCCGCAGTCAAAACGCCATCGCAATTCGGCAATCAACTCCCCATGTGCTCGGCGATGAACCGCCGCACGGCGGCCCCCGTGCTCAGACTGAGAATCTCATCCGCCGCGCCGTCGATGGAGCGCAGGGAGAGGCGGTGGATGGCGGACAGCACGGCGGCGTAGCTCGATCGGGAGACGCTCAGGCGGCGGATGCCGAGGGCCAGCAGGAGGCCCGTCAGCTTGGGGTCGCCGGCCAGTTCGCCGCAGATCGTGAGCGGTTTGCAATGCGTTTCGGCCGCTTCGACAATTCGTTTCAAGAGTCGCAACACGACCGGCTGCAGCGGGTCGTGGTAGCGTTCGACGAGTTCGTCGTCGCGGTCGGCGGCGAGCAGGTACTGCGTGAGATCGTTCAGGCCGACCGCCACGGCATCGACGCGCGGCAGCAGGTCGTCGATCAGAATCGCGGCGGATGGAACCTCGATCATCGTCCCAATCTTGAACGGCAGTTGCTCGCGCTGCGGCACGCCGACGAATTGGCACAACTTCTCGATCGTCGCGTCGAGCGTGTCCAGCGTGTCCAGCATCGGAATCAGCAGCGTGAGCTTGCGTTCGCGAGCCAGTCGGGCGATGGCTCGGACTTGCGGTTTGAAGATGTCTTCGCGCTGGAGCAGCAGCCGGATGCCGCGCAGGCCCAGGCTGGGATTGCGGTTCACCGGGATGTCCGAATACGCGGGGCATTTCTCCGCGCCGAAATCGACGAGCCGTACATTCAGGTCGGTCGCAGGATCGCCCATCGCGTCGGAGACTTCGCGGAGGGCGACGTAGCTTTCGTCTTCGGTCGGCCACCACGGGCGATCCATGTACAGGAATTCAGTGCGAAACAGCCCGACGCCGTTTGCGCCGAGTTGTGGGACGGCGGCCGCTTCGATCCGGTCGCTGATGTTGAGCAGCAGCCGCAACGTCACGCCGTCGTGCGTGACCGGCGGCGGCAGCGGACCAGAATCCTCCGGCTCGTCCGCCTGTTTCTTTTTGACCAACACATCGAACGTCTGCTTCGTCGCATCGTCCGGACCGATGATGATTCGGCCGCCGGTCGCATCGACGATGACTTCTGCCTGGTTCGCGATCGTCTCGCAGGCGGTCGCGACGCCGGTGACCATCGGAATCGAAAAGCCGCGGGCGAGAATCGCCGTGTGCGACTTGAGTCCGCACGTCTCGGTAACGATGGCGACGACTCCCTGGTGGGCGAAATGGACCAGTTCCGAAGGAGTCAGCGACGCGGCAACCACGACGGAGTCGGGGCCGAGTTCGACATCGTGTAGCGGCGCGGCGTTGAGGCATTGCAGCAGGCGACGGCCGATGTCGAGGATGTCGGCCGCTTTGTCCCGGACGAGCGACACTTTGTTGACCAGGAACGTCGCGTGCAAATCGGTGACAACTCGCGACACCGCCGCTTCGGCCGACACACTTTGTGCGTGGATTTCATTCTCGATACGCGACACAAATTGCGAATCTCGCAACAGACCCGCGTGCGATTCGAAGATGGCGACGTCGGTCGCGGCCACGCGCCCCATAAGTTGCCTCTGCAACCGATCGAGTTGGACGCAGGCTCGACCAATCGCCGCGTGCAACCGCTCGAGTTCAGACTGCGGCGATTCGCCCGGCGGAACGGACATCGCCGTGGCGAGGATGGCGCGGGCATCGACAACGTGCGTGACGCCACGCGCGATGCCGGGGGTGATGGTTTTGCCTTGGAGGATCATGGGGGGAGTTTAGATTGCCGATTTGCGATTTGCGATTGGACAGGGGATAACGAACTCCCCTCTCCCCCTTTTGGGGAGAGGGGCCGGGG
>JACRIH010000569.1 GCA_016235885.1 Planctomycetales bacterium | reverse complement strand
GCGTACAAATCCGACGCCGCGTTCGGCGGTCGTCCCGTGCCGATCAGTTCGGGCGCGACCCCGTCATATCGATCCGGTGCCAGCCCCGAATGCACGGTCAGTTCCGGATCGAGCGCCGATCGCACTCCCGCGTCGAGCAGCACCGCGACCCCGCCATCCGTCAGCCGGACATTCGCCAGCCGGATGTCTCCATGCGCCAGCCCGCGCTGTTCCAGCGCCGCCAGTCCATCCAACAATTGTCGCCCCACCTCCAACACGACGTCCGCCGGGTAGCGACCGCGCCGCACGAGCAGTTCTCCGAGCGTCGGTCCGGGAACGAATCGGCTCACGAGCACCATCGCTCCCTCTCCCTTCGGGAGAGGGTTGGGGTGAGGGGGAGTCAATTGGTGATTCGGTGTCAGTTCACAGTGCAACGTGCCCTCACCCCCAGCCCCTCTCCCGGGGGGAGAGGGGAGCAGGCGCTGGACCGCGTGCGGACCAACACAGGACGGTTGTGCGAAGTCTTGCAACCCGGCAACGAGTTTCTCGATTCGCACGACTCCATCCACCGAGACGCCGATCCCGTCTCGATCATTCACACGCTTGACGACACACAGGTCGTGTCCCGCGATCGGACGCGCGAGAAATGTCTCGCCGAGCGGCCCGCCGCCGAGCCGATCGACCAGCACGCAGGGACCGATCCGCAGCCGATCGGGTTTCGCCGATGCAAGAACTCGCGCCTGAAACGGTGTCAATCGCCGGATCTGAACCAGTGCATCCAACCACACCGAATCGAACGCCGGCAGGTCGTGCGTTAGCGTTCGCACCGACCCTCGACAGCGCCGTAGATCGCGGGCGGAGCAGAGTTTCAATTCCAGCAGCAGCGAGCGCAGCGGATCTGAGAGCGGTTCCAACACGGCGACATCCTTGTCACGAGTGGCAGTCGGGAGTGGGCAGTAGGCAGTGGTGTCTGCAAGCCTCTCACCACTGCCAACTGCCTACTCCCCACTCCCCAAAAATGGCCGCGACTTATCTCACAATCCCCGCCACCGGACAAGGCGAGTCGCCCCGGTCACTCATCCTTCGTGGTGACGAGTTCCAGAATCCGCGTCTCGCGGCGAGAGAGCAATTGACCCTGCTTTCCGGCGAGAAACCAATAGCCTGCGGCGATCACTGCCAGTTGGATGACCGAGAGCACAAGGTAAACCGGGATGAGCTCGCTCCACCCCAGCCACTGCGCCAAAAACTCCAACCCCAGCGGAATGAAACCCACTGCTGAGACGAGCGGAAACAGCATGGCAATCAGGAGGCTCCAGAGAATGGTGAGTCCCTTCGGGTTGGCGGGTTTCATCGCACCGGGAGCCATTGCATACGGGGCGAGGATCGACGACAGGTTGCCGACCAGGCACAACACAAGATAGGCCGCGACAAGCTGGAGCACCGTCGCGAACCAATGCGAGATCCGCAGTGGCATCAGGAATTGCATCACGATCAACACGAGCAAACCCATCCCTAACCCGAACGGAGCCAGCGCGAGGTTTTTTCCGAACAGGATTTCACGGCGCGGAGTGCCGGAGAGAACGTAGGCTCGGAAGCCGGAGCGATCAGTTCCGAAATGGTTCTGGACCAACCCGATCATGCAGAACAGGCCCAGGCCGATGGCTCCCAGCGCTGCGAACGGCCGGTATTGTTCCGGAATCGGCGGTGATCCCCGGCCCAACATCGAAACCAGGGCCACCGACAGAATGATGAGCGGCGTCAGCATCATCATTTTGACTTCCGGAGCACGCGCGAGGGACCGGAAGTTCGCCAGCGCGACCGCCGCACACGGCTCGGAGACGACGGGGAGTTTCCATTCGACGAGCAGTGTCTTCAGCGGCAACGCAGCGCGGGCCGCGCGCTTTGCGACTTGGTCCGCCGTCGCGACCGGCACTCGTTCGACCACCGCGACTCCCTGAAACTCCCCCGTGTAGAGTCGCAACGTGGTCCGGTACGCGCGCCGCAGGCTCAGGGCACCGATGAGAAAACTCCCCAGCACGGCCAGCAGCGCGGGGACAATCCGCGAATCGGTCGCGGTCATCGCACCGTAGGCCAGCCATCCCGGAGGAAACACCATGTTGGCTCCGAGAAGCACCTGTATGGCCAACACCTTCTGCCGGTCGGACTCCGCCTGTTTGCCCGCCGCTCGGGCGGCCGACTGCTCGGCAAGGCGTTTCGTGTTTTCCTCAACCGTGATTTCTCCCGCCTTGACAGCCCGGGTGAGTTCCTGCATCGCGGCAACTTCGGACTTGCTGGCCGCAGCCGCGTCCTCGTGTTTCCAGCGATGGAACGCGAAATTCAGCAGGTTCGGCGTCTGGCACAGAAGGATGAACCCAGCGGTTACAAACGTGAGGATTGTTCGCCGTCGCCGCTTGTTGACCATCAGCGCCGCCAGCCAGCCGCGCACTTGATACGTCACCGCCGTGATCATCAACAAAAAACTGAACAACAACGGGAAGAGCACGAGCAGTCCCGGCCCTTTGGCCACGACCGACGCGATCGCCAGCCCCACCATGCCGGGCACAAACAGAATCAGCGTGAGCGAGACGAACGAACTGGCGTAGTTCAACAGGAACGTGCCGCGCAGCGTCAGGGGCAGATGCAGCATCCGGTCCAGCGAGATCAACTCGGACCGTTGCAATTCGGTCACGAGACCGATCAACCAGAAAAACAGGAAACCGACCGTGATCCCGTCCCACACGAACAGCGTGTGCTCCGCAGTCGCCTTCGGCAGCAGAAAAACTCCCGCCACCAAGCCCACAAAAAACAGGCTGATCCCCGCGATGACCGCCGTCACCACCACGATCCCAAGAATGACCGCGCTGAGAACGCCCCCCTTGTGAAACTGATTCACCGTCAGCCGCCACCGCAGCCAAAGAATCGCCTGCCACTGGTTCCACGTCACGATGTGCGAGCCTTTCGGAATGTAGCCGTCTCGCTCCGCGAGACGAAAGCCATTTCACGTGATACGACCCGCTGTTACTCGACACTCGGTGGAATCGAAACAACTCCCCTCTCCCCTTGGGGGAGAGGGGTTGGGGGTGAGGGGTGGTCCGCGCGTCTCTTGCCGGAATCCGCAAATCGTGCCCAAGTATATGCCATCGCCCCTCACCCCAGCCCTCTCCCCAAAGGGGAGAGGGAGTACGATTTTCTCGCGGAGCGCGACCGCCATGTTTGACACCTTCGCGGCGTTACGACGCCTGCCCCTCCAGCCACGTCAACTTCTGCGTCGTGGACGAATCGCCGCCAACCTTTTCCAAGAACCGGTCCTCGAGCGAATTCCCCTGGCGCAGTTCCTCCAGCGACGTCTGCTCGACCAGTTTCCCTTTCACGATGATCCCCACGTGCGAGCAAAGTTTTTCGACGATCTCCAGCACATGCGACGTGAGAAACACCGTCGAACCGCGCGACACATAGCCAGCCAGCGTGTCGCGAATCACCCGCGACGTGACCGCG
>JACRIH010000587.1 GCA_016235885.1 Planctomycetales bacterium | reverse complement strand
TGACTTCGAATTCGCGGCGCTGGACTTGTTTGAGGTCGTAGCCGCCGTGTTTGGACAGGAGGAACAGGCCGTGGTCCGGCGGGATGCGTTGCAGTTTGTGATCGGGAAAGACTTCGGCGATTTCGCGGCGGAAGGCAATGTCGAAGAGCGGCGCACCACAGCAGGCGTCTCCAAAGAGCACGACGCCGCGCTTGAGGTGGTCGCGAAGCCGGGTGCGCTCTGTCTGACTCCATTGAAAATCAGACCGGCCGTGAATGTAGAGCAGGGGGTAGTGGTTCAGCGTGGGATCGGTCAGCAGGACGTCTTTCGGCTTGGTGGACGCGGCCAGGCCGACAGTTTGATTGAGCGCGACGAGCAGATGCCGCAGGGCTTGCGGGGCCGCATCCCAGCCGCCGGTGTGGCGGAGCTTGGCGATTTCGAGGAAGCCGCGCTCGATCTGGTCGTTGTCTTTGTCGTCGGCCAGCAGCTCGATTTGACGCAGCTTGCTCGCCGGTTCGCGTCCGGTGGCGTAGGCCAGAACATTGACTCCGACGCGGGTGGACTTCGTGATCATCCCGGTGAGCTGCGGCGAGCGGCCCGGCACATCACGCGGCGTCCAGCGTTCCCACAGGCACGAGTGATCGTACGGTGAATAGATGATCGGCGTGCGACAACCAACGTCCACGCCCCACAATTCGACCGCCGCATCGGCCAACAGATACTCGCTACGAAACACGGGATGATCGGCTTCGAGTTGTTTGAACTGCGCTTCGCCCGGTGGAAACATCTGCTGCACGAGTTCGCGAAAACCCGTATCGAAGCCACCCTTCTGACAGCAACTCTGCGCGAAGATGAAGCCGCCCTGGGTGACGTATTCTTTCAAAACCTGCACGTCCTTCGGTTGGAACACAGGCCGCTCGGTGCCGCTGATGAACAGCACGGGAGCCTGCATCAGATCGGTCACGTGCGACACGCTGGCGATATCCACGACCTGCCACGAGAGCAGCTTGGGCCACTTCGGCAGATTGCTGACGAGGTGCGTGAGGTTGCGGACGTCGTGCGGGTGCCGGTTCCAATCGGTTCCATTCGAATGCTGGCCGGAGGGATCGCGCGGCCCGAATTGGAGTTTGTTCATCAACACGGGGGCGATGCCCTTGGAGAGGAACAACAGGGCAAAGGCCGTCGAGCGAAGTGGTTCCCCTTCGCCGCGCCAACCGCCAGTCGCGACATCCTGGGTCTCGACGAGGAATTCGGCTCCCTCGCGATACCAGTCGTGCTTGTTGGCTCCTTCGCCGAAGAACCGCCGTCCGCTGAGACGTCCCGCGCGTTCCAAGCCGTAGAGATAGTAGAGCAGCCAAGTGCCGGCTCCCGGATTGTGGCCGACGGAAAAATTCTTCCCGAGCCAGCGGCAGGCGCGTTCGACCGCATCATCCGGTTCGAGATTCGCGCAGCAATTGGGAGTGCCGTTGGGGTTAAGCCCCTCCTTTTCGTTGCGCACCATCGGTTCGGTGATGACGAGCGACGAGATACCGGCCACGGTCATGCTGCCCGAGCCGCTCCCGCCACGTGGACCAGAGTAGCTCCAACTGCCGTCAACATTCTGCGTGCTGAGCCAATGGTTGCGGGCGCGTTGCCAGGTGTCGATGCCAGCGGGAACTCCGGCATCTTGAGCTTCTCGCAAACCCAGCACGGCAAATTGACCGTTACTGCGATCTCCAGGGCCGAGACCGGCCCCGAGAACTGTTTCGTAATTCCAGCATCCTGCACCGGGGCCGTCCTTGATTTGAGACTGTTCGAGCTTTTTGACCAGACTGAGAATCTTGGCGTTGTCCCGGCGATCATCCTTCGCGGCCGCGAGGGCCATGATCATCAGCGAGACTTCGTAAGTCTTGGTCGGTTCCGCCACGGTTCGGAGGTATTTCAACCCGAGTTCGACCGGCCGATCCTGCGGCGTCAGACCAGCGTTGATCAGTGCCAGCAACGTCAGACTGGTGACGCCGATTTCGTGATCACCCGAACGCCATGAGCCGTCCGCCTGCTGCAGACTGGTGATGTACCGCTTCGCCCGCTGGATCGATTCCAGAACTTTTTTCTCGCTGATTTCGCCTCGCGCCGGTGGGGCGAACCCCAGACTGATCCCGCACAGGCAGACGATGGCGATCCACCGACGAGCCGACAGGGTCGGCCGATTCGGACCGCCGCCAGATGAAGTCACGGGGGCGATTCTGGCCCTCCGCGTTGGAAACTCAGGCTGAGATGGCAGGCGGCGCATACGGCATTTTCCCGCGACAGGCATCAGGACTAAGGTGACTGGCCTCCGTGACGGATCATACCAGTTCATCCCTGATTGCCAACGACGGGGTGCCAACGCTGCCAGACCCAACTGCAGGGAACCGGGCCTGAATCATGACACTTCCCTCTTCCCCGGAGGGGAAAACCAGCGACTTTGTGGATCACGGTTCGGGAATGAATCGGACTGGGCTGAACCCGGCGTCTGTGTGAATATCGGACGTTGTCTCCGTCCGGTTCGGGGGCAACTCACGAAGCGGTGAAGTTCGGTTGGATTATCTTACGTCGTGGGCACAATGAGTTTTTTCGATGCGGTGTGTTTCTCCAGCCGTTTCCGTTCAATTCTGTTGACCGATACATCCGATACACCCTACCAGATGGTCGGCAAGACCTCGCGCAGACGCGCCCTCACGCCGAGGCGGATCAGACGAAGTTGTCGGGTCCCGTTTCGCGGGTCGGCAGTTCTGAACCAGTCCACCGAGGTCCTGCTGGCGTTTCCGGAGACAGAACATGGTTCGCCAAAATACACGCCCACACCGGTTTGGCTGGGTGCTGATGTGCAGTCTGCTGGCAGTGACCTCCGCGGTGATCGCTCAAGAACCCGGAGCAACGGCAGCCGAAGCCGGTCGGTCGATCAGCGTCGAGCAAAACGTGAAGGAGATCATTGACCAGATTTCCGAAGCGGACACGTCACTCGAAATCCTGTTTCGACGATCCAAGCTGATTCGGACGAAGATGGATATCACTCGCATCGCCGTCTCCGACTCCACGATTGTCGATGTGGCCACGTTTGGTACCAGGGAGTTCGAGTTGATCGGCAGGCAGACTGGCACAACCTCCCTGCGACTTTGGCTGGGTGACGAAGAGCAGCCGCGCACGCTGGGTTTGCTGGTCACCGTGGTCAAGGATTCCGCGGCCGAGGATCGTCGCCGCCGCGAATGCAGCGAACTGCAAGGCATGGCCAGCAGGTTGTTCCCAAACAGCAAGATTCAATTGATCCCGGTGGCGGACAAGTTGATCGTACTTGGGGTGGCCCGAGATTCTCAGGAGGCCACGCGAATCATGGAATTGATTCGCCAGGATTGGTCACCCGGTGGTCCCGGTAGTTCCACCGTGGTTCGTCAGGCATCGGCCACCGATGCCAAACCGGCCTGCATTATCATCAACCTGTTGGAAGTCACGAGCGAGCAGCAAGGCCACGCGGCGAGTCCGAACCGTTCTCCGCGCGGCGCACTTCGGTCGATGCCTCGCGAACGATCGAAGCCTACGCACCAATTCCCATACTTCAAAAAGTTGGACGATTCGTTCGTCCATGGTCCGCATGGATTCTCGGACTGACCGAGACTCGGGCAAATAGAGAATCGTTGGTCGCAGAGAAGCAGGAGGCCAGGGACGGTCTCCCGCTGCTCTGTCGTTTTGGGTACACGGGTCGAGATCGCTCGCGCGACGGCTCTCATTTCAATCAAGAGGCTGTCCTTATGAAACGGATTTGCTTGTGGAGTTCATTGGTTCTGGCTCCGGCGTTGATCGGGATTTCGGGGTGTGCCACGGCGCTGCCCCGCATGCCGGAGCGGGTCGAGTCAAAGTCCGTCCAATCCGAACTCGGCCAGGCTCGTTTGCACGAGCAGCAGGGCCAGGTTGCCCAAGCCCGGGAGCTGTACGAGGACATTCTCAAGCGAAACAAACACGTTGTCGAAGCGCACCAGCGGGTGGCGATCATTGCCGCCCGGGCCGGGGACTTTGCCACAGCCGACAAGCATTTCCAACTGGCTCGCCAGTTGCAGCCGAAAAACGCGACCTTGCTCAGCGACATCGCCTACGCGCAGTGCGCGGCGGGTGAATTGGAAAGAGCCGAGCAGACCGCCCGCGCGGCACTGGCTGTCGAACCGGGTCACAAACGGGCACAGAACAATCTGGCGATCATTCTCGGACGCCAGGGCCGCTTCGACGAAAGTTTTCTGGCATTCCGCAAGGCCAGCAGTGAGGCCGAAGCGCACGCCAACGTGGCGGCGCTCTTCTCGCAAGCCGGCAGCCTCGACAAAGCCCGGCAGCATTATCGGGAATCGCTGGCGCTGGATGACACGAACCACAAGGCCACGCAAGGCCTGCTTCAATTGCACGACCTCGAACAGACCCTCGCAAAATCGGGAGCATTGGCTCGGAAGGCGCCGGCATCGGAACACAAGATTCCACTTCCCGACCTCGAACAGGCCGGGACAAAGATCAACGAGCTAACTCAGACAGCCACAACCGCTCCGGAAGACACGATCGGCACCGCTGCTCAAGCGGCCTACAATGTGATCTCGCAAGCGGACCAATCAGCCAAGGCCGAAACCAGCCAAGTTGCCTCGAAGCTGGAAGAATCTGCGGTGGAGGAAGTGGAGGAGATCCCGGCAGTCACGCGCCGCATCGATGACACTTCGGTCGTTCCAGAAAACTCGTCGTCCGAGTCAAGCACCCGACGTTCGATTCCGGAACCGGAACCGCGACCCGTGGTGATCGAGTCCGAATCTGCTGCCAGTTCAGATGCCATCGCCGATCAGCCCGTGGCGGAAGAGCCGGTCAATAATTTGGTCAGCCGGTGTCCGGCGGCGGACGGTGCGGTCCTGGCGGCGGTGGAACGACTCGATGCCGGAACTCCAGTGCAACAGATGTCAGCACTGCGTCAACTCGAAAAACTCGGCAGTGCGGCCAAGGCGGCGGCTCCGGCATGTCGCGAGATGCTGAACAACCCCGATGCCGACGTCCGCGTGAAGGCCGCCGTGGCGCTGTGGAAGATCGAAGGCGAAACGGCCGCCTGCCTCCCGCACTTGTGTGCCGGTCTGGCATCGTCCGACTCCAACCTGAGTGAAGTTTGTGCCTGGACGCTCGGCGAAATGGGAGCCGCTGCCGAGACCGCTCTGCCAGCCCTCACCAAGGCCTGTTCGCAAAGTGAACCGCATGCCTGCATCTTGGCTGCGGAAGCGATCGCCAAGATTCAGCCGGGTAGCGCCGGCGCGGTCGACACGCTCATCCGCTCGCTCACGAACGACGATTCGCAAGTCCGGCTGCTCGCGGCCTATGCCGTGGCGGGCATTGCTCCGCAGGACAAGGACAGCGTCCTGAGCATCAGCCACAGCCTGAAAGACGATGACGAACGCGTCCGTGCGGCCGCAGCGTTCGCTCTCGGCCAGATCGGCTCCGCAGCCTCGTCGGCAATCTCCGCTCTGGAAGCCTGCCGCAACGACGCCAGCGAACTGGTCCGCTCGAACGCCGAACTGGCACTGGGCCGTATCAACGGCTCCGACGCCTCCACCGGTGAATCCACTGACACGCAGTAGTTGCACGATTTTCCGGGCAAGCGAAACCGGCCAGCCGACGCCATCGGCTGCACGCCGGTTTCGCTTTTTTGATACCGTCAGAACCTGCCTCGGGTGTGCTCGCGTCTACCCTCACCAAATCTTCATGGGCTGTCCGTGAATTCTTCCTGTTCACTGTGTAAGCTACGCCCGTCAGGGATCGGCGCGTTCGCGGTTTTCTCCGGCGCTCGCGGCTCGAAGGGACACGAGTCGAGCGAGTCATCTTCCTCGGTTTCCTGAGTGAGCCTCGGTGCATGAATCGGACGGTTGTCTGTCGAATCTCCCTGTGGCTGGTCAGTGTTGTGTGCTGCGCTGGAATCGGGTGCCAGCGCACCAAACCTGTCGAGCGCGTGCCGACCTTTCCAGTCAAGGGACAGGTTCTTGTCGGTGGTCAGCCGGCGGACAAGGCGCGCGTCATCCTTTCGCCTGTCAATCCGGGCGACGACCAGCGCCAATGGCCCGTCGGCTATCCGCGAGGAATCGTCAAGAGTGACGGAATGTTTCTGATTGGCACTTACGAACTATCCGACGGTGCGCCGGCTGGTGACTACGTCGCACTGATCGAATGGCCGGTCGATCCACCCCAGCCCGCAACCGCCACGACAGACGGTGGGCAAGCGGTCCTGGTGGACGCCGGGCAACCTGACGTCGATGACGAACGGCAGGGCACCGACCGCTTGCGCGGAGTTTATTTCGACAAGCAGACATCGTCTCTCAAAGTCACCGTGGAGAAACGAGAGAACAGTCTTTCCCCTTTTCATTTGCAGTTGCCCTGAACTTGATGGGCGTTCATCCGTCTCAAACAGGAGAGGAGTCATCATGACTGGAAATCACCGCCGCCACGGGTTCAAGGGATTTACCCTCATCGAATTGCTCGTGGTGATTGCGATCATCGCGATTTTGATCGCGCTACTCCTGCCGGCTGTCCAGCAAGCGCGAGAATCAGCGCGTCGAGCACAGTGCCTGAACAATCTCAAACAGATTGGACTGGCGATGCACAACTATGAAAGCACTTACCGCATGTTCCCGACACGCACGACCGGCACGGCCAACGGCCGTCGCCGCCACGCACTGATGCCTCGATTGCTACCGTATCTCGATCAGGACTCGGTCTACAACCAATACAACTTCAACGACCATTGGTATGACCCTTCCAATGCGAACGTGCAAAAGATTCAAATTGCGGCGTTCAAGTGTCCCTCGACGCCGTCCAACAATCGAATGGCCACCACGACCTACATGGGCTTCAGCGGCCCACGGGCCTGCACGGACTACGCCACGATGAATCTGGTCAACGGCGCGCTGACGGGGACCGGTCTGATCGACACCAAGTCGGAAGGTGGCGATGGAATCTTGCGGGACGATTTTGACCGAGCCACCATCGGCGGAGTGTTGGACGGGACGAGCAACACGGAGTTGATGACCGAAAACGCCGGTCGACCCGATCTCTGGGTGAAGGGGAGTCTGGTTTCAACCAACACTGTAAGCGGTGCGGGGTGGGCCGATTTTCAGCAAGACTTTGATTTGCATGGCACCAACGTCACGTCGGCGATTACGGTCACGCAACCGGGGAGCATCGCCATCAACGCCACGAACAACAACGAAATCTACAGTTTTCACGTGGGGGGGGCTTTTGTTCTGTTTGCCGATGGACGAGTCAGATTCCTCTCGGAAAACACAAATCTCCGCGTCATTGCGAAGATCACGACCGCCCGAAAGGGAGAGGTCTTGGATAACTTTTGAGCGGTTCGGTTGCGGGAAATGAGCCCCATCGTGGAACGACAGAGCTGCTTGGCGGCCGTACCGGCTATGCCATCTCCCGCTTGGCCGTTTGATCGAGGTTCAATTCCGCGACCATGGCCTCGCGGATCTTGAACTTCTGAATCTTCCCAGTCACCGTTTGCGGGTACTCCGTGACAAAGCGGATGTACTTCGGCACCTTATAGTGCGCCAGATGTCCCTTGCAGAACGAACGAACTTCGTCCTCGGTCGCGGTGCCGCCCGGCTTGAGTTTGATCCACGCGGCCAGTTCCTCGATGTATTTTGGATCAGGGACGCCGACCACGGCCACGTTCTCGATGGCGGGATGCGTGAACAAAAACTCCTCGATCTCGCGCGGGTAGATGTTCTCGCCGCCACGGATCACCATGTCCTTGATCCGGCCGGTGATGCGGTAGTAGCCGTTCGACTGGCGCACGGCCAGATCGCCCGAGTGCAACCAACCCTCGCCGTCAATCGCGGCCGCCGTCTGCTCGGGCATGTTGTAGTAGCCGAGCATCACCACATGCCCGCGCGTACACAGCTCCCCCTGCTGATCGTCGCCGAGCGTGGTGCCGGTGGCCGGGTCGATCACTTTCACTTCGATGTCCGGGATCGGCCGGCCGACAGTCGCCACGCGCAATTCGATCGGGTCGTCCGTGCGCGTCTGCGTGATGACCGGCGACGCTTCGGTGAGGCCGTACGCGATCGTGACCTCGCTCGCCCCCATCTCGCTCACCACGCGCTGCATGATTTCAATCGGGCATGGGCTGCCGGCCATGATCCCCGTGCGGAGCGACTTCAAGTTCCGCTCGCGAGCCGGTTTGACGGGGTGATCGAGTTGCGAAATGAACATCGTGGGGACGCCGTACAGAGACGTGGCCCGCTCGGCCTCAATGGCCTCCAGCGTCTTCGCCGGCTCGAAGTATTCGTACGGGATGACCATCGCCGCGCCGCGTACCGCCGCCCCCAGCGTCCCCAGCACGCAACCAAAGCAATGGTAGAACGGCACCGGAATGCAGACGCGGTCCACCTCGCTGAGCCGCTGGCAATCGCCAATGTAAAACGCATTGAGCAGGAGATTGCGATGCGTGAGCGTCGCTCCTTTGGGAAACCCCGTCGTCCCCGACGTGTATTGAATGTTGACCGCATCGCCGGCGCGGACACGACTCTCTCGCTCCGCCAATGCATCGTAGGGTGGGTCGAGCTCGCGAGACCCACCAGCCTGTCCCCGCGATGGCGGGTCTCGTTCCTCGACCCACCCTACATTCTGATCCGCCAGTTTGAGGAACCCGGACCAGTTCAACATCCCCGCCTGCGAAAACTCCGTCAGCGTGACGATGCGCCGCAGCTTGGGGAACTCGTGCGATGACACCACGCCGTTGCTGGCCGATGACAACTCGGGCACCGCTTCGCGTACCATCGCGAAGTAATCCGACGACTTGAACTTGTCGATCAGGAACAGCGCCACCGAGTCCGACTGCTTCAACACGTATCCGAGTTCGTGCGACCGGTACGCGGGGTTGATGTTCACCAGCACCACGCCCACCCGCGCGGAGGCGAATTGCAGCAGCACCCACTGCGGCCAGTTCGTCGCCCACAGCGCGATGTGCTCGCCACTCTCGATGCCGAGCGCGATCAAAGCCCGCGCCACACGATCGACCTCATCGTCGAACTGCCGATACGTCGCCCGGTAGTCAAACTGCGGAAACACGAGCGCGTCTCGATCGCCATGCCGCCGCGCGGTTTCACGCAGCATCTGGCCGATCGTCAGGCCGTCAACCCAGGGTGCAGGCAAGCAGGACATGGCCACCTCACATGCGACTGAGACCGAGAAACGGTCAATTACCGCAACGGCGTCGAACCCGCCGCCGCCTGAACCGGTTGGGCGGCGCGGCGTGCCTCAAGCATTTCCATCGTGACCAACCGCTCCTGCAACTTCGGATCGGTCACACGACACAGTTCCAACAAGCGGTCGAGATCGTCCCCACACTCGTCGAGCATTTTCTCGCGCACGCGATGGACTTCTTCAACGATGGGATCGCGAATCATGGCACGTCATCTCCGGGGATATCAAGCAACTCCTCTGGCGTGACGATCACGGGCGTCGCGCGAGACAATTCAGAATTGACTTCCAACAACTTGCGGATGACCTGACCGTTGGCGATGTGCTTGCAATTCCAGGTCACAAGGTAGTCCATCTTGTATGACACTGCATACGCAAAGTGCGGCAGATCCGCTCGTGCTCGACCGGTCAATCCGAGTCGCGTTTCGTACTCGCGGGTCAGCGTCTGGATGTCTTCGTTGTAGGCCAGGATCGGAAGGACTCGAACAAGGTTCACGCGCCGCGAAACGATGTCCGAGTCTCCGCGGTGGATTTCGGACCAGACCGACTCCGAGATGAACGGTTCGAATCGGTCCTTCACCGAGTCCCACCACTCGTGGGTAATCTGCTGATGTCCAGCCACGATGAGGTCGCGGCTGGGATCTGCGGCGAGGTAACTGAGGACCGATGTTTCGACGTACACACTGGACATGACGCCGGCCAGTATCGTCCCGCCATTGAATTTTTCCAACGGCAAATCTCAAATGCCCGCATGGCCCGCTACTTCAAATACAAGTCCCCCGACGACGTGACCGCCGACGCGGCGTCGCTGGGATTCGAGATGCCGATGTCGGACGGTTTTGCGGCGCTGTTTGAGCCGATCCGCATCGGGCATTTGACCGCCGGGAATCGGCTCGCCATTCATCCGATGGAGGGCTGCGATGGGACGCTGGACGGGAATCCCGACGAGTTGACGTATCGGCGGTACGTCCGGTTCGGCAGCGGCGGGTCGAAGCTGATCTGGGGCGAAGCGGCCGCCGTCTGCGATGAGGGTCGCGCGAACACTCGACAGCTCTGGATCGCGGATCACACGGCGAGCAATCTCGAACGGATGCTCCGCCAATGCCGCGAAGCCCACACGGCTGCGTTCGGGGTGGGAAGCGACCGCGACCTCGTGATCGGGTTGCAACTCACGCACTCCGGACGATACGCCGTGCGCCGGCCGCTGCTGGCCATGCACGATCCACTGCTGGACCCGCTCATCAAGGAC
>JACRIH010000573.1 GCA_016235885.1 Planctomycetales bacterium | reverse complement strand
GACGGCGACGGACTGAAGGACATCGTCACCGGCAAGACGTATTGGTCGCATCACCGGCAGTCGCCGATGTGGGATGCCGGGGCGGTCGTGTATTGGTTCAAGCTCAGTCGCACGAAAGAGGGAATCGACTGGATTCCGTACCTCGCCGATGGCGAAGCGGGCATCGGCCGGCAGCTCAACATCGCCGATGTCGATGGTGACAAGTTGCCGGACATCATCGCGGGCGGAATGGTCGGGTCGCACGTTTTGCGGCATCGAGCGAAGAAAGTCACGAAAGACGAGTGGTTGCAGGCTCAGCCTCAGAAAAAGAAAACGGTCGCACTGGCCGACGGTCTCTCGCCTGAAGAGGCGGCCAAGCAGATGACCGTGCCGCCGGGATTTCGCGTGCAACTCACGGCGGGCGAACCGTTGGTGCATCAACCGATCGCGTTCGCGTTCGATTCACGAGGACGGATTTGGGTCGCAGAAGCGTACACGTATCCGAATCGCGCGCCGGATGGTCAAGGTCGAGACAAGATCGTGATCCTGGAGGACAAGGACGGCGATGGTGCGTTCGAGTCGCGCAAGGTGTTCATCGAGGGGTTGAATCTCGTCAGCGGCCTGGAACTTGGCTTCGGCGGCGTGTGGGTCGGCGCGGCTCCGTATTTGATGTTCATCCCGGATCGTGATGGGGATGACGTGCCGGATGTAAGTAGCCCTGTCGCTCCGCGACAGGAAAGCCGAACTGGTAACGCGGCTTCATCCGTTCAAGCTGCTTCAAAGAAGAATGCCAACTCACCGTCGGCAATCGTGTCGCGGAGCGACACGGCTACTCTGCAATTCCCGAAAGACGTCCCTGCCGGTGCGACCGTGCTGCTCGACGGCTTCGGCTGGCAGGACACGCATGAGACGCTCAACGCTTTCATTTGGGGACCGGATGGCTGGCTTTACGGATGTCACGGAGTCTTCACTCATTCGAAGGTTGGAAAGCCCGGCACGCCGGCCGAACAACGACAAGGCTTGAACGCAGGTGTCTGGAGATACCATCCGACCAGGCACCAGTTCGAGGTCTTTGCGCACGGCACCAGCAATCCGTGGGGCGTCGATTTCAACGAGCACGGCCACGCGTTCATCACCGCCTGCGTGATTCCGCACCTGTACCACATCATTCAGGGAGCGAAGTATCAGCGGCAGGGAGGTCAGCACTTCGATCCATACTTCTTTGAAGACATTAAGACGATCGCCGATCACGCCCACTACGTCGGCAACATCCGCGACCATGCCTGGTGGGGCCACGAACCGCAGTCTCCGACCGACACGCTGTCGGCGGGCGGTGGACACGCTCACGCCGGAGCGATGATTTATCTCGGCGACAATTTTCCGCCGCAGTACCGCAACACGATTTTCATGGCCAACATTCACGGCAACCGCGTGAATCAGGACATCCTCGAACGGCACGGGTCTGGCTACGTCGGCAAGCACGGCAAGGATTTGCTCGTCGCCAACGACCGCTGGTTTCGAGGCATCAACCTGAAGTCCGGCCCCGATGGCAGCGTGTACGTCATCGACTGGTACGACAAGAATGCCTGCCACCGCGTGAACCCGGAGATTTGGGACCGCACGAACGGGCGAATTTACAACGTGAAGTATGTGGGGCACGCGGCTCGCGTGCCTCAGGCCGACGCACGCGAGCCGCGTGCGCCACAAGCCAGTGACCTCGCAAAGCTCAGCGATCAGGAACTGGCAGACCTCGTGCGGCATCCGAACGAGTGGCATTCGCGCATGGCGAGGCGGCTGCTTCAAGAGCGAGCTGCGAAGCTTGATGACGCGGGGGTCCGCGAGTTGGCGATGCTCATTTACGCGGATGTTTTCGCAAACAAGGACAAGCCGCTCGACGCGGAGCTTGTTCGTCAGACACTGCGAAACATGTGGACCCTCCATGCCATGACCTCGAACCGGGACAGTCCCGACTTCAATTCCAGCTTTACGTTCGGCGCTTGGATTCGATCAAGCGATGAGTCCATCCGTGCGTGGTCGATTCAACTGGCGGCCGAAAATACCGACCGGATCGTCCGATTACCGCAGGCGTGGGCCCAACTGGCCGAGCTGGTGAAGCCGGAACCCTCGCCCCTTGTTCGCTTAGCCTGGGCCAGTGCTCTGCAACGATATCCGCTCGAATGCCGCGTCCCCATCGCGAGTGCCTTGTTGAGTCACGTCGAAGACGCCGACGATCACAACTTGCCGCTGGTGTCCTGGTACGGCATCGAACCACTCGTCGCGAGCGATCCCGACTCGGCATTGGCTCTCGCGAGTGCGTCGAAAATCGAGAAGGTGACACGCTTCATCGTGCGTCGTCTCGCTTCGGAGGACCGCACCCTCCATGCGGCTGTCGAAGCGCTCGCGAACGAGGCGTTGCCCCGGCACCTGGTGCTCGACGAAATGCTCTCGGCGTTTGAAGGGCGAGTGAACATTGCCGCGCCGGAATCGTGGAAGCCGGCGTATGACGTGCTCGCGAAAAACAACAACGCGGCGATTCGGGACAAGGCGGATCAGATCGCCGTCATCTTCGGCGATCAGCGCGTGTTGCCGAAGATGCGTGAGCTGCTGATCAACGACAAAGCTCCGCTCGAAAAGCGGCAGCAGGCGTTGGACATCTTGCTGCGCGGGCGAGACAAGGACGCGGTCGCGTCGTTTCAAGCGATCGTGAGCGACGCGGCTCTGCGCGGGGCGGCATTGCGGGCGCTCTCCGGTTTCGACGATGCGAAGACGCCGAGCATCGTGCTGTCTCAGTATGGCAAGCTGACGGAATCGGAGAAACGGGACGCGATCAACACACTCTGCACGCGGCCGAGTTATGCGGCGGCGCTGCTGGATGCCATCGAAAAAGAAAAACTGCCACGCACTGATCTGCATGCCTACAACGTGCAAGCGCTGCTGCGATTCAACGACGAGAAGCTGCAAACTCGCATCAAATCTGTGTGGGGCGAATTCCGCGCGACGGCGAAGGACAAGCAAGAGTTGATCGCCAAGCAGAAGGCCGGGCTGACGGTTGCGAAATTGAAAGCCGCCGACCTGAGCAACGGCCGACGGCTGTTCACCAAGAATTGCCACTCGTGCCACACGTTGTTCGGCGATGGCGGAAAAGTCGGACCGGACATCACGGGTTCAAACCGGGCAAATCTGGACTACATCCTGGAAAACTTGATCGACCCATCGGCCATCGTCGGCAAGGATTACCGCGCGACGATTGTCGAAACGAAAGACGGCCGGGTTATCAGTGGCCTGCTGCAAAAGGAAACTGACAGCGCGATCACGCTGCGCACGATCAACGACACCGTCGTCATCGCCAAGTCCGACATCGAAGAACGCAAGCTGTCCGAACTGTCGATCATGCCCGAACGGCAGCTCGATCAACTGCAACCCGACGAAGTCCGCGACCTGATCGCCTACTTGGCAGCTCCCACACAAGTTGTCTTGCGTGGCCCCCGTTCTCCGATTGATGCCCAGACTCGCAAGGTTCCCGGTGCAATCGAAGGCGAAGCGCTGAAGATCATCGGCAAGACCGCGGGTGACGCCGGCAGCCAGTCGATGCGCGCCTTTCCCGCCGACCGCTGGAGCGGCGACGATCATCTCTGGTGGACCGGTGGCAAACCCGGCGCGCGGCTCGACTTGGAACTCCCCGTTCGTGCAGCGGGCACATTCACGCTCGAACTGGCTCTCACCAAGGCCCGCGATTACGGAATCGTACAACTGTTGCTCGACGACAAACCGCTGGGCGAACCGATCGACCTGTTCAACTCTCCGGATGTCATCACCACCGGCGTCCTGAGCTTCGAGGCCCAATCGCTCACCGCCGGCAACCACAAGCTCAGCCTGCAAATCACTGGAGCCAATCCCAAGGCCGTCCCAGTGTTCATGGTCGCACTGGACTACGTGCGGCTGAGTCCAGTTACATCGAGTGGCACACCCTGATCGGGTGTGTCGCCCAATGCCAGCGTCTATTCTCCGCACATCCGCCACGACCCGTGCTCGCGGCACGATCTGTATTCCATCCCGGCAACTCATGCCGGAGTCGAGCGGCGTCCGTTGTTGACCGATAGCGAGCGTTCGTATCATCACGCTCGTCCGGTCGCTGCTGCGCTCGAATCGCGTCCCGTTTCGGAGCCGAGTCCATGTCGCTGCGAAAGTTATTGTGTCTGCTGATCGCGATTGAATCGCTCGCGCTCGCCACGACGAATCTGCCGCTGGTGCAGGTTGGGCTGGCTCAAGAACCCGCTGCTGAGGCCGATCCCAAATCGAGCGAGGATTCCAAGCCGCCGGAAGAACCGGTCCTCTTCAAAGAGCCACGGACACCTGTGGAACTGTTTGAAGCGACCCTGCTCATGGTCGAAATCTCGCGCCCCAACCTCGCGCGATACTACCTCCGCAAGCTGATGAATCCGCCGCCGGAAGCCGCGACGCTGCTGGCATTGCGAGATCGGTTTGGTGTCGCAGATTTTCTCCGGCTGGCGGATCAAAAGGAACTCCGCCCGACCTCGATCGAACTGCTCGACCTGTCGAATGACGCCGCCACAGCGCGACTGCAAGACCCGCAACATCTGGAACAACTCGCAGGACGTCTCGTCGCGGGGGGCGAGGAGCAAGCGCAGGCGATCGAGGAATTGCGAGCCTTCGGTTCGGCGGCGGTGTCCCCCTTGATGTCGCTGTGGCGCAAATCGCCTGACCCCGCCACACGCCGATCCGTGCGGACGGCGTTGCGGAGCCTCGGCCAACCGGCATTGCCAGCGCTCACGGCGGCTCTCGATGTTTCCGATCCCGACTGGCAGATCGAACTGTTGGGCGTACTCGCCGAGATTGGCAGTCGGGATGCCGTGCCTTACGTGTGGTTTTCCGCGGTCGATCCCAGCGCGACCGCCGACGTCCGCGAAGCCGCATCGCGAATGATCACGGAACTCCTCACACGCACGAATGTCGCGACAAAACTCTCCGTCGAATCCGTCAGCCGCGAACTCCGGCAGCAAGCCACCGAACACTTCCGCAGCCGCCTGCCGTGGGAGCCGGACTTGTTTACCGGCCAGGTGGTGATGTGGCACTGGGACGCGAAAGACGAGTTGCTCCTCGCTCGTTCGGTTGCGCCGCGTGAAGCGGCGCGCCGGGCCGGCCTGCACTTCGCCCGACAAACCATCACGCTGACTCCGGACGATCGCGAATCGCAGGTGCTGTTCCTGGCGCTGGCCCTCTCGAACGAAGGCCGCACCGGGGATGCTGGCACTACCGATGCGAAACCACTCCCCGCCGGAGTCGCATCGCTGCCAGATTACGCGAAGCACGTCGGTGTGGACGTGCTGCAAGACGTGTTGCGGTTGTCGCAACAACAAGGCCGGTCGCGGGCCGCGGTCCGCACGTTGCGGCTGCTGGGTGACTTGGCGACATGGGAACAGATTCGCCCGCACGGCGAAGCAAGCTCGCCGGTGTACGACGCGATCGGTGCCCGGGATCCGCGAGTCCAATTCGAGGCGGTGGACACGGTTCTCCGACTGGACCCACCCGCGACGACTTCGTTCCCCGGTTCCACCCGCATTGTGTCGATCCTGTCACGGGCGCTGACCGCCAGTGGCACGCCACGCGTCATCGTCGCCGATTCGTCCACCGCACACGCCAATTTCGTCGGCGGATTGTTTGCGGAACTGGGATACGAGCCGATTCTGATCACTTCCGGTCGCGATGTGTTTCGCGTCGCGGCCGAACGGGGCGACATCGATTTCGTCGTCCTGAACCCAAACCTCACCCGCTGGCCTCTCTCCGAAACTCTCGCCAACCTGCGAGCCGACTCGCGCACGTCGAGCGTGCCCGTTCTGGTTTCGGTCTCGCAACTCGCGTCGGCCGATTTGGACGTGTCGAAGCAGCGCCTACTGCTGAAGTCCCGCGTCGAACCGTTGCTGAAGGATGAGAAATACCGCTCGGTCGCGTTCTTCCCGGAATCGAAGTCGTCCCCCGTGCTGGAACGCGTGCTGGAAGATTTCCTCGCCCGTTTGCCGCCAAAAACATTGTCGCCCCGCGAACGGCAGGCGCGCGTGGTGGTCGCCGATCCGTCCTTCGAGCACGGAACTTTTGTCGGTCGGATGTTTGGTTCGCTGGGGTACACGCCCATCGTGGTTACGACCGGCAATGAGGTCCGTGCCGCGTCGGACCAGTCGCGAGTGGAACTGGTGGTCCTGCACGCCGGCATCACGTCTGGCACAGCCTCGGAAACATTTGCACGGTTGCGAGCCGAAGGGCAGGCGTCCAAGCTGCCGATCATCGTGATGTTCCGCGACGTCGTCCCCGGCGATCCGAACACGATGCAACAACGCATTGCGGAACTGATCGGAAAGGAAGGGGACGGCACGCTGCTGGCTGAACATGCCGTCGTCAAACTGGCTGCCAGCCTGCGCAATGTCGGGGTCAAGTTGACACCGTCGCAGTTGACACGGCTGCGCGAACTGGCCCGGTTGCCGAACAGTTCGGATTTTCATGTGGGCTTGCTGGCCGCAATCGAATCCTTCGAGCATATTGCCACGCGAGTGGAAGAATTGACGCCCAAGTTCGACAGCCCGGCACTAGCCGTCGCGCTACCCAAACAGATTCAGGGATTTCTGCGAGAGCCATCGGGCAACGTGAAGCTGATCTTCGAATCGCAAACGTCGACCGCCATCGACCGCCAGATTCGACCAATCCTCGACAGCCTGCCGGTGCGTCCGCTGACCCAGGCCGAGCGAGCCGACCACGCGCAACGGGCCGCCCGGTGGCTGGCACATCTCGCCACGAATCCAACCACTCGCACGTTCGATATCACCCCCGCGGAATCGGCGCTGGTGACGGCGCTCGACGGCAATCCCGAACTGGCGAATTCGGCCATCACGGCGCTCGCTGAAATCAGTACGAAGTCCAGCCAGCAGCGAATTGCCGCCGTCGTGCTGGCCACCCACCGCCCACCCAAACTTCGTCGCCAAGCCGCCTCCCTCCTCGATCGCCATGCCGAAAAGCACGGCAATCTGCTGAGCAAGGCCACGATCGAAAAACTTCGCCAAGTGTGGGACGAACTCGGACCCACTGCCCCGACGATGGAGTAACCGAATCGGGAGAGCGTGTTGACGATGCGGTCCGGACCCCCTTGGTCCGGACTACATCGCCCCTCATTCGCCAGGTGTGGATCGCTTCACAAACCGGCTGCCGTGCCTACAATGCCCGCGTCGCAGCCGACTGTGCGGGCATTTCGCCCTCACAAACGTTGAGTGGCTGCCGATCCAACGGACTGCGAAGCAATGGCTGCAACGGAAAAGGTAAGCCCGACTGCTGGCTCGACGGGCATTCCCGGCATTATCGGAGACAGTCCGGCAATGCAGGAGGTGTATCGAATCACCCGGCAGGTCGCGTCCTCTTCAGCCACCGTCCTGCTGGCTGGTGAGACGGGGACCGGGAAAGAATTGATTGCCCGCGCCCTGCACGAATTCAGTCCACGACGAAGTGGACCGTTCGTGCGCGTCAATTGCGGGGCGCTTAGCGAAAGCCTTCTGGAAAGCGAATTGTTCGGTCACGTGCGGGGAGCGTTCACCAGCGCCAACGAGAACCGGACGGGGCGATTCGAAGCGGCTCACGGCGGGACGATCTTCCTCGATGAAATCAATTCGGTGAGCTACACGTTGCAGGTCAAGCTGCTGCGAGTACTGCAAGAGCAGGAGTTCGAGCGGGTCGGGGACAGCAAGACGATTCGCGTCGATTGTCGCGTGCTCGCCGCGACCAACCGCGATCTGATGGACGAAATCGATGCCGGCAACTTTCGCGACGACTTGTACTATCGCTTGAACGTCGTGCCGATTTACCTACCGCCGCTTCGCGACCGACCGTCGGACATCCCGCAGCTTGTCGACTTTTTTCTCAAGCGATACGCCGCATCGAACAAGCGACCGGCCCCGGCGATTATGGAAAACGCGGTCGAAGCGTTGCAAAGTTACGTCTGGCCGGGGAACGTGCGCGAGTTGCAGAACTATATCGAGCGGGCGATCGTGCTCGCCACGGGAAACGTCATCACCATCGACCTGTTGCCGCGTCACGTGCAGGGGTTGGCCCCGGTCCGCCTGCGACGGAATGGAGTACGCAGCTCAGAATCACTTTGCGAGGAACTGGTGTCGGCGAGTATGCTGGAGGCCGGTGAGAGCAGCTCCAACCTGTACGACCGAGTCGTAAACCTGGTCGAGAAGGAGTTGTTCTCGCAGGTTCTCAAGTCGTGCCAGGGAGTGCAGACCAAGGCCGCCTCACGATTGGGGATCAACCGCAACACACTGCACAAGAAGATCGACGATTACGGGCTGGAAGCGGCGGACTCGTAGGGGAATGTTCAAATCCCAAATTCCAATGACCAAGGAATGACCAAGCTCCACATCTCAAGGACCGGGGAAACTTTGATCGCTGAATTGTTCAGAGTTGGACCTTGAGATTTGGGATTTCATTGGTCATTGGGATTCGGTCATTCGTTTGTTCACTCAGTCTGCATCCATCATGTTGTCCAAAGTCACCGTCTTCTGCTTTCTCGCGAGCTACGTCGTGGCGTTCCTGCTGGAACTATCGCGGATGCTCGGCCGCAGCCGGATCAGTTCGCTGGTGATGTTCGGCTTTGGCGTGGCGGGGTTCGTGGCGCACACGGTCTACCTGTATTTCCGCAGCCAAGCCAATGGCCTGCCACCGCTGCTGGGATCGGCTCACGATTGGATGCTGGTGCTGGCGTGGTTGCTCGTGCTGTTCTATCTCTTCCTGACATTGGTTCACTCCGAGCTGGCATGGGGGGTGTTTCTGATCCCCCTCGTGCTGCTGTTTGTGGCCGCAACGAAATTCATGAATCAGGAACCCAACACACTCGTCACCACCGCGCGGGCCAAGCACGGTTGGGAGATGCTGCACGCGACCGTGTTGGTCTTCGGTATGGCGGGAACGGCCATCGGTTTCGTGTCGGGAGTGATGTACCTCATCCAACACCGGCGGTTGAGGACGCGGCACTCGACGCATGTCGGACTGGAAATGCCCAGCCTGGCGAAGCTCGCGCAAACGAATCGCTGGTCGATCATCATCGCGTTCCCGCTGTGGACTCTCGGGCTGGCCACGGGCGTGGCCCTCAGCTTTTTCAAATCGTCCGCCGACACCGTGCCGGCTCTGCGCGATCCGTTTGTAATCACGGTCGTGGCGCTGTGGGCCTTGCTGGCCGTGGTGTTTGTACGGCTGTTGTCGAACCGGCAGGCCGGAGTCAAGCACGTTGTCTGGCTGACGATCTGCGCCTGCGGCTTCGTGCTGCTGACGTTGATCGGGCTGCAAATCTTGACGAAGAGTCAGGTCTTGCCGGGCACGTGGCATACGAATCGGGACCGCGACACACCAACCCGAAGCGTCAGAGAGGGAGTGCGCTCAGTCCCTCGCTTACGCTTTGAGTTAGTAGATTCTTGGTCAGCGCGCCTTCCCGTGGGAGGACGAAGCGCATGAACCTCCAAGTCGTCTACTGCAATCACCAGACGGCGGACCTCGGTCTTCGCGAGCGACTGGCATTCGCGCCGCAGCGGATTCCCGAGGCGTATGCGAAGCTGCGTACACGGTTCCCCGACTCCGAATGGGTACTGCTCTCAACGTGCAACCGCGTCGAAGTGTACGCGGCACAGGAAGACGACTCGGCGGCCCCGACGCATCGTGACGTGGCGGAATTCTTCGCCGACTTCCACCAGGTGCCGCTCGAAAACTTCTTTGACGACCTGCTGGAGCAGACCGGGCCGGATGTGGTGCGGCATCTGTTTCAAGTCGCGGCCAGCCTCGACAGCATGGTGCTGGGCGAGCCGCAAATCGTCTCGCAAGTGAAACAGGCCTACACGCTGGCTCAAGCGCACGCGGCGGCTGGTCCGCTGACAAATGCCCTCTTTCAGCGAGCACTTAACGTGGCCAAGCGAGTGCGCACGGAAACGTCGCTCGCCCAAGGTCGCGTCTCCATTGCCAGCGTGGCGGTCGGTGACTTCGGCCGGAGCATCTTCGACCGCTTCGACGACAAAACGGTGCTCGTCATCGGGGCCGGCGAAATGGCGGAGGAAACGGTGCGGTACTTGAAGGACGCGGGTGCCCGCAGCATTTTCATCACGAATCGAAGCTCGGAACGCGCTCAGCGGCTGGCCGAAACGTGGGGCGGTTCGGTCCGGCCATTCGAGCGGTTGGACGAGTGGCTGGCCGAAGCCGACGTGATCGTGAGCACCACCGGTGCCAGCGAGCCGGTCGTCGATGTCGCCAGATTTCGCCGAGTCCGTGCCGCGAGCGGCGAGAAGCCGGTGTTCATCCTCGATCTGGGTGCCCCGCGAGATTTCGAACCGGCAGTGCGCGACATCGACGATAACGTCTTCCTGTACTGCATCGACGACCTGCAAGCGATCTGCGACGAGAATCGCCGCTCGCGGATGAAGGAAGTCGACCGGGCGATGAAAATCGTCGAGCAGGAGACTGACGACTTCATGACCGGAATCTACCACCGCGCGACCGGCCCCATCATCAAACGGCTGCGCGAGCAGTGGAAGGAAGTCGTCGAGCAGGAGACCCGCAAGCTGTTTGCCAAGTCACCGCATCTCGAGCAGGATCGAGCGGACATCGAGCGCACGATCGAATTGGTCGTCAACAAGCTCCTGCATCCCCCGCTGGAAGCTCTCCGCGACGAAGCCCGCGAGGGGACTCCACACGGTCTGATGGACGCGCTCAAGCGGTTGTTCCGGCTGTGACGCGCGGGCATGGTCGCCAATCGTAGTCGTACTTTTTTTCCCCAGTTTGCTGTCTCCCTGCACGCATTTGTGGCCGGGTCACTCTGTGACCCGGCCGCCGAATCGTGGAGCGACTCGGCCACATTGCGGATTTTCCGCCCAACGCGCATGCCGTTGGCCACGCGGTTAGCAGCCCGTCGAAAAACGGTCCCTTGACAGGGGTGTTATTCTGTCGCCGTGGGGCGTGGATCACAAGGACCATCGAGTCGATGTGCAGAACAGGGAGGGAACATGCTGGGACGACGACCGCAGGAGCAGCAGGAGTTG
>JACRIH010000567.1 GCA_016235885.1 Planctomycetales bacterium | reverse complement strand
GGCCCCAGCAGTGGAATCAAATCTTCCACTCGGAGTGCCCCGTCTCGTGAGCGCCATACCTTGACCGACGCCGGACAGGTCGGCAGCAGCCACGGTGTCGCCCCGGCGGGAAAGTCGAGGTCATTGATGACCACTTCATCGCCGTCCCGCAGCCGCAGCGCCAAGGCCGCCAGGTTGTACGCCTCGGACGAGCACGAACAGATGCTGACTTCCCCCGCTGTCAACCCATAGAACTCTGCCACCAACGACTTGGCAGCGTCCCACTCGGCAGCATGCCGCACGCGGCCATCCATGCCGAGTTGCTTGTCGCGAAAGTACTGGCCCAAGGCCTCGCCCACTTCCAGCGGAGGAATCCCCTCCGCCGCCGAGTTGAGGTAGACCATGTTGTCCAACGATGGGAACGAGCGGCGACGGGAGTCTTCGGTCAGCATGGCGGGGGTGCCTTGAATTTTGCGGTCTCGGAAACTGTCTTCAAAAAGCATAGCGAAGATGGAGTCAGAATCGAACCCGCCCGATGGAAGACTTGGCTGTCGGAGTCAGGGCCAGGCGATACCTTTGCTTTGAACTGGTGTTAATTGACGGGTCGAAGTCACTTCGCGATGCTGCCTGTCTGCGTATGCGCTCCGGACGATGTTCGAGCTGCTTCATTCGGATTGCCGTGTATCGCGAGTGTTTCGCATTCGAGTTCATGTCCCATTCTGTCAGCCCTCCCGAGCCGAGCTTCGTCCGCAGTGGCCGGAGAAAATTTGGTTGGATCGTGTCAGTTGTTCGTTGGAGTCAAAGCGTGACCGCAGGTGAACACGAACAGCGAGAGGCCCTGGAACGCTGCCGGGAATATTTGGGCGTGCTGGCGCGATTTCAATTGAGCCCGCGCTTGCAGTCTAAGGTGGATTCCTCGGATCTGGTGCAACAGACACTTCTCAAGGCCCATGAAAACATCCACCAGTTCCGCGGCAGTGACACGGGGGAACTGATGGCCTGGCTGCGGCGAATCCTGGCCAACGAACTGGGCGTGGTGATTCGAAAATTTGCGACTGAGGCACGCGATCTTAAGCGGGAGCACTCGCTGCAAGCGAGAGTGGATGAATCTTCGACGCGCCTCGAAGCGTGGCTGGCCGGGGACCAGACATCACCCAGTGTCTGTGCCATGCGAAAAGAGCAGCTTCTACTTCTGGCGACAGCGTTGGCTCAGTTGCCAGCCGAACAACGGCGAGCCGTTGAACTTCATCATTTCCAGGAATACCCGGTGGCCGAGGTCGCGAAGTTCATTGGCCGCAGCGAAGAAGCCGTGGTGGGGTTGTTGTATCGCGGATTGAAACGCCTGCGGCAATTGCTGGAGGATGGCTCGGCGGGATGAACGGATTGCGCATGGTTTACGAAGTCGTTGACGACTCAGAGTGTTGCCTTGGGTTCTGGATCGGTGGGGAAGCGATGACGATTGCATCTTCCGCAAACTCGGAACGGGAACGGCGGCTCAACGCCTTGCTCTTGCTGGTCGTCCAATCGCAAGAGAAGGGCATTTCGACAGATCGGCAGAGCCTGTTATCAGCGCATCCGGAATTCGCCGACGAGTTGGAGGAGTTCTTTGCCGGACGCGATTTTGTCCAGCGATTCAAACACAAGGAATCGACACCGGCCGATGCTCACAACTGGACTGATCGCACGGGGCTGTTGGGGGATTTTCAAATTCTCCGGGAGATCGGCCGAGGCGGGATGGGGATCGTCTACGAAGCGCGGCAAATGTCCCTCGACCGTCACGTGGCCCTCAAGGTGCTGCCCCTTGCGGCGGCGGTGGACTCGCGGCAATTGCAGCGCTTCCATAATGAAGCGCGTGCGGCCGCGCTGCTGCAACATCCGCACATCGTGCCCATCTATTCTGTGGGTTGCGAGCGGGATGTCCATTACTACGCGATGCAACTCGTGGACGGAGGCAGCTTGGCGGCGCTGATTCGGAGGCTGCGGCAATCCCTGGATGGCGACGCGCCGGTCGCCGACACAATGGCGGACGCTGAGGGACCGGCCGATCCGCAGAAGTCAGCGCAGCATGCGGCGACATCGCTGATGCGGGAGCCGGCGCCGCGGTCTGAGGTGAGTTCCACCGAGCAAAACACGAAGCGCGGACCGAATGGCAGCGCGAAGTGGGCCTCACGGTCTCAGCACTTTCAAGACGTGGCCCGCTGGGGGACCGCGGCGGCAGAGGCTCTCGAACATGCACATCAAAATGGCGTCGTCCACCGCGACATCAAGCCGGCCAATCTGCTGCTCGATGACCGGGGCCACTTGTGGATCACCGATTTCGGCGTGGCATTGCTGCACAGCACGAGCGGGTTGACGACGCCCGGCGAATTGGTCGGCACGTTGCGTTACATGAGTCCGGAACAGGCCCGCGGCGAGCGCGGTTTGGTGGACCACCGGACCGACGTGTATTCGCTCGGCGTCACACTGTACGAACTGCTGACTCGGCATCCACCCTTCCCAACCAATGATCCGGGGGAATTGGTACACCAGATTGCGGCGGAAGATCCCGCTCCACCACGCGCGGCTGACCGCAGCATCCCGGTGGACTTGGAGACGATCGTGTTGAAAGCGATCGAAAAGAATCCCCAAGACCGTTACGTCACAGCGCAGGCACTGGCGGACGACCTGCAGCGGTTTCTCGACGCGCGGCCGATCCTGGCGCGTCGCCCCTCGGTCATCGATCACGCTCGAAAATGGATGCGGCGGCATCCGTCGGTCGTGGTCGCGGCGTTATTGCTACTGCTGTGTGGCGTCATCGGGTTTGGTGTGAGCACGGCGATGATCGCTCACGAACAGGCGGAGACAAAGAAAGCCTACGAACAGGAACGACAGCGTGCCGCCGAGGCTGAGGAGCGTCTTCAACTCGCACGCCGTCTGGCGGACGAAATGATTCGGATCGCGGACGAGGAGGGGCCGGATGATCCCAGCCAACAGGGACTGCGGCAGCGCCTCTTGATGGCAGCCGTGGAATCCTATCAGGAATTCATCGACCTCAGGGGAGGCGATCCGGCAGCGCAGTCCGAATTGGAAAGCACGCAGATCAAAGTGAAGCAGTTTCTAGCCGATCTGGCGATGTTGCGCGGCGCACAGCAGCATACGTTGCTCAATCGCTCGTCCGTGCAGGACGACTTGCACCTGTCAGAGAGCCAGCGTGACCGGTTGGCGGTCGTGTTTGAAGACATCATTTCCAGCGGCCCCGTGACACAGCAGGATCTCCCCCGCCTGAAGACCGAGACGCGGTCCCAGAAACTGGTCCGCGAAATGCGGGAGCACGACGACGCGATCGCGAATATCTTGACTCCCGCTCAATTCATCCGGCTCGACCAGATCGCACTGCAGTTTCGCGGCGTGCAGGCGTTTCAGGAATTGGAAGTGATCACCACACTCGGATTGACCCGTGACCAACGGGATCAACTTCGCGAGATCATCCGGAGATCGGATATCGATCGAGGCGGTGGACCCAGCCGCGAAATGTCGCAAGCGGGAGATTCCCCACCGGGCGGGCGCTCGTTCCGTGATCGCGGAGACGGACCTCCCCCAAACGCCCCCGCGGGACCAGACCAACCGGGTCCGCCAGGTCAGCGGTCACGACCAGGAGCGGACGGCGATGTGGAAGCCGACCTGAATCAGGCGCTTCGCATTCTGACGCCGGAGCAGGCAGTCCGCTGGCGAGCGCTGACTGGCGACCGCTTCACCGGGTCCACCAGTCCGTCGCCAGAATCGGATCAGTCTCAGCCGCCGGGACCACGCAGGGAGCGCGGCGATCGACCTCCGCTTCCGCCGGATGACCGCTTTCGACAACGGCCGGAAGAATTTTAGCCGTTGGGCGCGCCGGCATTCTCTCGCCAGCGCATCTATCTCTCTTGGAGGCCGGGTCGTCATCCCGCGTGACACTTGAGTTCCTGTGTCACACCGGGAGACGTCTCCGGTTCCAAAATACGTCGCCTCGAGTCCCGGTGGCCACAACGGCGCTGTGCGACTGGCAGCCCGGTTCCCGTTTCGCACTTCGCAGGGAACCGGGACTGCCTTCGCACGCATTCGACAGGAAAGGATTTTGAGACCATGCCCGACAAGAATCCAATCGACTTTCTGCAATCCCGCCGCAACCTCTTGAGGTTCGGGACGACGGGCGCTGTCGCCACTCTGATGGCGGGACAAATCGTTCAGGGTCAGATCAAGACGACACCGATCGAAACGCAAGGGCCATTTTGGGAGGACGAACAACTCCTGCGGTCAGATATCCGGGCGAGTGGCGACGGCACCAATCTGCGATCGGGACTGCCGCTGTATCTGACCGTCAGCGTTTCCAAGTTGGTCAGTGGAGTCGCCTCGCCGCTGCCAAACGCCTACGTGGATATCTGGCATTGCGACGGAGCGGGGAATTATTCCGATGAGCCGGCCGGAATGGGCAACGCGAACACGCTCGGTCAGACGTGGCTGCGCGGCTACCAAATCACCAACGCACGCGGAATCGTGAAATTCACGTCAATCTATCCTGGCTGGTACACCAGCCGCACCGTCCACATTCACGCGCGAGTCCGTACGTACTCCGGAACGACCACGACACTCAACATGACCACTCAGTTTTTCTTTGACGACACGATCAGCGACACCGTGTTCAGCGGCGTGGCCCCATACAACGCGAGAACGGGGACGCGCGATCGGAGGAACGCGACCGACAGCGTTTTCAACACCGTGTCCACGGGCAGCACCGTGGCGAATCCGGATGGCACGCGGCTGCTGCTGCGGCTCGCGAAGACTGAAATTCTGTACGCGTCGGCGTCGTTCAATATTGTCGTCGCCTAGCTGTCACAGGCAAATGTTCGGCTAGCGGAAATCAGACACCGCGGTCCCGCCGTGCGGGCCAGGAGAGAAATCATGAGTAACCGCCTGCGACGCTTCGTGCGGGAATTATTGTGCGGCGGGGTTCGT
>JACRIH010000566.1 GCA_016235885.1 Planctomycetales bacterium | reverse complement strand
CGCCTGCTGGTCGTCACACTGCTCAGTGTCGCTGGAGCCTTCGTCATGGCCGAAGACGCCGCCAGGAAAGATGTCCCGCCGATTCTGAAGCGTGAAATGAAATCGCTCGCCGGCAAGCCCGTGGACTTCACGAAGTACAAGGGCAAGGTGCTGCTCGTCGTCAACGTCGCCAGCCAGTGCGGAGCCACTCCGCAATACGATCCGCTCGAAAAGTTGCACGAGAAGTACGCCGGCAAGGGTTTGGCGGTGATGGGCTTTCCATGCAATCAATTCGGCCAGCAGGAACCCGATGGCGACGAGGACATCGCTCAGTTTTGCAAAAAGAATTACGGCGTGAAGTTCGACATGTTCTCCAAGGTGGACGTCAACGGCGACAAGGCCGCCGACCTGTTCAAGCAACTGACCGCGAAGGAATCCTTCCCGAAAGACGCCGGACCGGTGAGATGGAACTTCGAAAAGTTCCTCGTCGCAAAGGATGGCAAGGTCGTGGCCCGTTTCCGTACGGACGTCGATCCCGGTTCGGACGAAGTCGTGAAAGCCATCGAAGCCGAACTGGCGAAGTGAGATGTCGAACTCCCCTCGCCCCCGCAGGGGGAGAGGGGCCGGGGGTGAGGGGCAAGCGATCCCGAGCATTCATTCTGCGAAGATCCAATCATGCAAACCACGCGCATCCACCACCCGTTCGTTCAAGACATCACCCGCCGCAGCTTGCTGCAAGTCGGCTACTCATCGGCAGTGGGACTCGGCTGCTCGGCACTTGTAAGTCGTGGTGCATCGGCGGAGGGGACAGCAAACGGATCGAATGGCCGCCGGGCGAAATCGGTGATCGTGGTGTTTCTCACGGGGGCGTCGAGTCACATCGACACGTTCGACCCCAAGCCGGACGCTCCGGCCGAGTCGCGCGGCGAATTTTCTGCGATCGCCACGCAGACGCCCGGGATGTTTTTGAGCGAATATCTGCCACGACTCGCGGCGCGATCGAACAAACTGGCGGTCGTGCGGTCGCTGTCGCATGGCGAAAACAACCATCTGCTCGCCACGCATCAGGTGTTGACCGGGTACGCGATTCCCGGCGGCGCGTTCGATCAGGTCGCGTCGCGGAACGACTATCCGTGCTACGCATCGGCACTCGACTCCCTGCGCCCGCGGCACGACGGTGTTCCATCCGGCGTCACATTGCCGACGTTTCTCGTCGAAGGTCCGCTCACGTGGCCCGGCCAGCATGCGGGGTTCCTCGGCCAGCGGCACGACCCGTGGCACATTCGCCAAGACCCCAACGATCCCAAGTTTCAGGTAGACATCCTGCGGCTCGCGGACGGAATCACCTCCGATCGCCTGCGACAACGCGAAACATTGCTGACCGAAATCAATCGCCAGCGAGAGGAATCGGTAACGGCGAAAGACCGGTCGCAGTTTTCGATCCAGCAGGAACAGGCGCTCGAGATGCTGACGTCGGGACAGGTGGCGCGTGCGTTCGACATTCACCGCGAAGCTCCCGAAGTTCGCGACAGGTATGGTCGCCACATGTTCGGCCAATCGCTGCTGCTTGCCCGTCGCCTGGTGCAGGCAGGCGTGCCGATCGTGCAGTGCAACATGGGCCGCGTCCAAAACTGGGACACGCACTCGAACAATTTCGGGCGGTTGAAGAATGAACTCCTACCACCGCTCGATCAGGGCGTCGCCGCGTTGCTCGACGATCTAGCTTCGTTTGGGCTGCTCGACGAAACGCTCGTCGTGATGTTCGGTGAATTCGGTCGCACGCCGAAAATCAGTACGACGCCCGGCCAAAAGCTGGCCGGGCGCGATCACTGGGCACCGGTCTTCTCCGCCGTTTTCGCCGGAGCCGGTGTGCTCGGAGGCCAGACGATCGGCAAGTCGGACACCATTGGAGCCTACCCCGCCAGCGCGAAAACTTCTCCTGCCGATCTGGCCGCGACCATCTACGAAGCCCTCGGCATCAGCCACGACGCGGAACTCCGCGACCGTCAGAGCCGGCCGGTGGCGCTGAATCGTGGGCAGGTGATCCAGCCGCTGTACTCGGGCAGCGCCAACGGGTAACCTGCTCCGGCATGAGGTGACGAACCGCTTGCGGTTTATGTTTCCGGCCGGAACCAGCCATGCACCACGACGACGACTCGCACCTGAAACCGGTCGATGAGGCCGCGATTCTCGCGATCACGCGGCCGGACCCGCGATTGCTGACGCTGTATTTCATCAGGTGCCTCGGCGCGACCGTCGCATTTCCCATCGCGTTCATCCCGTGCTATCTGCGGTACATCACGCTGCGGTATCGGTTCGACAACGAGGGTGTCGCCGTGTCGTGGGGATATTTGTTCCGCAAGGAAACGTATCTCACGTACACCCGTATCCAGGATATTCACGTCACGCGGGGGATTATCGAACGCTGGCTGGGGCTGGGGACGGTCGAAATCCAGACGGCGGCCGGGAGTTCTCAGGCGGAAGAGGCCATTGTCGGCGTGACGCAGTTCGACGCGGTCCGAAACTTCTTGTACGCCCGCATGCGAGGACATGAACTGCAAGCGGTAAGTGATCAAGCATCTCCCACAGCCACAGCCGGAGATGAATCGCTCGACTCGCTGCTGCGCGACATCCGCGACGAGTTGCGTGGGATTCACGAGTCACTGGCAAAGAATATGTAGACGGGTCACTCCGTG
>JACRIH010000565.1 GCA_016235885.1 Planctomycetales bacterium | reverse complement strand
TGCACAAGGCCACGCGATTGTTTCTGACGATCATGGGCTTCATGGCCGTGGTGTTTGGCCTGCTGACATTTCTCTCGCACGGGCTGTGATCGGCCGCGTTGGACGATCTCCCTGTGGCCCTTTATGATGTCCGCGAATTGTCGGCGAGGCATCCCGAGGGACACGCATGGATCAACCCGCGCTCTTGCTCGAAGACTTCCGCGAACAGGCCGTCGTTCTGGACATAGTGTCGCCGTTCGTGATCATCGGCACACTCACCGGCTGGGACGACCGCTACCTCGTTCTCAAAGATGCCGACGTCCACGACCTGCGCGACACGACCACAACTCGCGAACTTTACGTCATCGAGACGCGGCGGTTTGGCATCCGCATCACACGGGAACGAGTCCTCGTGAAACTGAGCGAAGTGGTGACCATCTCTTCGTTGGCTGACGTGTTGGATTGAGCGAGTCGATTCGGATTGAGATCGCGGAGTGACAGACGACAACTTGGTTTTCACCGGAAGGGGCAGTGTGATGACACGTCAGTTTATGCTGCGAATGTGCTGGACGGTGCTCGTCATCGGCCTGGTCAACGGGTTATCGGCCGACGACGCGAAGTTGGCTCCGGGGGTGAGAGGACTCGCCACGCGCGCGCCAGCGGGGATGAAGATCGATGGCGATTTGAGCGAGTTCCGTCACGCTTTTGCCACGCCGGTGGAATACTTCCAGTCCGACTTGAAGAACCGGGCGGCGCAGTTTCTTTACATGTGGGATGACACGGCGTTTTATGCGGGTCTACGCACGCTCGACATGAAGCAGGTCAATCAGGCACCCGACGATCGGCTGTGGGAAGGGGACGCGGTCGAATGGTATTTCGACACGCGCCGCGGCGAACACTTTCGCGCAATCGACTGGGGCAGGGGGGCCGTCCATTGCTATTGGACCGGCTTCAAAAACGATCAGCTTCAACCCCGCTTCTGCCTCCGCCCGAATTATCTCGACGCCATTCCGAAAACCGGCGTCGAAGTGGCTGCCCGCAAAACCGAGACCGGAGCCGAAGTCGAATTCAAGCTGCCCTGGGTGAACTTTCCAAACTTCAAGGCGGCGGTCAACGAAGTGATCGCGCTCGACGCCGAACTGTGCTACAGCGACGGCGGGCCACGATTGTACCGCTCGTTCGTGTACGGCAGTCCGCTCTGCGTTCAGCAGCCGGCGAGCCAGGGAAAAATCCAGCTCGTCGAGAAACTCGAACGCAGTCACTGGAAGCAGTGCGGCGCGGTCCTGATGCCGATTCGATGTGACACGGCGTGGGGTCAGCCGACGAAAGCGCAGGCGTCCGGCTGGATCGCTCTCCCAGTGAATCACGCCGATCAAGTTGGAAAGATCCAGTTTCGAGTGACCGACTTGGACGGAAGCCTCTTGGGCGAATTCCCCACAGGACCGCCGGAAGTGTTCGAGAAATCTGGCAACTTCGCGCGGGCGGTCGCTCGCTGGCCGATCGACATCGCCCCACCGGGAGCACACCACGTCACCGCCGTCGTGTACGACAAGTCCGGTGCCGAATTGACCCGCATCGCCCCGCGGCTGGTCAGCGTGAATTGGACGCAAGGGTATTGAGTTCTGCGAATTGAAACCATGAGATGGCTGGCTTGGTAGTTACAACATCCAGCCCTTTTGCCCATCGGAGAACCACCATGCGTTGGCATCAAACATTTCGGACGTTTGGCTTGGCCCTGGCTGCGACTCTGCTGGTGGCGTCGAGCCACCCCATCCAAGCCCAAACGGCAGTCGTGCGGGCGAGGTCGATTGATGCTCTGCTCGAATCAGCCAAATACCTCGCGAAAATGGCCGGGCAAGAAGCTCATGTGGCGCAGTTGGAAGGGCTGCTGAACCAGGTCACGGGGGGCAAGGGTCTGGCGGGTGTCGATCACAGTCGACCGGTGGGATTGTACGCCAGCCTGTTGGCCGGTGGTGGCGGTCAGCCAGTCATCGCGTTCATTCCCGTGTCGGATCGCGACAAGGCGCTCGATCTGATTCGCGTGTTGGGAGTCAAGATCGAAGGCGACGGCGATTCGCTCATCGAATTGAAACCGCAGAATGGAGACAATTCGTACCTGCGGTTCAGCAAGGACTACGCGTTTGTTTCGCAGCGGTTGGACCTGCTGCAAGGCGAACTGCCGGACATCGCCGGTTTGCCGCCGTTCCCGGACGAAGCCACGCTCGTCACCGCGAGCGTCGACCTCAAGCCGCTTCCCTACGAATTCCGCCAGCTCGGCTTGGCGGCGCTCCGCAAGCAGTCGCAGGATCAAGCCGAGAAGGACAGCGCCCGCAAGCCGGGTGAATCGGATGCGGCACACCGTGGCCGCGTGGCGGGAATGCGGTTCGCCACGGATCGCGGTCTCCGGTTGCTCGAAGAGTTGCACGGCTTGAACGCCAATTTGAAGATCGATCCCAAGACCAATCGGGCGACGCTGGACTTGGCCATCGAGGTCAATCCGAAAAGCGACGTCGGGCGGAGTTTCGAACGGTTCGGTGAAGCGCGGAGCGCGTTCACAGCGTTCGCTCGGGACGCCGCGGTTCACGGCGTGATATCCGTTCCGATCGCCATCGAATTGCAGAGCCTGTTCCGCACCGGCTTCCGCGATGGGCTTCAGAAGGCGATCGACAAGGAAACCAACAGCCGCAAGCGCGAACTGGGATCGAAGCTGCTGAACACGCTCGACCGCAGCCTGTTCCCCGACCGCTACGACATTGCCGCCGCCATTCGAGGTCCGCTGAGCGACGGACAATATGTGATTCTGTTCGGGTCGAAAGTGCCGGGTGCCCGCGATCTCGAAAACGTGCTGCTCGACGCGCTCAAAGATTTCCCGCCGCCGTCGGACCAGCTCACCGTGCAAGTCGACCACAGCCGCCACGAGTCCACACGAATTCATCGCGTGACGTTCGCGAAGTTCCCCGACCGCAACGCCGAAACGTTGTACGGTTCGCCGGAACTGTACGTCGCGTATCGCGACGACATGGTCGTGGCCGCCTTCGGCAAACACGGAGCCGAACTCATGCCGTCGTTGCTCGACGATCTCCAGCGTCCGGCCGAAGGCGGCACGTCTCCGATCCAACTCGATTTCCGCCTCGCGCGTCTCGGCCCGCTGGCCGTGGACGAACCGGGCCGGAAGTTCCGTGAACTGACCGCCGAGTACTCGAAGGATAATCCCGATCACGACCAAATCCGCGTCAGCCTGTCCGGCGGCGCGTCGCTCAAGCTGAGTCTGGAGTTCGACACGCACCTGCTGAAACTTGTGGACAAGCTGCGACCGAAGTAAACGACCACCCTCCCCTCTCCCTCCGGGAGAGGGGCCGGGGGTGAGGGAGCGTCGCACATGTTCGAAGGCCGGATGATCAGTTCACCATACCCTCACCCCTAACCCCTCTCCCGGAGGGAGAGGGGAACCAGTTTTTCGAGAAACCATGCTCATCGCCGGTCGTCTTGTCAGCTCCGCAGGCGTTCGCCCCGGACAAATCCGCATCGCAGGCGAAACCATCGCGGAGGTCGGCGACCAATTGGGAACACCGGACGTCGCGTTCTCCGACGACTGTCTGATCTTTGCGGGGATGGGAGACATTCACATCCACGCGCGGGACGACGTCACCGAAGCCGAAACGTACAAGGAAGACTTTTGCACGGCGAGCGCGGCGGCGATTCACGGCGGTGTCGTTCACGTGGCGGACATGCCGAACAATCGCATCGCACCGGTGGACGATGCATCCTATCTCGGCAAGCGCGAGCATCTGCGAAAGCGGAACGTGCCGATTCAGGTCACGCTGTACGCCGGGATCGGACCGGACACACGGCCGTTGTCGTTTCCCGTGCCGTACAAGGCGTACATGGGTCAAAGCGTCGGGCAACTTTTCTTCACGACACTCGAACAACTGGACGAATCGCTGTCGCACTACCGCGGCTGCAACGTCAGTTTCCACTGTGAAGACCCGCTCCTGTTGGAAGCCAACAAGCAGGCCCCCACGCACGAACAGCGTCGGCCGCCGGAGTGCGAAGTGTCGGCGACGCGGTTCGCCCTGCAAATGATCGAGAAGTACGACCTGACGGGCAAGCTGTGCCACTACTCGGTCGGCGAAGGCTTGCCGTTGATTCGGACCGCCCGCGCTCGCGGTTTGCGGGTGACGTGCGAAGTCACTCCGCATCATCTCTATTTCGATCAGGCCGACATCACGGATTCCAATCGCGGCTGGATGCAGATGAATCCTCCGCTCCGCACCGCTGCCGACCGCCTCGCCATGCTCGCGGCCCTGCGCGACGGCACGCTGGATTACCTCGCGACCGACCACGCGCCGCACAGCCTCGACGAAAACCAACGCGGCATCTCCGGCCTGCCGCATCTCGACACGTACGGCCCGTTCGTCACCTGGCTGATCCGCGAGCAGAATTTCTCGCCCGAACAGGTCGCACAGTTCTGCTGCGAGAACCCCGGCAACTTCGTCAACCCGTACACGGCCCCACGAAAATTCGGCCGGATCGAACCGGGCTACACCGCGTCGCTCACCGTCCTCAACCTCGCCCGCCCGGTCACCATTCGCCGCGAAGACTTGAAAACCAAATGCGGTTGGTCGCCGTTCGAGGGCGTGACGTTCCCCGGCTCGGTCGAGGCGGTGTTTGTGAGTGGTAAACGTGTCGGCCCGTGAACCCAGATTATGCGAGTCCCCTCTCCCTTTGGGAGAGGGTTAGGGTGAGGGCATATTGCCGGACCGCAGAAATCAAATCGCACCGAAGCGGCACGCGGTGCTCCCTCACCCCCGGCCCCTCTCCCGGTGGGAGAGGGGAGGCTCACGGTTGAACCCGCCAATCACTCCCGCCCTCGATCTTCCATCCTCGATCCTCTATCCTCGCACCTCGTCGCGAGTCGTGGTGACTCGCGAGGCTTTCCCGAAGCGTGACCATGTCAAAGCGTGTCGTCCTGGCGATGAGCGGTGGAGTGGACAGCTCCGTGGCGGCGGTGCTGCTGCGCGAGCAGGGGTACGACGTGATCGGTCTGTTCATGCGCTCGGGAGCCACCGCAGAGGAAGTGTGCCGCACGGGTGGGACGTCCCTGCCGGTCGTTTCGACGGCCAGTCACAAGCAGGGGTGTTGCAGCGCGGGGGATGCTGCCGATGCGCGGCGCGTGGCCGATCGGCTGGACATTCCGTTTCACGCGCTGAATTTCAGCGATGCGTTCGGGCGGATCAAGGATTACTTCGTCGACGAATATCTCGCTGGCCGCACGCCGAATCCGTGCGTGCAGTGCAACAACTGGCTGAAGTTCGGCAAGCTGTGGGACTTCGCCCAGCAGGTGGGAGCCGACTTCATCGCGAGCGGGCATTACGCGCGAGTCGTCCCCGGCCCCGCGCTCGTTCGTGGCGTGGACCTCGACAAGGATCAATCGTACGTGCTGTTCGGTCTGCCACGCGATCTGTTGCCGCACGTTTTGTTTCCCATCGGCGACCAGTGCAAGCCGGCGATTCGCGAGATCGCCCACCGGGCGGGGCTGCGCGTCTTCGACAAGCCGGACAGCCAGGAAATCTGCTTCGTGCCGGACAACGATTACGCGGGGTTCATCCGCCGGTATCGAGGCGACTTGGACACCGCGGGCGATCTGGTCGACACGGCCGGCAACGTCGTGGGGCAGCACGACGGCTACGAGCACTTCACGATCGGACAGCGCAAGGGAATGGGCGTGGCGTTCGGTGTGCCGCGGTATGTCGTCGAGGTTGACGCGGCGACGCATCGCGTTGTCGTCGGCACGAGAGACGACCTGCGGTGTCACGAATTGGAGGCCGACCGGTTGAACTGGCTCACCGACGACGTGCCGTCTCACTTTTCGTGTCAGGCCAAAATCCGTTACCGACACGAACCCGCTCCCGCGGAAGTCGAGGTTCTCGATCACGACCGGCTGCGAGTCCATTTCCCCGATCCACAATTCGGCGTGACGCCAGGACAAGCCGTCGTGCTTTACGACGGCGACCGAGTGCTTGGCGGTGGGTGGATTCGATAGAGTTCTTGGTACGAGGCACGCACGTTTGGAATGTCCAAGTCCCAAGGCTCCATGACCAAGGAAAACCCAAGCTGCAATGTCCAAAACCCAAACGCGAGCTTGAACGCGGAGTCGAAAAACTCCTGCCAGCGAATCATTGCGTATTGGAATTTGGTCATTGGTCATTCCTTGGACATTGGGATTTGGGCCTTGGATACTTGATGGCGGCTTACCCGCGTTATGACCTCGGTCTCAGGAAACGACCTCATGCCCGGCTTGCTCGCACGCGAACGGATTATCGCCGCCCCCGGTTTCAACCGCTGGAAAGTTCCGCCCGCTTCGGTGGCGATCCATCTGTGCATTGGATCGGTGTACGCGTGGAGCATTTTCAATCCGGCACTCGAACGCGTGCGCGGAGTCGTCACGCCGGCCGCTGACGATTGGACGCTGAAGCAGGCCGGGTGGACATTCACGTGGGCGATCGTGTTCCTTGGGTTGTCGGCGGCGTTTGCGGGGAAGTGGCTGGAGCGAGTCGGACCGCGCATGGTCGGGACGGTCGCGGCCGCGTGTTGGGGTGGCGGTTTTCTTGTCGGTGCCGTCGGCATCTGGCTGCACCGGATCGAACTGCTGTACCTCGGCTACGGCGTCATCGGCGGATGCGGCTTGGGGCTGGGATACGTTTCGCCGGTGAGCACGCTCATCAAATGGTTTCCCGATCGCCGCGGGATGGCGGCGGGGATGGCGATCATGGGGTTCGGCGGCGGAGCCATCATCGGCACGCCGCTCAAGGAATCGCTCATCAAGACGTACTACCAGCCGCCGGCATTCGTGGGCGCGGTGGAAGACGTTTCGCTGACGACCGAATCGGGCCGCCGGTTCGCAGACGTGGACGGCCAGCGGCGCGAAGTCGTTGTCGTCGGCAGCAACGAAGTGAAAGCCATGCTCGTGCCGGGTCGCGAGGGAGTTTACCTCGTCGGCACCGGCCGGACGGGAGTCGTGGAAACATTCGTGACGCTGGGTCTCGGTTACTTTATCGTAATGGTGCTTGCCGCGTTTTCGTACCGCCTGCCGCCCGCCGGCTGGCTGCCCGCGGGCTGGAAACCGCCGGACTCCGCGACCAGTGCCGGCAAGATGATCTCGACCCACACCGTCACCATCGACGCGGCCGTCAGGACGCCACAGTTTTACCTGCTGTGGGTGGTGCTCTGTTTCAACGTGACCGCCGGGATCGGAGTGCTGGGGGTCGCCAGAACGATGATGACCGAGATTTTCGGTACGACGCTGCCGGGAACGGTGGACGGCGCGTTCGCCGCGACGTACGTGTTGATGACCAGCCTGTTCAACATGGGCGGGCGATTTTTCTGGGCTAGCGTGTCCGATTATATCGGCCGGAAACTCACGTACACGATTTTCTTTGTTGCCGGGATCGCGCTGTACCTTGCGATCCCGTTCACCGCGATCCAGGTCAGCAAGTCGCCGAGCGAAATCTGGTTGTGGAGTTTCTACGCGGTAACGATGCTGATCTTCACGATGTACGGCGGCGGGTTCGCCACGATCCCCGCGTACCTGTCGGACCTGTTCGGCACGAAATTCGTCGGCGGAATCCACGGCCGGTTGCTGACCGCGTGGAGCACGGCGGGCGTGCTCGGCCCGCTGGCCATCACCACGCTCCGCGAACGGACGCTGCTGGCCGCCGTCGAGAAGTTGGCTCGGCAGGTGGACCCGGTCCAATTCCAATCAGCCTTCGGCGCCTCCCTCGATCAACTCCCAATGCTGATCGCGCAAAAAACGGTCACCGTCGCCAAGCTGATGAAGATCGCCCCGCCGGGGACCGTCGATCCGTCGAGCACGCTCTACAATTCGACGATGTACCTGATGGCCGCGCTGCTGGGAATCGCCCTGATCGCCAACCTGCTCG
>JACRIH010000563.1 GCA_016235885.1 Planctomycetales bacterium | reverse complement strand
GGCCGCCAACAAGCCGGCGTACTACGAGTTCCAAGTCAACGCGGCCGGCACGAAACTGGATATGCTGATCCCGCAGCGAGGCAGCGGCGGGTGGCAACGATTCCGGAAGGATGGCGACTTTCACATCGAAGCGAAGGTCGAACTGCGCGGCACGCTCAACAAATGGCAGGATCAGGACAAAGGCTGGTCGGTCGAGGGTCAGATTCCGTGGCGTGATTTTATCCGAGCGGGAGGTCGACCCAACCCCGGCGATTCGTGGCGGTTCGCGCTCTGCCGGTACGACTACTCGGTGGACTTCGAGGGACCGGAGACATCGACGTCCGCGCCACTGAACAGTTCTCCGACCGCGGACTTTCACCACCACGAAGACTACTCGCCGCTGAAGTTCGTGGGGCCGACGAAAGTCAGCAGCCGGCCGCGCGGGATCGTCGACCGAGTTCCGCTGACGACGTCTCGCGTCGTCGGTTCTCCGGAGCCGCCCTATCCGTACCGCGTGCGAAAAGCGTTCACGAAGCTGACCGTTTCGCTGCCGATCGAGATTGCCCGCGAACCCGGCTCCAATCGAATGCTGTTTCTAAATCAGGCCGGTGCGTACGGCAAAACGCAACTCCACCGCTTCGTCGACGACCCGGAAACCGACTCGTTCGAGACGTTGTGGTCGCCGGACAGCGCCGCGTACAGCGTCACGTTTCATCCGAAGTTTGATCAAAACGGGTTCATCTACATCGGCCACAACGGCCCGGCGTCAGGTGAGGGTGCCACGAAGAAGTGTCGTATCTCACGCTTCACGATTGGCCGGCAACCGCCGTTCAAATTTGATCCGGAGTCGGAGTTGACGATCATCGAGTGGCTCTCCAACGGACACAACGGATTGGCGGTCGCGTTTGGGCTGGATGGAATGTTGTACGTGACCTCCGGCGATGGCACTTCCGATTCGGACACGAATGTCGCGGGGCAAAGGATGGACCACCTGCTGTCGAAGGTGCTGCGGCTCGATGTCGATCATCCAGACGCCGGTCGCGCGTACTCGGTGCCGAAGGACAATCCGTACGTTGGGATGAAAGACGTGCGGCCCGAGACGTGGGCATACGGATTTCGCAACCCGTGGCGGATGACCGTGGATGCAAAGACCGGTCACGTGTGGGTCGGCAACAACGGGCAAGACTTGTGGGAGCAGATTTATTTTGTGCGCCCGCGCGACAACTATGGATGGAGCGTGATGGAGGGTTCGCACCCATTCTACCTTGAACGGAAGCCCGGTCCCGATCCGTTCGTCAAACCGGCCGCCGAACACCCGCATTCCGAAGCCCGGTCGCTGACGGGCGGAATTGTTTACTACGGCGACAAGCTTCCCGAACTGCGCGGAGCCTACATTTACGGCGACTATTCGACCGGCAAGATTTGGGGCATGCGCCACGATGGCAAGCAGGTCACGTGGCATCAGGAACTGACTGACACGACGATGCAGGTGGCTGGGTTCGGAACGGATTCGCACGGCGAACTGTTGATCGCCGACCATCACGGAGGCAAGGAAGGTGGGTTTTACTATCTCGAACCGAATCCGCAGCGCGACGACTCATCGAAGTTCCCGACGAAGCTCAGCGACAGTGGTCTGTTCCGTTCGGTGAAGGGGCACGTCGTTGATCCGGCCCTCATTCCGTATTCGGTCAACGCGCCGCTCTGGTCGGACGGCGCTCACAAGGAACGCTGGATCGCACTCCCCGAGAAAGTCGACTCCGACGGCAAGCCGACAGCACCGGTCATCGAATACACACGCACGCGTGCGTGGAAACTTGTGGACGGCACGGTGCTCGTCAAATCGTTCGCACTCGATCTGGAGGAAGGGAACGCCGCCTCGCGGCGGTGGATTGAGACTCGTTTTCTGACCAAGCAAGAGGGGGAATGGGTCGGCTACTCGTACGTGTGGAACGACGAACAAACCGACGCGACACTCGTGGCCAAGCAGGGAATCGATCGCGAATTCGAAATCCAAACGAAGGGGGGCCTGCGCAAACAGAAGTGGCACTACCCGAGCCGCGCCGAATGCATGGTCTGCCACAGTCGGGCCGCGAATTATGTGCTCGGTCTGACCGAGGTGCAGTTCAACAAGGAGCACGACTATGCCGGGGTCCGCGACAACCAACTGCGAGTCCTCGAACATCTCGGGTTGCTGAAGTCCTTCAACTGGACCGAGGACGTCAAAGCAGCCCTTCGCGAGGAACTTCAGGCGAAAGGGATGTCGGATAAAGAAGTTTCCGAAGCCATCGAGAAACAAACGGCGGCTCGTCCGGCCGCGGGGACAGTGATCACGTCGCTGCTTCCCTTCACTCCCGAGCACCGTCGCCGGTTGGTAGACCCGTACGACGCGACGCAAAACCTCGAAGCTCGGGCCAGGTCGTACCTGCACGCAAACTGCTCGCAATGCCACGTCGAAGCGGGTGGCGGCAACGCACTCTTCGAAATGGAATTCACCACGCCACTCGTGAAATCTCGCCTGCTCGATGTGAAACCCGTTCACCACACTTTCAGCTTGCCCGAAGCGAAGCTCGTCGCCCCCGGCCACCCCGATCGATCCGTCCTGCTGCACCGCATGACTCACCGCGACAAAGGCCACATGCCGCCCCTGGCCACGGACCTCGTGGACGAACCGGCGGTGAAGTTGATCCGCGAGTGGATTGGGAGCTTGAAGCCGTGACCACAACTCTGCGGCAGTACGCGGTCGCTCGCATGCGTCAACGGGAAGCGTTCGTCGTCGGCAGTTGAACGGCAGAATTTTTCATGCCGTAGCCACACTCGCCAGAGCGTGGGGCATGACGCTACCCACGCTCTGGCGAGCGTGGCTACTGGAAATCTATCTGTTGCCGTTTGTCTTATTTCGCGGCCACCGGCTGAAGCGAATCCAGTGCCTCTTGGCGCGAGGCGGCAATCCTCCACAGCGATTCGAGGTTGGCGACGTCGAGAATTTCATGCTCTCCCCGAGAGAGGTTGCACAGCACCATGGCGCCGTGTTTCTCATGAACTTTCTCGCTGAGTTTTAACAGGGCGGAAATCGCTGTCGAACCAAAGTAGTTCGTGCGTTGAAAGTCCACAACGACGTTGGTGATTCGCGACGTGTCAAGGTACTCCAGCAGCGAGCGGACTTCCTGCTCGATGTGTGCAAATTCGAATTCGCTCAGATTCACGACCGGCATGACGACGAGCGTGTCGCCGTGTCGTTCGTATGAGAATAACTCGAGGGCGTCATGCATGGCCTACTCCTCTTGTTTAACGGAAGTTGTGATGTCCACCCGATGTATTGTTACTTCCACGATAATGCAGAACGTATTCCAACCCGAACGCAATCCGGACGCCGAACACTTTTCGGCGTCAGAACGAATGATTCCCTGAAATCCAGCGTGCCAATCCGGGCCACCGACTCGTGCGAGATGGACACACGGTGTGCGAGTTGGCACGGCGAGTCGGTCATCTGCCGGCCCCGAAACGATCCCCGCCTTCCGTTCCCGCCGTCCGCAGCCGGCAACTGTT
>JACRIH010000579.1 GCA_016235885.1 Planctomycetales bacterium | reverse complement strand
TCCTCGGTGACCAAGCCCTCGAGAACGGCTTGCGAGTGACCCAGCTTGACGCGCATGAAGGCCTGCAGCACCTTGGACTTTTTGAGCGGAGCCTTCTTCTCCTGATCATCCGCATTCGTCCGTGACGTCGAAGACCACCCGCTGGCGACGGCTCCGAGGACACACATCAGCAACACAAGGGTCAGCGATTTCTTCTGCATGGGAGTCTCCTAATCGCCTCGGTTTCCGTGATCGTCGGGAAATGATTGTTACAGCAAAGGCGGGCTCGCCTCTGCCACACTGTCGGTGTCGTACACTGTCTCGGCCGCGGCCTTGGTCATCAGTCGATCACAGCACATGGGAATCGTTTCATCAGGTTCACGATGAATGACGCTTCCGCAGGCCAGGCAGTGATAGATGACGCGGTTATGAAACACGCAACACCCTCCGACGTGCGGTGGATGTCCGGCCGCTGTGTCTGTCGGGCGAGTCGTGCTGTTGGAATTGGGTTCAATCGGTGACATGGACTCCTCTCCTTTCGGCCCCGGAAATTCATGGCAAGGCCGCACCATGAGCGAACAAGGGCAGCCGGGCATTCCGACTCGGAGCGCAATCATGGACTCCGTGCCTTGTCGACAACGATTCCTCATGGACTAGCAGATCGCATTCCACACTCCGCAATTCCTGCCGCGGGTGAGGGGCGAGGCGCGAGTGAAGACACAAGTAGTGTGGAAGCGATTCCGTTGTCGTTCCCACGTCCCTCGTCCCGCGCCCCTCATCCCTCGTCTCTCCCGCAACTATGGTCGTTTGGGACACAGCGTGAGCGAATCAGCACAGCCCCTTCCGCCGGTGATGCCACGGTACTCGAATGCTCAAACGATTCGTGAACGGCCAGCGTAGTAAGTTATGGAAGGAGCGAGAGAGGCCACTCAGGGATGAGAGGAGCGGACCTGCCATCCGCGCATCACCACTTGTTACTCGTAGGAAGGAGGGAGTGGACAGTGACACGAACCCATGCGGAAGGCGGCCTCGCGGCCGAGGGCGGAGTTCGCTGATCCGTGGCGAATGCCGCTTCAGAGGAGTGTGGGAAGTGGGCGTCGCATCCTGTCATCGGGGAATTGCGATCCGCACGCCTGCGGGGCCGAATCAGGGGTCTCAATCGAGACCCTCTTTTTTTTGCGCGGCAAATCAGCAGAGAATGATCGCGACATCGTCGGGCGTGCGCGCCATTTGAATCACGGCCAGAGGTCGCGAATTCCTGCGGGGAGCGCTCGCTTCACCTTCTCGATCTCGCCCGCAGTCACATGGCAGGCGAGAACTTTGAAAACCGCCTGCGTGATCGTTTTGGAATGTGCATTGACGTCGAACAAGAAGGCGTCCGTGACGTGCGCGAGGAACTCGTCCTGAGAATGTTCCGGCACAGGCGTGCCAGCGGGATGCCAGCCTTCGTAGTAGATTCCGCGAATCAGCATTGGAAGTTGTGCGGCCAGATGAGCCACATTGTCCACCGGCAGGCGGTCGCGCAGAGTGTGCAGCACCGCGCGGAGCGCGTGGTACGCTCGCTGTCGTTCGTCCTTCCAGCCCAACTCGGTCATCAGGTCGTCGAGCCAAACGTGAGTGGCTTGAAGGGTCGTGTCGAAGACTTTCAATCCGGTGGCGCTCATGGGGAGACTCCTCGCGTGGCGTGGGATGAACTGTGGGGGCTGTGGTCTTAACCGTCCGCTGAATAATCTGTAGGACGGCCCTTCCGGGCCGTCGTTTCGGGCGAAAACACGTCGGCCCGGAAGGGCCGACCTACCTTCTCAACGGACTGTTACCCGTTCCGGCTTCCAGTTCCAGGATGCGGACGGTCGTCTTCAGCACGGCGTCGGGATTCAATGAAATACTGTGAATGCCCTGGGCGACGAGGAACTCGGCGAACTCGGGGTAATCGCTGGGAGCCTGTCCACAGATGCCGATCTTGCGCCCCGCATCGCGAGCCACCCGAATCACGCTGGCGATCATGGATGTCACGGCGGTGTTCCGTTCGTCGAAGATCGGCGCGACGATCTCTGAGTCGCGGTCGACTCCCAGTACAAGTTGCGTGAGATCATTCGAGCCGATCGAGAAGCCGTCGAAGACCTCGGCGAATTCGCGAGCGAGCAGCACATTGCTCGGGATCTCGCACATCACGTAGACCTCCAAGCCGGCTTCGCCCCGGCGGAGTCCGTTGGACTCCATCTCGGCCATCACGCGGCGACCCTCTTCGACCGTGCGACAGAACGGGATCATCAATTTGACGTTGGTCAGGCCCATCTCGTCGCGAACCTTTTTCATGGCCCGGCATTCGAGGGCGAAGCCTTCGCGATAGCGCGGGCTGTAATAGCGCGACGCTCCGCGGAAGCCAAGCATCGGGTTCTCCTCGTGCGGCTCGTACTCGCGGCCGCCGATCAGATTGGCGTATTCATTCGTTTTGAAGTCGCTCAGGCGGACGATCACGTCCTTGGGGTGAAAGGCCGCGGCGATCTTTCCCACGCCTTCCGCAAGTTTGTCCACAAAGAATTGCGGCTTGTCGGCGTACCCGGCAGTCAGGCGGTCGATCTCAGATTTGACGAGCGCGTCCTGAAGTCGGTCGTAATTGAGCAACGCCAGGGGATGAATCGTGATGGCCGTGTTGATGATGAATTCCAGCCGAGCCAATCCCACGCCGTCGTTGGGAAGCATCGACAGGCGAAACGCCTCCTCGGGATTGCCGATGTTCATCATGATCTGCGTTCGCGGACGCGACAGATTCTGGACGTCAAGCCGTTCGACGTCGTATCGCAGGCGACCTTCGTAGACACAGCCCGTTTCACCTTCCGCACACGAAACGGTCACGACCTGGCCGTTCGTGAGCACGTCGGTGCCGTTCTCCGTGCCGATCACGGCGGGCAGTCCGAGTTCGCGGCTGACGATCGCTGCGTGACACGTGCGGCCACCGCGGTTGGTGACGATCGCGGCGGCCCGTTTCATCGTCGGTTCCCAATCGGGATCGGTCTTGTCAGTCACCAGCACGTCGCCCGTCTGAAAGAGTTCCAGGTGCGCGGCCGATTCAATGACGCGCACGCGGCCGTGCGCAATCTTCTCGCCGATGCTCCGGCCGCGGGTGAGAACTTTGCCTTTCTCCTTGAGTTGATACGCCTCGATCGTGTCGCCAGTTCGCTGCGACTGGACCGTCTCCGGCCGCGCCTGCACGATGAACAGTTCGCCGGTGCGGCCATCCTTAGCCCATTCCATGTCCATGGGTGTGGGCGTCCCTCGCTTGCGGCTGTAGTGGTCTTCGATCACGCAGGCCCACCGCGCCAGTTGCAGAATGTCATCGTCGCTGAGAGCAAACCGCGTCCGGTCTTCGGGCGGGACTGGCACATTGCGCGTCATGCGACCGCCGCCGACATCGTAAACCAGTTTGAATTCCTTGGTCCCCATCCGGCGCTGAATAATCGGCCGATGCCCCGTCAACAATGTGGGCTTGAAGACTGTGAACTCATCCGGATTGACCGAGCCTTGAACGACGTTTTCACCCAGACCGTAAGCCGCATTGATGAGCACGGCATTGCGAAAGCCGGTCTCGGTGTCGATGGAAAACATCACGCCCGCAGTAGCCAGATCCGAGCGGACCATTTGCTGCACGCCGATCGACAACGCGATGCTCAAGTGATCGAAACCCTTGTCGACTCGATACGAGATTGCGCGATCCGTGAACAGCGACGCGAAGCAGCGTTTGCAGGTTTCCAACAGCAGCCGGTGCCCCTGCACGTTGAGATACGTTTCTTGTTGTCCGGCAAAGCTGGCGTCGGGCAAGTCTTCAGCAGTCGCGCTGCTGCGAACCGCCACGTCGAGTGGTTGTCCGAACGGTTCGCTCAGCCGGTCGTAGGCCTGCAACACCGCCTGTTCGAGGTCCACCGGCAACTTGGCCGCGAGCATCGCCTCGCGAATGCGCCGGCCGCGATCTCGCAGGTTGTCGATGTCACCGGTATTCAACCCGGCGAGCATGTTGGGAATGGAGCGGTCGAGGCCGGTCTCGCGGAGGAAATGCCGATACGCCTCGGCCGTGACGGCGAAACCGGGCGGCACCTTGACGCCCTGCTTCGAGAGTTCGCGGAACATCTCGCCCAACGAAGCGTTCTTGCCCCCCACGCGAGGAATGTCTGCGATGCCGATCTTTTCAAAACCGACCACGTACGACGACGGAACACTCATGGCTGCCACTCCTCGGAAGTATTTAACACTACAGCGCACTTTCGTTCGTACGCAGTAGTGGCAACAAGTTGGCCGTCTGGGGCAGGTGCGACTGTGCCTGAATGAGTTCGTCGGCGTGGATCCGCAGATTCAACAAACGGTTTGCAGAACGGATGCGGGGCAGAATGATTTCTGTAGGGACCGCCTTGTGAATCATTCCGCGTCTCATCATTCCGCAAGGTCTGTCAGACGTTGGCTGTCGAGCGTCCGACACTGCAAACGTCGCCAATCGGCATTTCACGTGCCATGTTTTGATTGAGCTGGCACGCCGCGTGTGCGGACGATTTCAGCCAGACCAGCAGACTAACCGCGACCGAACAAGATTGCTGATCCATGCCGTCACAATTCGTTTCGTGCGTCTTCGCACATCGTCGGTGAGCGATTGCCGACCAGCCCCGCACAGTTCTGCGGATCAACACCGAAACTCGCTGTCTTCTGCAGATTCAGCGTCCGAAAGTGGTGGCACGGCGTTCGCTGACAGCACGTTCGGTCACTGCGGAAAAACATGCGTTCGGTCTGGCAGCTTGCGTGACAATGGAGTGAGACAATGTCAGGTCCACTCTTGAACTTCAGGCGTGAGTTTCTGCAGAATATGATCCACGGAGTTTCGGTGATGGCGGACGTGGTGTGACTCGTGTTATGTCAGCAGTCCCACTTGGCAATCGTGAACGACACCCGTGCGATAAGGAGGTAGCCGGTGCCGTTCGGGTAACGAAAGGCATTGCGATGCGAGATTTCCCCAGTGCCCCTGTGTCCAGGGCGACGAGCAATCCACGCGGCGGCGCTGGTTGCGAGACAGTGAGTTCTTCCCGGACAACGACTTTCGATGGTTCCGCACACCTTCCAGGCTCCGCACCACCGACAGCGCGAGTTTGGCCGTGGGATCGTTGGCTGGTCCGATCGCTTCTCCAATCGGCCGGCAACCCACCGGTCGTGGTGACGTTGTGGAATGGCGAGCAGTTTCGCACGACCGCACTTTCGCCGCACGCCGTCATCACGCTGCCGGATCGAGCGACCTTGTGGCGGTTGTGTCGGTCTCCAAGCCTGACCTTTGGCGACGAATACACCGCCGGACGAATCCAAGTGGACGGTGACCTTGTCGAATTCTGTCGCACGATCGAACAGGCGTGGGCCGCTCTGCCGACGAAACCGATCTCGCGGCGACCGAGACCAAACACCGTCGCCCGATCTCGCGACAACGTCTACCACCACTACGATCTCGGAAACGATTTTTATCGGCTGTGGCTGGATCAGGAGTTGGCCTACACCTGTGCGTATTTCCGTACGCCCGATGCCTCGCTGGAACAGGCGCAGCGCGACAAGTTCGACCTCGTCTGCCGCAAACTCCGGTTGACGCCGGGGCAAACGGTTGTCGAGGCCGGCTGTGGATGGGGCGGGCTGGCGTTGCACATGGCGAGAAACTACGGCGTGCGGGTGAAAGCCTACAACATCTCGCGAGAGCAGGTCGCGTTCGCGCGACAGCGTGCGGCGGCCGAGGGGCTGGACCGCCAGGTCGAGTTCGTCGAAGCCGACTGGCGTATGATCGAAGGCCGCTTTGACGCCTTCGTCTCGGTCGGCATGCTGGAGCATGTGGGACCGGAGAACTACCGCGAACTCGGGCACGTCATCCAGCGCAGCTTGAATAGTGATGGCTTGGGATTGATCCACACGATCGGTCGAAATTCGAGTCAGCCCGTGGATGCTTGGACCGAGCGGCGGATTTTCCCCGGTTCATTCGTCCCCACACTGGCCGAGATGATGGAGATTTTCGAAGCCGGTTCGTTCTCGGTGCTGGACGTGGAGAACTTGCGATTGCACTACGCTCGCACGGTGGAGCACTGGCTGGACCGGTTCGACCGCCACGTCGCGACGATCCGCGACATGTTCGGCGAGCGGTTTGTACGCATGTGGCGACTGTATTTGGCGGCCTCCATCGCCACGTTCGAAGCCGGCACCATGCAACTCTTCCAAGTTGTGTTCTCGAATTCGCGGAACAACCAGATTCCCCGGACTCGCGAGCACCTTTACCAGTTGGAGTCCCGGCTTTAGCCGGTTTGTCGGCCGCCTGAAGGCGGGACTCCAACAGAGGCCACAATCATGCAACACGTGGATGTGTTGATTGTCGGAGGGGGACCGGCAGGTTCGACGTGTGCGTGGAGGCTGCGGGAAGCCGGCGCCAGCGTCTTGCTGCTCGACAAACGCCAGTTCCCGCGAGACAAGACCTGTGCGGGTTGGATCACGCCGCCAGTTGTCGACTTGCTGCGTTTGGACTTGGAAGAATACCGTCAACAACGCGTCTTGCAGCCCATCACGCGATTCCGTACCGGGTTGATCGACGGCCCGGAAATCGACACGGACTACGGTCGAGTGGTCAGCCACGGCATTCGCCGCTGTGAGTTCGATCACTACCTGTTGCAGCGAGCCAACGTGCCGTGCCAGTTGGGTGAGGGGATCGAGGATTTGAAGCGTGTCGGCGATGGATGGATCATCAATGACCGCTGGCATACTTCCATGTTGGTGGGAGCGGGCGGGCATTTTTGTCCTGTCTCGCGGCTGTTGCGACACGACGCGCCGCGGCGCGTGTCGGTGGTCACCGCGCAAGAGGTGGAATTTGAGATCCCATCACAGCAAGCGGAGCAGGTGCGGATTGAAGGAGACCGACCGGAATTGTTTTTCTGCGACGACTTGCAAGGCTACGGCTGGTGTTTTCGCAAAGGCCCAGTGCTGAACATTGGACTCGGCCGCGCGACGCCGGACGATTTGACAGACCACGTGCGCGGCTTTTGCGAATTCCTGCGCCGCCGCGAAAAAGTCACGCTCGATCTGCCAGCTCGCTTTCACGGACATGCGTACGCGCTGTACGAAGGTCCGCCATCGGAATTGGTTGACGACCGCGTGCTGTTGATTGGCGACTCCGCTGGCCTGGCCTATCCGCAAAGTGGCGAAGGCATCCGCCCGGCCGTTGAGTCCGCCTGGATGGCGGCTCGGGTCATCCGAGAGTCATCGGGCGACTACACTCGACAGGGGCTCGAATCCTACGCGAACCGCGTGCAAAGGCGGTTCGGAACGGCCGGCCGGTTATCTGCCAATCACTGGCTGCCGGCAAGCTGGCTGCATTTCGCGGCGGCTCGATTACTGGCATCGCGCTGGCTGACAAAATCCGTCGTGCTGGATCGCTGGTTCCTGCACGCGAATACGCCTGCGTTGGCGAACTGAAACGGAAAGTCATGAACTTCCGTCTCGGAGACTGGCGCAGTGAATTCCCGAATCGTGGCGACGTAGTCCGGACCCCCTGGTCCGGACGAGTCCATTCGCGGACGTCGTCGAAAAGTTCGTCCGGACCAGGGGGTCCGGACTACGGATGTTGGGAAGTATTCGCGATCCCATTCAAGAAAACGCCGTCACCGGGACCGCCACCGCATCTGTCGACGCACGTCTTTCCGGGAATCGTGATGACCCAGGAACAAGCTGCCGAGCAGGAACGAGGCCAGGTTGCCATTCAAGTGTGGATCGATGGCGTCTCGATGAAACCGGATGTCGACGTCTCGCCGATCCGCAAAATTCTTTTGCCGGGCAGACCATGCATCGGCGTGCGCTCGCGAGACGAGCATGTCGAGTTGTTCGTCCAGCACCTCCACGATGCTTTGAGACAAATCCACGTCCTCGACTTTTCGCCAGGCATGATTGCGGTAGGTGTAGAGACATCCCCGTACCGGTTCGCCATCCGACAGGAACGTGCGAATCCGAAAGTTGTGCGATCCGGCCACCATCAGCCGAGCGAGGTGACGGCACAACTCGGTCCGAGCTTGATCCACCGTGGTTGCATTGAGCTGAGCAGTTTTCATGATTGGTCCTTTCCTTGTTGGACAAGCTGACATCAGCAAGCCGTATGCCACGGACAAAACCGCCATCACATTCGATGCGCGAAGGGTCCGGCAAGCGATCCGGAGGACATTCGGCCGATTGATGCGGCACGCCGACATGTGCGAATGGGCACGATCGTATCCCTGCCTGGCACACCAGTGCGACATGGTAAATCGCATTTCGAATTCGACGGCATCGCGCAGCCATCCGACGTCCTGCGTTACACACCGCCCGACCGCGGCGCGGGAGTTGCGGTGAGTTCGTGCGTGAATGACGAGATGCTCTGTGCTTGAATTCCCGGAGCGAGTCATCCGGAATCGCATGGAACTTCAACTGGAGGCCAAGCCATGTTGGTGGATCAAGTCTGTGTTCGAGAAGTCGACTTGGCGACCGCCACCGAAAGCGTACAACTTGCGGCACAGCGTATGAATGACCGCAATGTGGGGACGCTGGTGATTGTCGACGAACTGCATCACCCGGTGGGGATCATCACCGATCGGGACGTGGTGGTGAAAGTGGTGGCCCGTGGTCGCGACGCATTCCGCTCGACAGTCGGGGAGATCATGACCCCCGGTCCGCAAACAGTCACAGGCGACAGCACCGTCGAGGACGCTCTGATTGCCATGACCGCCGGACCGTTCCGCCGAGTTCTGGTGACCAACCGGTCTGGCAAGTTGGTCGGCTTGCTGAGCCTCGACGACATCTTGCGCGGCTTGGCCGACGACTTTGCCCGCATCCGCACGTTGCTGCGACGCGAGACGCCAGCAAGTTTGGTCGAACGATGAACGGAGTCGCGAGCTGTGAAGCGACGTGCCGGGCGGGGATACTGTCAGCGGAGATATTTCTCGGCGGGCAATTTACAATCTGCCTGCGCAAACCAATCCTAGACCCGCTCTGTGTTCTATCTGTGCATCCGCGAGGCCGCTTCCACCTTGTGAGGGAACCCGCATGTTTCGTTCAGCTCTCGTCGCTCTCAAACCAGACCTTCGAGATGAGGTCGTCGTGCAATGCGCAGTGGACCTCGCAAATCGTCACGGTTGGCATCTGGCCGGCATTTCGGTGTTGGATCGCGACCGTGTGATTCCACCCGAAGCGGTTCCGCTGGGGGGAGCCGCGTACAAAACGAACCGCGATGAAACTCTGCTGACTCGCAGGCGGGAACAAATCGCTGAATGCCTCGCGAGTTTTCAACATACTTGCGATTCTGCGAGAATTTCGGCTGAGACGATCTGCACCGAGGACGACTTGTACTGCGGTCTGGCCAGCGCCGTCCAAAGGTTCGACATTCTGCTGACCGGTCACACAACCGAAACTGAGACGGGCGGGAATCTCGACGGGACGTCGCCGCTGGCAGGAATCCTCAAACATTGCCCGCGTCCGGTGATTGTCGTCCCGGCGCTGGCGACGAATGGATCATCGATTGTCGTGGCCTACGATGGCAGCGTTCAGGCGGCCCGTGCGCTCGAGGCATTCGTAGCCTCCGGGTTGGAATGTCGGGCACCCATCCATGTCGTGTCTACTCACAAGGAACTCCAGGTTGCAAAGCGAATGGCATCTGTCGCGGTCGAGTATCTCCAGAAGCACGACCGGGCGGCGACACCGCATGGCGAGTTGCTCAGGGATGCGCCGGCGGATCATATCTTGGATTGTGTGGCCAGACACTCCGCGCGGATGCTGGTGATGGGCGCGTACGGCAAGCCCACGATCTCCGAATTCTTGTTTGGATCAGTGACCCGCACTATCCTCCGCACCGTTGCTCTCCCGGTGTTTCTGGATCATTAGGGTCAATCGCATGCTCGTCGCCATCATCCAGTTTCTCATTTGCGCCACGGTGATTGTGATCGCTGGCAGCATTCTGACTCGTTGTGCGGATGCCATTGCCGAAGTCACTGGCCTCGGACGGCTGGTTGTGGGAAGCGTGTTGTTGGCCGCGGCCACGTCGCTTCCTGAACTAACCGTGGACATCAGCGCCGTACGATTGGGTTTGCCAGACTTGGCCGTGGGTGATTTGTTGGGAAGCAGTCTGGCGAACCTATTGATCCTCGCTGTCCTCGATCTCAGTAACAACTCACGCGGACGAATGTTATCCCGCGAAGCAGCCGGTCATGCCCTGTCGGGGACCGTGAGCATCGCCCTGACGGCCGCAGTCGGCCTGTCGATTCTGACCGCAAAGCAGACGGCCGGCTGGGTGTTCGGCGGGATCAACGTGGGGATTTGGGTGATCGTCGCCGGATACGTCTTGGGGATTCGGCTCGTGTTTCTCGATCAGCGGATTTCGACACGTGCCGCAGTTGAAGCGGCCGCGGGTAAGTCATTGCCACCACACCAGCCGTCGTTGCGAAAGGCGATCGTTGGTTTCGGACTGGCGGCCGTTGCGATCCTCGTGTCCGGCCCCTACCTGGCCGAAGCCGCCGGGCAGCTTGCCGAGCTTTCGGGATTGGGCAGTACGTTTGTCGGAACCACTTTTGTCGCCCTCAGCACATCGCTACCGGAACTCGTTTCGTCGATTGCTGCGTTGCGCATGGGAGCTCACGATCTGGCGATTGGAAATGTCTTCGGCAGCAATGCCTTCAACATGATCCTGTTCGCGCCGCTGGATGCCTTGCATCCCGGCTCATTGTTTTCCGCCGTTTCGCCATCGCATTTGATCTCGTGCTTCACAGTGACAGTTTGCACGTCGGTGGTGCTGATGGGGCAGCTCTATCAATCCCCCACGCGATCTCGATTCATCGAACCGGACGCCTGGCTGGTCATCGGGATGATCGTCGCATCTCTGGCGATGGTGTACGGGTGGGGGGGCTGAATGTGGGCCACCCGATTCTCGCAAATTCGCCGGGAAGCAAAGCGTACGCTGACGCCGTACGATCGAAAAGTCCCCGCTCCGGCCGCGATCCGCTGGAACGATTGCGGCGGGGGCTGTTCATCTTGGCGATGGTGTTTGTCATTTCAGTCCTGGGGTTTCGAGTTGTCGGGGGATATGGGTGGATCGAGGCGGCATGGATGGTCGTGATCACGATCTCCAGTGTGGGGTACGGCGAGCGCAGCGACGCTTCGCCGGAGGTGCAGGTGCTGACGATGGCCGTCATCCTGCTGGGCATGACATCCGCGGCGTATGTGGGAGGAGGATTGATCCAGATGGTACTCGAAGGAGAATTGGCGCGCGTGCTGCAACGTCGTCGAACGAGCCGCGGCATTGAGGAACTGAATCAACATGTCGTCGTGTGCGGATTCGGTCGGATTGGACAGATCTTGGTCGCGGACCTGCATCAGCGCGGCCAGCAGTTCGTTGTCATCGACAGCGATCCAGACAAATTTGAAGATGCCGAAAGCCGGCAGTACCTGTTCCTCAACGGCGATGCCACCGAGGATGCGGTGCTGTTGGAGGCGGGCATCAAGCGGGCGAAGACGCTCGTGTCAGTGTTGCCCAGCGACGCCGCCAACGTGTTCATCACGTTGACCGCTCGCAATCTGAACCCGCAGTTGTCGATCATCGCCCGCGCCGAGCATCGCACGACGGAAAAGAAACTGCTTCAAGCCGGAGCCAACAAAGTCGTGCTCCCCGCGGTGATTGGTGCGCGGCAGGTCGAACGACTGATCACGCGCCCGTCCACGGCGGACCTTGTCGAGCAGGACTATCAGCTCGACGAGGTCACGGTCGTCGAACGCGGGAAGCTCGCGGGGACAACGGTCGAAGCGACCGAGGCCAAGCGTCGGCACCGCTTGCTGATCGTCGCGGTCAAGCAGGGCGATGGCACGATGATGTTCAATCCGGATGCGGCGTACACCTTTCAGGTCGGGGACACCGCGATCGTCATGGGACACGCGGAGGACATCGCCCGGTTCCGGAGCGAAGTGGCCGCGTAAACCGGGCGGGATCGCACGCCAAGTTGGGCGACCGGGCGATTAGGCACACGCTCGTAAAAGGCTGCGGGAACGAGGGCCTTCACCAACTCGACGCGCAGGCGATGGACGAAGCCTTTGACGCTGGCAAATCGATGGCCACGGTCCCTCGTTTACACTTCGGGTTGGTGTGCGGGGCGCGACCAGTTTCTGGCACGGCGACTGCAAGCAGTGGGCGGATTGCCAATTGGCAATTCGGGGCCGTGTCCACCAGGAGCCAAGTCATGAGTCAGCCGAACATTGAACCGTCACAGGTTGTGGAAGGGTGTTTCCTCGTCGGACGCCGAAACCCCGAGAGCATCTTGCAGTGCAACACGTATCTGCGGACGTTTCAGAACGGCAGCCAGAAAACGCACTGGTGTGTCGATCCGGGATCGGAACTCGATTACCCGGTGGTCAAGGAGAACCTGTTGCGACACGTCGGCAGCCTGCGCGACATCCACATGTTCAGCCTGAACCATCAGGACCCCGATGTCGTCGCCAATCTGCGATTCTTGGCGCAGGAGAATCCGAACTTGGTCGGAGTTGTTTCCGAAGACGTCTGGCGGCTGGTGCGGCATCTGAACGCGAACCCGAAGAAGTTGTATTTCACCGGCAAGGTGAAACAGAACTTGATGCGGCTGCCGGACGGGCATCGCATCCAACTCGTCCCGACTCCGTTCTGCCATTTTCGTGGAGCCGTGGCGTACTACGACCTCGAAACCCGCATCCTGTTCTCGGGGGATCTGTTTGGCGGGTTGAATCAACCCGGTCGCGTCCAGCTTCTCGGTTCGGAAGAAGATTGGGCCGGGATCGCGCAGTTCCACCAGATTTACATGCCGACCCGTGCGGCGGTGGAATACGCGGTCCGTCAGATCAAAGTCCTCGATCCCCCGGTGGAAACAATCGCTCCGCAACACGGATTCGTGTTGACGGGAGACTTCATGCACACGGTGATGGATCGGCTGGCTTCGTTGCCCGTGGGACTGGATCTGCTGGCGAGCGAACTCGACGAGAAATACCTCGCGGGCTACCGCGAGGTATTCCGCGAGGTCTTGCATGAAGCGGCGATGCAGATCGGGCGCGGTGAGATATTCACCGTGCTAAATAAACTGCCCGCCGATCATGAGTTGCGGCAGTTCGTAAAGATCGGCAAGCAGGAGGCCGAGTTGCAATCGTGCGGTTTTCGCGCGTTGCCGCTGCTGATCGAGGAGTTGTCGAGAACGCAGTTTCAGTCGATTCGCTCGCAACTCAAGTCGCACGTGCTGCAACGCTGCACCGATCTGGCGTTGCCGATCCCGCAGCTTGGAGTGGGTGTCGAAGAACAGGCGATGTGGATCGGAATGCAGGCGCTGTCTCTGGCGCCGGATGGCGAGTGACAGCGAAGAGTGGGCCGGCTTGATTCCAAGATGGTCAGGACGCATCATGGCCTCTCCTTTCCGACCAAACGGAGGTGCCGAATGTCTGAATCGCGAGCTTGGTATGCCCTGTCCAGTGACGACGTGGCCCGGGAGCTGGCGGCGGATGTGACGCGTGGACTGTCTGGCGAGGAAGTCGCCCGTCGACGAGAACAACACGGTTGGAACTCGCTCGCGGAAGCACCTCCGGTGCCGATCTGGAAGAAGCTG
>JACRIH010000578.1 GCA_016235885.1 Planctomycetales bacterium | reverse complement strand
ATCCCGCCGGACCACGGCCTGTTCCTCCTGTCCAAACACGGCGGCTACAACCTCAAACAAGTCCAGCGCCGCGAATTCGAAGTCAACAACCCCGGCGAACCGCTGCGCGTCGCCGTGCGACAGGTCGAACCGTACCTCGAAGGAATCGAAATCGACGGCCGCTTCGTCGTGATCTACAGTAAGTACGACATCAGTTGCGCCCTCGAACGCCAATCGTCCGTCGCCTGCCCCGGCTACCTGCACGAAGACGCCGTCCGCATCGCGGTGAACGTGGTCCTGTACTCGATGCTACAATGACAACGAAAACTCCCCTCGCCCCCGCAGGGGGAGAGGGGCCGGGGGTGAGGGGCGATTGTCTCTGATCTCCATTGATTGAGAACCATCAAATCGCCAACCTCCCGACAGAATTGGTACAACGTCACGATCGCGTGTCTTGACTGACCGTAGTCCGGACCCCTTGGTCCGGACGAGATTTGTTTTTGCTCCGTCCGGACCAAGGGGTCCGGACTACTCTGACAATTGACCTCCTCCCATGTCCACCCAACCCTACGTTGACTTCGACGACTACGTCGATTTCCACCTGAACAAGACGCGGCAGAACATCAAGTCCACCGAGCTGTTCACGACGCTCGGCTGGCTGGCCACGCTCGACGTGGGGTATCTGCTGGCATTTGTGATCGCCGATCACTGGCTGATCGACGGTGGCTTCAGCTTCGTGCCCCGCGTGCTCATGCTCTTTGTCGTGATGGGAGTGACGCTCGGCGTGCTGGTGTGGAAAGTCATCCTGCCGTGGTCGCATCAAATCAGTGCGCTGTACGCGGCCAAGGCGATCGAATCCGCTGACACACATTTAAAGGGCAATCTGCTCAACTACGTCGACCTCCAGCAAGCGGGCGTCGCGGCGTCACCAGCCGTGGCCAAAGCCATGGAGAAACGGGCCGCCGTCGAATTGCAAAAGGTGGACGTGGAACAGGCGGTTGATCGCCGGCCGCTGTTGCGTGCGGCCTACGTGCTGCTGGGTGTGGTCGTCGTCGCCTGCGGCTACACCGTGTTCTCGCCGAAGGACGTCCTCACGTCGATGAAGCGGGCGCTGCTGCCGATGACATCCACGCACGTCGCCACGCAAACCGTGATTTCGGATGTCACTCCAGGTGATGAGAGCGTCCCCGCGCGGACACAGCTCACCGTCGAAGCCGACATCCGCGGCCAGGTGCCGGATGAAGTGCGAATTCTCTACACCACCGCCGACCGGCAGGACGTCGACCAACCGGTCGAAATGCGACGCATCGACGAAGGACTGCCGCGGTTTCGAGGCGTGATCTCCGGAGAAAACGGTCGCGGCGTGCTCCAGAACCTGACGTACCGCGTCGTCGCCGGCGATGCGCGTTCTCCCGAGTTCCGGATCGACGTCGTGCAACCGCCGTCGGTCAAAGTGGACAGCGTCGCCTACGTGCACCCCGCGTACATGCGACTCGAAAACAAACTGGCCTCGGGCGGTCACATCGACGGCTGGGAGGGGACCGAAGTCACCCTCACGGCCACGGCCAACATGCCGCTCAAGTCGGCCAAGATCGAATTCAGCGACACTGAGCAGCGACCGGCCCGGGCCGAAACGGAATCGGTCACGATCACCGACGGCACGCAACTCACCGCGAAATGGAAACTCGCGTTCCGAGCGGACGGCACGTATCCAAAATTCCTCCGCATCGACTGCACGACCCCCGACGGCCAGTCCGACCCCGAACCGACTCTGTACACAATCAAGATCCGCCCCGACCAGCCACCCGAAGTCGCGCTGCTGTCTCCGACGGGCGATATCAAAATGCCCGCCAACGGCACGGTGCCGCTGCTGTATCAGGCGACCGACCCCGACTTCCTGTTGCGCTGGGTCACCCTGCACGCCGAAAAGGACGGACAGCCGCTGCTCGTGCCGCCCGAACATCTGCTCGATGACGCGGAACCGCGACAGTCGGTGCGCGGCAGCTACGACTTTGCCCTCGCACCGCTGAATCTGAAATCGGGCGACCTGATCCAATACTGGCTCGAAGCAACCGACAACCGCAAGCCGTCGCCGAACAGCAAGCGCACCCCGAAGCAGATCATCAAGATCGTCGATCCCGTCACGCCCGACGAAGCCAAACAGCAACTTGCCAAGGAAAAGGAAAGGCAGCAAGACCAACTCACCAGCGCTGACGACCCGAAGAAACCGGATCGTCAGCCGATGCCGGGCGACGACGCAGAAAAACCTCCGCGCGACAACCCGCCGCCAAAGCAACCGAACGGCGATCCAAAGGCCGACGAGCCCGCCGAACGGAAAGACAACGAAAAACCGCGAGACGGTGACGACGCGAAGCCGAACGAAGGCGACCAGCAAGGAACCGGCGGCGGATCGAAGTCTGATCCAAAGAACGAACGCGGCAACAAGGACGGAACGCCTCAAAAGAAAGCCGACGACGATACGGCTCTCGAAAAGTTTATCAACAAGCAACGCGAGCGGGAGGAAGCGCAGAAGGACGAGGCGAATAAGGAAAACGAACAAGCCGGCGATCAGAAGGGGAAACCTGGCGAGTCTAACCCCGCATCGAAGAAGCCCGGTCAACCCGGAGCGCAAAAGAAAGATCCCGGTGCGGAAAAGAAACCGGGCGACGACGGCCAGCCGTCAGAAGATCCCGCCGATCCGGGCGCGAAGAAATCTGATGACCCGGGCAAATCGCCGCCGAGCAAGCCGGGCGAATCTGATCCGGCATCGAAAAAGCCCGGACAACCCGGAGCACAAAAGAAAGACCCCGGTGCGGAGAAGAAACCGGGCGAAGACGGTCAGCCGTCCGATGATTCGGCTGATCCGGGCGAGAAGAAATCCGATGACCCGGGTAAGTCTCCACCGAGCAAGCCGGGCGAATCTGATCCGGCATCGAAAAAGCCCGGCCAGCCCGGAGCACAAAAGAAAGACCCCGGTGCGGAAAAGAAACCGGGCGATGACGGTCAGCCGTCCGATGGTCCCGCCGATCCGGGCGCGAAAAAATCCGATGACCCGGGCAAATCGCCGCCGAACAAGCCGGGCGAATCTGATCCCGCAGCGAAAAAACCCGGCCAGCCCGGAGCACAAAAGAAAGACCCCGGTGCGGAAAAGAAACCGGGTGATGACGGTCAGCCGTCCGATGATCCCGCCGATCCGGGCGCGAAGAAATCCGATGATCCCGGCAAGTCGCCACCGAGCAAGCCGGGCGAATCCGATCCCGCATCGAAAAAAGCCGGCCAACCCGGAGCACAAAAGAAAGATCCCGGTGCGGAAAAGAAACCGGGCGACGACGGCAAACCGCCCGATGATCCCGCCGACCAGAAACCAGGCGACGCGAATTCGAAAACCGACAAGCAGAAGCCGGGGCAGGGGAAACCATCCGATCGCAAGACCGAACAAAAAACGGCCAAGCCCGGCGATCCACCACTCGACGACAAGCCGTCGAATGATCCCGCGGTGAAGCCCGAAGATCGCAGTGAGAAACCGGGGAAAACTCCCGACGATCGCAACGACGATCTGAAAGGCAAAGGCCGCAAGGATCAGAAATCGCCGAAGAGCGAGGGAGGCGAACAAGGAGCCAGCAAGAAGGCGGATCAGGGTTCAAAAGGGGATGACAAAACCGGCAAGGGTGACAAGTCCGAGCAACCGGGCGACACCGATCCCGCGTCAAAAAAGACCGGCCAACCCGGCTCGGAAAAAGGTCAGGGTTCGCAAAAGAAACCGAGCGACGACGGCCAGCCGTCCGACGATGCCGGCGATCCGAGCGCGAAGAAATCCGATCAGCCCGGCAAACCCTCGGCGTCCAAACCAAAGCCCGGTGAGGGAGAATCCGGCGAGCCGGGCAAAGATGACGCCGATGCCAAGCCGTCGGACGATTCGAAACCCGGCAAGTCGGCGAAATCGAAATCCGGTCAGCCGGGGAAACCGGGTGGGAAATCCGAGCCGTCAGACGGTGCGAGTTCCAAGTCCGATCAAAAATCGTCCGACCCGAATGCCAAACCGGGGAAGCCTGGTGAATCGGCTGGCGGGAAAGTCGGCGGCGGCGCGTCCGGCGATGCATCTCCACCGGGCCAGCCCGGAAAGAAGCCGGGTGAAGGTCAGAAACCAAACGACGCGGATGCCACCAGTTCCACACCGGATCAACCCGAAGATCCCAAAATCGCCGAGCAGGCCAACCTCGACTACGCGCGCAAGGCGACCAACCTCGTGCTCCAGCGCCTCAAGGAACAACTCGAACGTGGCGACGTCGATCAGCAGTTGCTCGACGAGCTCGGTTGGACGAAGGAAGACGCCGAGAAATTCGCGAAGCGTCTCGAACAGCAACTGAACGCGCCGCGCGACACCACGTCCCCCGAAGCCGAAGCCCGTCAGAAGCAGTTCGAAGAACTGTTGAAGAGCCTGACGGTGAATTCGTCCACATTCCGCCGCGAAGGGGACGCGAAGCGTCAACGCCGCACGCAACAAAACGAAACCCGCCGCCTGACTCTTCCGCCGGAATATCGCGAGTTGGGTGAGGCGTACACCAAGGGGCTGTCGAAAGCGAAGGCGGGTGAGAAGGCGGAGAAGAAAAAGTAAATCGGACGAGATGACGGGGGACGTAGCCGAACTCGTGAGAGTTCGGAAAGCGCTCGCCCGACACCCGAAGTCTCACGACTTCGGCTACAGCAAACTTGAGATGACAGGAACAACACCATGCGACGACTCGCGCTGCTGCTCTTTCTGCTCTGCCCCGCGACGCTGGATGCCGAAGAGATTCGGCATTCGTTTTTCATCGCCGGTCCGACGTTCACAGGGATCATCGACGAAGACGGCAAGGAATCGTGGGACTCCGGCCGGGCCTCGGCTCGCGATGGGTTCGTCCTGCCGAACGGCAACGTGCTGATCGCGTGGAGCGACGAAGTCAAGGAGTTCACCCGCGACAAGCAAGTCGTCTTCAAATACGTCAAGTCGGCTGAGAACAAGGAAATCGGCACGGTGGAACGTCTCGACAACGGCCGCACGTTGATCACCGAACTCGGTCCGAAGCCGCGACTGATCGAAGTCGCCGCGGACGGCAGGGTCGCCGTCGATTTCCCGCTCCAGCCCGAAACCGACGACGGGCACATGCAAACGCGGATGGCCCGCAAGCTGCCCGGCGGCAACTACCTCGTCCCGCATCTGCTCGCGTTCAAGGTCAAGGAGTATTCGCCGACCGGTGAAGTCGTGAAGGAATTCAAAACGGACCTCCCGGAACTCGGCGGCCGGGCCGCCAAGAACTGGCCGTTCACGGCCATTCGTCTGGCGAACGGACACACGCTGGTCAACCTCACGAATGGCAACAAGACGGTCGAAATGGACGCGACCGGCAAGGTGGTCTGGAAAGTCGGCAACGACGATTTTCCGAACGAGAAACCATTCGACGACCCGTGTGGCGGCCAGCGGCTCCCCAACGGCAACACCGTGATCGCCAGCTATCATTCGCAACGGCCGATCAAGATTTTTGAAGTGACCCCAGACAAGAAAATCGTCTGGACGTACACTGGCAAACACAAGGCGCACGAAGTCCAGATCCTCACGACAAACGGCAAGTCGATCGATGGGAAGCCAATGAAGTGAACTGCAGCGTTGGACGAATCCAACCCAGACCAATACAGACTCCCGCTCGAATGTCTGTCGTGCCTTCGTTGGTCAACCGCCGTTCGATGCTGCCACAACATCGGCTCGCATTCAGCACCCAAAAGTGAAGGTTCGCAACTCATGAAAACCAAGTTTACATACTGGAAGGAACCTGACGGCAGGTATTTGGGCTATTTGAATTCTCACCCCGATCACTGGACGCAAGGTGATAACTTGGACGATCTCAAGGAGCACCTGCGCGACCTCTACGAAATGTTCTCCGCAGAAGATATTCCAGGCATCAAGAAAGTCGAAGAGCTCGAGGTCGCATGAAACGCCGTGATTTGGTCGCTGAACTCGAACGTGCTGGATGTGTCCTATTACGCAACGGTGCCAAGCACGACATCTATCATAACCCAGAGAGCGGAAAATCAGAGCCCGTGCCGAGGCATCGCGAAGTAAGTGAGCTGCTCGCAAAGAAGATATTGAAGTCATTAGTGCAGGACGGAAGGTAAATCGGAGCGAACTCGGTGGCCGCTGATCGCGAAACGAAAACAACAACACAATCTCGCCTGATTGTCTGCCGTACGGAGAAAGACTCCGATTGGGGTGATGGTGGCGACGGAACAGGAAAGAATATGCTCGGCCGAATCCTGATGGACATCCGCGCCGAACTGCAACCCGGTGTCTAACGAGCGCCTGCACCGGAGCGTTCGACATCCTCTTGTAGAGTTCGACGGATCACACCATGCTGAGACTCCTCGGATCACAAAGAACTTTGTGCGACGGCCTGACGCGGCGCGACCTGTTGCATGTCGGCGGCCTCGGAGCGTTCGGGCTGGGGCTGACCGATTGGTTGCGGTTACAGGAAGCGCGTGGCGATGCCTCGTCGTCGCTGACGTCGGCGTTCGGGAAGGCGAAGGCGTGCATCCTGCTGTTCCCGTATGGTTCGCCTCCGCAGCACGAAACGTTCGATCCGAAACCCGAAGCGCCGGCGGAAATTCAGGGCGAGATGAAGTCGATTCCGACCAGCGTGCCCGGCTTGCACATCGGCGACGGCTTGCCATTGATCTCGCAGGTGATGGATCGCGTAACTGTCGTGCGCTCGATGACGCACCCCTACCCCTGCCACGGCGTCGCCTACGCAGTGACCGGCATGCCGACGTACAACCCGTCGCTGGAAACCCGACCGCGCGATCCGCAGCTCTGGCCGTTCATCGGGTCGATTGTGGATTACGTCGATTCGCAAAGTAACAATCGCTCTGGTCCCCCTCTCCCTCGGGGAGAGGGGTTAGGGGTGAGGGCAAGCGGCACGTCATCTGATGGCAACGCTCCCTCACCCCAGCCCTCTCCCGAAGGGAGAGGGAGTTCGTCGCGCGAACTGTCTCCGTCCATCCCGCGCAACATCGGCCTGCCGTGGCTGCTCAACGTGAAGACCGACCTCGTGCCGCTCGCCGGACCGTATGCCTCGTGGCTCGGTCAGGCGTACGATCCGTTCTGGACTGAATTCGACGGTCCCGGCACCCGGCGCTTGCCGAATCTCAGCGACAACCAAACCCGCGAGATCCTATGCCCGTACGCCGGCACCACGCTCGAAGGCCGGTTTCGAGTCGCAGCCGCCAGCCAACTCATCGACGGTATCTCGCCCGATCGCCTCCACCGGCGACGCGACTTACTCGGCCAATTCGATGACGCGCGGCGACGCCTCGACGCGGAATCGCGATCCAGTACGCTGCCGTCAAACTCCCGGACGGAGAACTTCGACCGCTACCGCGAGACGGCGTATTCGCTGCTCACGTCCAACCGCATTCACGACGCGCTCGACATCTCGCGCGAACCGTCCGCCGTCCGCGAGCGGTATGGTCTGACGCTTTTTGGCCAGTCGTGTCTGGCCGCGCGGCGGCTGGTCGAAGCGGGGAGCAAATTCGTCACCGCGTTCTGGGACGGCTACGGCATTTTCGCCGGTTGCGCCTGGGACACGCACGCCAATCACTATCCGCGTTTGAAGGAGTATTTGCTGCCGGGCTTCGACCGCGCGTACTCGGCGTTGCTGCTGGACCTCGAATCTCGCGGCATGCTGGACGACACGCTGATCCTGTGGCTCAGTGAACACGGCCGCACTCCGAAGATCGATTCCAAACCGAAGGGAGCCGGCCGGCATCACTGGTCGCGTGCCTATTCGATCGCGATGGCCGGCGGTGGCACAGCGCGCGGCAAGGTCGTCGGCAGCACCGAGCGCGACGGCGGCGATGTGCATGACAATCCCGTGTCGCCGAAGGATATTCTCGCGACCACGTTTCATCTGCTCGGGATCGACGCCCACACCACCGTCCCCAATCAGGAAGGTCGCCCGTTCCCGATCGCCGGTGATGGCCAGGTGCGTCCAGAATTATTCGCGTGATGTCGCGAGTGGCGGCGTGCTGGCTCGGGCAATATGATCGAGCCCACCGCGAGCTGGCGCTGGAGCCAAGCCGAAACGTCCGCCTTCACCGCACCGTCTGACAACCCGTGAGCTTTTCCCCTGTGCTCGCTCTGGGCTTCGCCACCCCGTGGCTGTTGTGGGGTTTGGCCGCGGCGTCGGTGCCGGTCATCATTCATCTGTTGCATCGGCGGCGTTACCGCGAAACCGACTGGGCGGCGATGCGGTTTCTGCTGGCTGCCATTCGCAAGGATTCGCGCCGGCTGCGGATCGAACAGCTCGTGCTGCTGGCCGTGCGCACGTTGCTCATCATCCTGCTGGTGCTCGCTCTCGCCCAGCCGATTCTTGACGGACTGCTCGCGTTGCCGCTGGTGGATCAGCCGGTTCATCGCGTGTTCGTGCTGGACGGATCGCTCAGCATGTCGCACCAACCAGCCGAAACGTCGCTGTTCGACCGTGCGAAACAGATCGCGCGCGACATGGTCGCGGCGTCGAAACCGGGAGACGTATTCCAGGTCGTACGGCTGACGGCGATCGGTCCGCAGGTGATCGTGAAAAGCCCGAGTTTCCAATCGGCGGCGGTGGCCGAGGAAATCTCACGGCTGGTACCGACCGATGCCCGAGGCGACGCGTTGGCCACGTTGCGTCAGATCGACGAACTGCTCGGTCTGGCCGCCGACGTGAAACGCAAAGAGATCCACATCGTCAGCGATTTCCAACGCAGCTCGTGGGCGGGCGACACCGACGCCGAACAGGCCGCGCTGCGGTCGACGTTGTTGCATCTCGCGGATCGCGCGGACCTGCACCTGATCGACGTCGGATCGGCCGTCGCGCCGAACGCGGCGGTGACGCAGATCGGTCTCGCGGCCGGAGAACCGTTCGTCAGCGTGGCTCGTCCGGCGCGGATACAGGTTGGATTGCGAAACTTTTCGTCCACGCGAGCCGACCAGCGGACGATCGAACTGCTCGTCGATGGCCGTGTGCGCGAGCAGCGGTCGGTCACGCTGCCGCCGGATGCGGACGTGGTCGAATCGTTCCGTGTCGATTTCTCGTCCGGCGGCGAACATCGCGTGCAGGTGCGACTCGATGACGACAGCCTCGCGGCGGACAATTCGCGCTGGCTCGTGCTGCCCGTGCGCGAGCGCTTGCACGTGCTGTGTGTGAACGGTCACACCGGTGACGGTCCGTTTGGCCGCGCGACCGATTTCCTTGAAATCGCCCTCGCCCCCAGCCACGTCGCGACGCGCGCGGCCGAATCGTTGATCGAACCGCAGATCATCGCCGAAGCCGACCTGCCGAACATCGATCTGTCGCGGTTCGATTGCGTGTTCGTCTGCGACGTTGGGCTGGTGACCGAACGCGAAGCGGAACAACTCGACGCGTACGTCAAATTGGGGGGCGGAGTCGTGTGGTGTCTCGGCGAAAACGTCCAGCCCGACGTCTACAACCGCGTGCTGTTTCGCGACGGACAGGGATTGCTCCCCGCGCGATTGGTCGCCCGCAAAACCAGCGACGATGAAACGCCGCAACCGTTCGGTTTCGATCCGCTCGACTACCAGCACGACCTCGTGAAACCGTTTCGCGGCAACCCGAACACCGGCCTTTTGACCGCGCGGACGATCAACTACATGCGTGCTGAACTGGCCGCGAACAGCACCGCCCGCGTGGCGCTGGCATTCGCTGCGAGTGATCCAGCCATCGTCACGCAACCGGTCGGGCGCGGTCAGTCGGTGCTCGTCACAACCACGGTCGACCCGCGCTGGGGCAACTGGCCGATTTCGCCGAGCTTCGTTCCGGTCGTTCAAGAATTGGTCTTGTTTGCCAGCGCGGGCCGATTCAGCGAGCGACAGCGCCTGGTCGGCGAACCGTTGTCGCAGGCGTACCCGACCGGCGGAGCCGACGTCGAAGTCATGGTGACTCGTCCCGACGGGCAATCGCAGCCGGGAAAAATGTTCTCCGTCACCGGTACCGCGCAGAGCCAGTTCACGTACGACGCCACCGACCGCGCCGGCGTGTACAGCGTCCAACTCGGCCACCCGCTCGGCCGGAGCGAACTCTTCGCCGTGAACCCTGATCCGCGCGAAAGCGACCTCGACAAGCTGACCCGCGACGACCTCGCGAAAGGACTTTTCGCAGGGATCGACTTCAACTACCGCGCCGGTGGCGACGCCGCTTCACCCACTGGCGCTAAACCCTATTCCTCCACAAACCGCAACGCGACACTCTCCCTCGGGCTGCTCTTCGCCGCCTTGTACTTGCTGTTTGTGGAACAGATGATGGCTTGGAATTTTCGTTACGGCTTGTTGTTACTGTGCCCACCACTGTGGCTGGTGCCGTTTTTCCAGCGAATGACTCGCACTCGCAACCCATGAATTGTCAGGAGGGAACACTAATCTGCGCTAATCAACGCTGATGAAACCGGCACTCCGGCAGGCGCGTTGAAAGACGGGCATTTCACGCAGAGGCGCGGAGGTCGCAGAGGAAACTCGACTTCCGTACTCTTCAAACTCTGCGACCCCTGCGCCTCTGCGTGAGACCTCATTCTGGAATTGCAAGTTTCAGCAGGGATGGTGGCGATCCATCAAACCACGCCAGTCGAATAGCGTGGATCAGCGAAGATTAGTGTTCCTCCCGTCAGTTGTTTTGAGTTGCGGGCTTCCAGCCATGTCCCACCGACTTCCACTTGTCTCCTTCGTTGCCTACTGTTCAAAACCTGTGTTGCCATGCCTCATCACTCGCTCTCGTCACGTCACCGGTCGCGTTGTCTGGTGATACTGATCGCGTCCTTGTTTCCAATTGCCGCACTCGCTGCCGACCCGCCGCTCCCCGATGGCACGGCAGCGGCGATGAAGGCGATGGCGGCGTTTCGTGTGCCGGCGGGGATGAAGGTCGAACTCTTCGCCGCCGAGCCGCAATTGGCATCGCCCGTGGCGATCTGTCTCGACGAACGAGGCCGGGTGTTTGTCGCGGAGGAATACCGGTTCAATCGAGGGACCGAGGAAAACCGTACTCGGCCGTTTCTGCTCGACGACGATCTGCAAATCAAAACGGTGGATGATCGGCTGGCGATGTTTCGCAAGTTTGCCAACAAGTTCGACGGCGGCATGGATTGGTTTTCGAAATGGTCCGACCAGGTGCGGCTGCTGGAAGATCGCGACGGCGACGGGAAGGCCGACCGCTCGACGGTGTTTGCCGATGGCTTCAACAATCCGCTCGACGGACTCGCAGCCGGGCTGATCGCTCGCGAGGGGGACGTGTATCTCACGTGCATCCCAAAACTGTGGCGGCTGCGCGACACAAACGGCGACGGGAAGGCGGATCAGCGTGAGGCGCTGCTGCATGGGTTCGGCGTCAACGCGGCGTTCCTTGGGCATGATCTGCACGGTCTCTGCTGGGGACCAGACGGGCGACTGTACTTT
>JACRIH010000577.1 GCA_016235885.1 Planctomycetales bacterium | reverse complement strand
TGCCTACGCCACATTCGACCCGCGGACCAACCAGTGGACGACGTGGAAAGTTCTGGACACACCCGAGACGGGCGGGAAGTTTTTTCTCGTCGCTCCCGGTTGCGTGCAATGGCTCGTCCGACACGATGGGACGCTGCTGATTCCGATGTATTTCAAGGGGCGCAGCGGATCGGATTATCAGACTACCGTGCTGCATTGCTCGTTCGACGGGCGAGACCTCAAGTATCTTGCCCACGGCGATGAACTGGCGAAGCAAGGCGGACGCGGACTCTTCGAACCGTCGTTGGCGTTTTTTGGCGAGACGTTTTATCTGACGCTTCGCCACGATGCCGGCGCGTACGTCACGACCAGCCCGGACGGTTTGCATTTCGCGCCGCCAAAACCCTGGACGTTTGATAACGGTCAGGATTTGGGAAGCTACAACACGCAAGCCCACTGGCTGACACACAGCGAGGGGCTGTTCCTGACGTACACGCGGCGCGGAGCCAACAATGACCACATCGCGCGCAACCGCGCTCCGATCTTCGTCGCGCAGGTCAACCCGAAAACGTTGCAAGTCATCCGCCAAACCGAGCAGATTCTGTTGCCGGAGCGAGGCGTGATGTTGGGAAACTTTGGCGCGGCTGCGATCACTCCACAAGAATCGTGGGTCACCGACGCAGAGTACATCCGGAGTGCCAAACCACACCCCAAGGGAGCGGATGGCACGGTTTGGTTGGGACGAATCCAATGGTCGAAACCAAACCGCACAGCGACGTCGCCTCAATGACCTTTTGGAAACCGGAGACTGAAATGGACACGCCGACACTTCTCAACCGTCGCGAATTGCTCATCGGTGGTCTCGCCACGTTGGCTACGGCCACGGCCACAGCGGCTCCGCAGAAACGGCTGCTGATCGACACGCACCTGGAGGTCTGGACGCTCGACCCGAAGTTCCCCTTCAATCACCCGGAGAGCGGGCGGAATTTGAAAGTGGAAGTCGCCGCGCCGATCGAGAACCAGGTCGAACAAATGCGTGACTTCGGTCTGCGCTACGCGGTGCTGATCAACCCGCGCTACTTCGGCTGGGATAACTCGTACATCGCCCACAGCCTGAAGAGCTACCCGAAACTTTTTGTCGCGCATGGTCTGCTCGAACCGGAAGATCCCAAAATCGTCGAAAAGCTCCGCTACTGGGTCAAGGAGCACGGATTTCAGGGGATGCGATTCAGCCCGATCTATCATCCCAAATCGACATGGTTGAATTCGAAGGAGCATTACCCGCTGTGGCGCGAAGCGGAGAAGTTGGAAGCCGTGTTCAACTTCTACATCGCACCGCATCAAATGCCGATGCTCGCCGACATGGCCGGTCGCTTCCCCGGCGTGAAGATCGTCGTGGACCATGCGGGCAAACCCGACTTGAAGTCGCCGGACTGCTGGCCCGAGTTTCGCAAGATGTTCCTGCTGAAACGATTTCCCCAAGTGTGGATCAGCAACTCCGAACCGTACGAAATGTCGGAGATCAAACGCTACCCGTACGAGGACACCTGGCCGTTCTACAAGGCGATCTACGACGAGTTCGGCGGCAGGCAACTGGTGTGGGGTACCGGGTATCCGCGTCCCCGCTGGGAGTTGCCGATGGATAAAGAACTCGAATTCGTGGACAAGTACTGCGACTTCTACAGCGCCGCGGATCGCGAACTGATGCTGGGCAAAAACGCCTTGCGGATCTGGAAGTTTCCCGCGTCGTCCTGATGCCGCAAGGGTGTGTTTCATTCCGACCTGAATTCCGCGAGGTTCCTCATGCCGACCATTTGCATTGTTTCCAAGAGGCCGATCCTCGCGATCGGCCTCGCGTTCTGCACATCCATTTCGAGCCTGCGACCGCATGCCGCGTGCGGGCAGACTGAGTCGGTGGCACCGCCCAGGCGAACGGCGGTCGTCACGCGAGTCGTCACCACGGCCGACGGCTTTCGACTCGAACGTGGCGGGCAGCCGTACTTCATTCGCGGTGCGGGAGGCGACGGGTCGCTGAAGGCCCTGGCGGCGGCGGGAGGCAACTCGGTGCGCACGTGGGGGGCGGACAAGTTGGAGCGGGTGTTGGATGAGGCTCAGCAGAATGGGATCACGGTCGCGGTCGGCATCTGGCTGGGGCACGAACGGCATGGGTTCAACTACAACGATGCCGACCAGGTCGCCAAGCTAGCTGAATCGGTCCGCGAGACGATTCTGAAATTCAAGGACCACCCGGCCGTGTTGCTGTGGGGACTCGGCAACGAAATGGAGGGGTACGAGAAGGGGGACAACGCGGCCATCTGGTTGGCAATCAACAACCTCGCCGGCATGGTCAAGCGGCTCGATCCCGATCATCCCACGATGACCGTCGTGGCGGAGATCGGGGGCGACCGGGTGAAGAACATCCATCGGTTGTGCCCGGACATCGACATTGTCGGGATCAACACCTACGCGGGGGCGGCGTCAATACCCGAGCGGTACAAAGAAGCGGGCGGGACGAGACCGTACCTCCTCACCGAGTTTGGTCCGCCGGGGACGTGGGAGACGACGAAAACTGCCTGGGGAGTGGCTCCGGAATTGACGAGCACCGAGAAGGCCACGTGGTATCGCAAGTCGTACGAGGCGGCCGTCACATCGCAGCGAGGTCGGTGTTTGGGATCGTACGCATTCGTCTGGGGCAGCAAGCAGGAAGCAACGGCGACGTGGTTTGGTTTGCTGCTGCCCGACGGATCGCGACTCGGAGCCGTCGATACGCTCACCGAATTGTGGACCGGCAAAGCGCCGACGAATCGGTGTCCGATCATCCGCAGTTTCAAGTTGGACGGTGCGGATCAGGTCGAACCGAAATCGATCGTCCGCGTTTCGCTCGACGCCGCCGATCCCGAACGCGATCCAATCAAAGTTCGCTGGGTACTGCAACGCGAACCGAGCGCGTACGGCCAGGGTGGCGACGCGGAGGAAGTTCCGCCGACGTTTCCGGACGCGATCGTCAGAGCGGACAATTCGTCTGTCGAAGTGCGTTTGCCGGCGGATGGCGGTGGATATCGACTGTTCGCGTTCGTGAACGACGATCACGGCGGCGCTGCGGTGGCGAATGTCGCGTTGCTTGTCAAAGGTCCGGTCCCGGTGCCGTCGGCCAAACCGGCCACGCTGCCGCTCGTCGTGTACGACGAAGCGACTCGCGAGAAACCGCCGTTCGCCCCGACCGGTTGGATGGGGAACACGAAAGGAATGAAACTCGACGAGAGTTGCGAAACGCAGCCGCACGCGGGCAAGACCTGCCTGCGATTCGACTTCATCCCGAAGGAGGGTTGGGGCGGGATCGTCTGGCAGAACCCGCCCGGCGACTGGGGCGATCGTCCCGGCGGCTGGAATGTTTCCGGCGCGAAGCGGCTCACATTTTGGGCGCGCGGCGAACGTGGCGGCGAAGTCGCGTCGTTCCAATTCGGCCTGCTCGGCAAGGACAAGAAGTTTTCCGACACGGCGACCGGGAAGCTCGACAAAGTCGCCCTCACCACCAAGTGGCAGCGTCTGGAGATCGACATCACCGGGCAAGACCTCAGCCGAATCAAAACCGGCTTCGCGTGCGTCGTCGCGGCGGAAGGTCAGCCGGTCACGCTGTACCTGGATGACATCGCGTTCGAGTAACGCCGCGAGTCGCGGAGCGCGGTAGAGCACGCTATCATTTTCGAGAAGTCACCACGGAAAACACAGAAGACACGGAAAGAATTGGCTTTCACTGTGACGACACGATTCCAATTGCGTCCGATATTTCTTTTCCGTGTCATCCGTGTGTTCCGTGGTTCCACCGTTCTGTTTCAGGAGACGAACATCATGTCAGTCAGTCGTAATCTTGGTTTGGCATTCGGAATCATGTTGTCGCTGGTGGCCAGCAGCGCCGCGTGGTCGGCGGACGACTACAAACTCGGGCCGGATTCGATGGTCCAGGAAGGCGTGCCGCAAGGGACGGTCACCAAACTGGAATGGAAAAGCGACGAGAAGACCGGCGTCTTCCCCGGTACGGTGCGTGATTATTGGATCTACGTTCCGAAGCAATACGACGGTTCGCAGCCGGCGTGTGTGATGGTGTTTCAGGATGGCGGCGGATACGCCGGTGCGACCGGACAGTTTCGCGCGACAGTGGTGATGGACAATCTGATCCACAAGAAGGAAATGCCGGTGACCATCGGCGTGTTCATCAACCCGGGAAACATCCCCGCGACGAGTGAAGGGGGCAAGCCGCGAAGCAACCGCAGCTTCGAATACGACACGGTCAGCGATCAGTATTCCAGATTTCTGCTGGACGAAATGCTCCCCGCGATCGGCAAGGACTACAAGCTGACGACCGAAGCGCGCGGCCGGGCGATCTGCGGGATCAGTTCCGGCGGCATCTGTGCGTGGACGGTCGCGTGGCATCGACCCGACGCGTTCAGCAAAGTGCTGTCGCACGTGGGGTCGTTCACCAACATCCGTGGCGGACACGTCTACCCCGCGATGATTCGCAAGACCGAAAAGAAACCGATCCGCGTCTTCCTGCAAGACGGCTCCGGCGACCTGGACAATCTCCACGGAAACTGGCCGCTGGCGAATCAGGACATGGCCGCGGCTCTCAAGTTCGCGAAGTACGATTACCGTTTCGAGTTCGGCGACGGTGGTCACAACGGCAAGCACGGCGGGGCGATTCTGCCCGAGTCAATGAAATGGCTGTGGCGCGACTACGCGGAGGGGAAATAGCATGCTTCGACGAGCGATCGTTTATCTCGTGGACGATAATGAATCTCCCCTCTCCCCCCTGGGGAGAGGGGTCGGGGGTGAGGGGCGGCCCGCGCGGTCCCCCACTTTCAACTCAAGT
>JACRIH010000576.1 GCA_016235885.1 Planctomycetales bacterium | reverse complement strand
GGGGGGCCCGCCCGCGTCGCACATCACCGGCAGCTCCACGCCCCCTCACCCCGACCCTCTCCCGGAGGGAGAGGGAGGACGCGCTTACGTTTCGCCGCCGCGGTTTGATTCGGCCCGCCGCCGTGCTCGCCACTCGTCCAATCTTTTTAACAACTCTGCTTCGAAACCGCGATTGACCGGTTCGTAGTAGCTGCGGTCCACGCCCAGATAGTCCTGCACGACGAAGCCATCGGGCGAATTGTGCGAATACTTGTAGCCTTCGCCATGCCCCATCCGTTTGGCTCCGGGGTAATGTGCGTCGCGCAAATGAACGGGGACAGGGACCAATCGTTGTCCGCGCACATCGTCGAGTGCCGCGTCAATCGCATTGATTGAGGCGTTCGATTTCGGGGCGAGGGCGACGTAGGTCACCGCCTGCACGAGCGGGATGCGGCATTCGGGCAGGCCCACGAACTCGGTCGCCTGAGCCGCCGCCACCGCCACGACCAACGCCTGCGGATCGGCGTTGCCGACGTCTTCGGCGGCGGCGATGACGATTCGCCGGGCGAGAAACCGCGGGTCTTCCCCCGCCTCCAGCATGCGCGCCAGCCAGTACGTGGCCGCGTCGGGATCGCTGCCGCGCATGCTCTTGATGAGAGCGCTCGCCGCGTCGTAATGGTCGTCACCGTCCGCGTCGTATCGAATCGCCTTTTTCTGGATCGACTCCTGCGCAACGGCGAGGTCGAGTTCTCTCGCACCGGTCGGCAGCGACAGCACACCGATCTCCAGCGCGTTGAGCGCTCGCCGGGCGTCGCCATCCGAAATGTCCGCCAGAAAATCCAGTGCTTCGTCAGTCGCCGTGACACCGTGCTGGCCGAAACCTCGCTCCGGGTCGGCCAGTGCTCGCCGCAGCAGGCCGAGCACGTCGTCTGGCGTCAGCGGCTGGAACTCGAACACCTGGCTGCGACTGATCAGCGGCGACACGAGCGAGAAAAACGGATTCGCTGTCGTCGCTCCGACCAGTCGGATGACTCCGTTTTCCACGTCGGGCAGCAGCACGTCCTGCTGCGACTTGTTGAACCGATGCAACTCGTCGATGAACAGGACAGTCCGCTTGCCCGAATTCGCCAGCCGATCGCGTGCCCCGTCGAGCACCTCGCGGAGTTCCTTCACTCCCGCCGCCGCCGCGTTCAGCCGGGCGAAATGGCTGGAAGAATGGTTCGCGATCAATTCCGCCAGCGACGTTTTGCCGGTGCCGGGCGGCCCGTAAAAGATCACCGACGACAACCGATCCGCCTGCAACATGCGTCGCAGCAGCTTCCCCTCGCCGAGGAAATGCTGCTGCCCGACGAACTCATCGAGCGTCCTGGGCCGCATCCGCGCCGCCAACGGCTTCGCCCGCTCGCGTTCAGTTTGCTCGTGCTTGGCGAAGAGGGTCATGGGAAGGAATCAATTCATCCAATTCTTTGCGATCATTCCTGCTTGGTTTGCGAATCGCGTGCTTGTTTTCGATCCCTTGAATGGACGATTACCGCAGAGCCGATCGCCAGTGTCAGGCCACCAATTCCTCCTCCCCAAACGCACCAGCCAAGTCGCTCGTTGATCCGTCCAAGCAGCACACCGGATTCTCGATCCGAATCCTGCAAGCCGCGGAGTGGGCCGGGCTGGTACGGATAAGTTTTCTCGTAGGCATAGCCGCCGACAAACAACCCGACGACGCCACCCACAAGGAAGCAACCCATAATCACAGCAATTCGCATGAGGTTCCCTTTGGCAGACAAAAACGATTTTTTCCTCGAAGTGGTTACGTGGACGTGTGGTCGAATGAACTCAGCATCAAATTTTTGCCTACATCACGCCGACCGCTTTCGTCGTGGCTTGGAATTCGTGGGCAAGTCCTCCAACGCGGTGATGTGGAGGACGGAAACTCGGTCCGTTTGCTCGGCGATGTCCGGGTCTCGTGGACTGGCTCGGCCCACGATCAGTTCGCGTTGAGCAATCAAAACCATATCAGGATGAAACACGTCGTAAGTTTGTCCGGAACTGGTCACGATTCGGACCGGTTGGAACGGTTGAATTTTGATTCGTGCTCGAATGTCATTCGCGGTGAACATGTTTCTCCCTCGAAAACTCAACCGACGGAAAAGAAAAAGCCTCCACCGTAATGCCGTTCGCGCCTGTCGTTGTATGAACCCGCAGTTTTAACGTGGGAACCTACGTCCGGGTTGTGTGATCCGAGTCCCCCGCAAAGCGGATGTCGGTTTGACACGCGGCCGAAACGCTGCAGCTCCCTGCGGAAAGATTTACGGTCAACAAGCTTTTGGCGCGTCACGAACATGGCAGAGGCCATGGTGAATCGTTTCCGAATCACCGGTTCGATCGTACCAATGGGGTGGGGAGCGGGCAAGCGGGTTTGGAAGTGGTGGACGGTGGACGGTGGACGGTGGACGGTGGATGGTGGATGGATACTGCGTATGCAACTCACTGTCCGTTCACCGTCCACCGTCCACCGTCCACCACGCCCCGGTTGACCCGCCGCATTTGCAACTCTATCGTGCCGCCATGCGACAACTCCTCGCCTACCTGCAACTCTGCCGCGCCGCCAATCTGTTCACGGCGCTGGCGGATATCTTCCTCGGCTTCCTGATGACGCACGAGAACCTCCAGCCGTGGCCGACATTCGCGTGGCTGCTGGTTTCGTCGGCCTGCTTGTACACGGCGGGCATGGTTTGGAATGACGTGTTCGATCGCGACGTCGATCGCGAAGAGCGACCGAGCCGACCGATCCCGTCCGGAAAAATCTCGGTGCGTGCGGCGTCGATCCTCGGTACGCTGTTGCTCGTCGGAGGCATCGTCGCGGCCGCGCTGGCGGGAACGCAGAGTCTGCTCGTCGCGGCGATCCTGGTCGCGTGCATCCTCGCCTACGACGGCCTCGTCAAATCCACGCCCGTCGGGCCGCTGTTCATGGGAGGCTGCCGGTTTCTAAATGTGATGCTCGGAGCCAGCGCCGCAGGCACCAGCGGCGACTTTGCAGCGGCGGCCGAACTGGTCTGGGCGAAGCCGCAACTGTTCGTCGCAGCGGCACTCGGAATCTACATCACCGGCGTCACCTGGTTCGCGCGCGAAGAAGCGGACATCAGCCGTCGCGGACCGCTCGGACGAGCCATCGCCGTCGTCAACCTGGGGCTGGCCGGCCTGATCGCCATGCTGTTCTACTGGCCTGATTTCCACGGCAACCACGTCAACATCGCCATCGTACTGGCCCTCGTCGCGCTGACGATTGACCGACGACTGATCACCGCGTGGTACGTTCCGGATGCCCAAAACGTGCAGTTCGCGATCAAGATTTGTTTGCTGTCGCTGGTGATGCTCGATGCCGCGCTGGTCGTGTTCTTCACCGGAGAATCCATGTTCGGCTTGGCCGTGGTCGCCCTGCTGGCCCCCTCGTTGCTGCTGTCCCGAGTGCTGGCGATGACCTAACAACTACCCCCCTTCTCCCACCGGGAGAGGGGTCGGGGGTGAGGGGGCGTTGCCCGCCGAGTAAACTCAAATCCCATGTCCAAACTCAAAGTCCTCACCATTGTCGGCACCCGCCCCGAGATCATCAAACTCAGCCGCGTCATCGCGGAACTCGACACGCACGTCCACCACGTCCTCGTTCACACCGGGCAGAACTTCGATTACGAGTTGAACGAAATCTTTTTCGAACAGCTCGCCATCCGCAAACCCGATCACTTTCTGAACGCCGCTGGCGAAACGCCTGCGGAGACCATTGGGCAGGTCATTGCCCGATCGGACAAGCTGCTGGAGACCGAACGACCCGACGCGGTGCTGCTGCTGGGAGACACGAACAGTTGCCTGTCCGTCATCGCCGCCAAGCGACGGAAGATTCCGATCTTCCACATGGAAGCGGGCAACCGCTGTTTCGACCAGCGGGTTCCCGAAGAGATCAACCGCAAGATCATCGATCACCTCAGTGACATCAACCTGCCGTACACCGAGCATGCGCGACGTTACCTGCTGAGCGAGGGGTTGCGACCGGACACGATCATCAAGACCGGTTCGCCGATGCCCGAAGTGCTGGCGCATTACCAGCCGGGGATTGATTCCTCGCAGGTCGTGTCGCAACTCGGACTGAAGCCGCGCGAGTATTTCGTGGTCAGCGCCCATCGCGAAGAAAACGTGGACGCTCCCGAGCGGCTGCAAAGTTTGCTCGACTGCCTGAACGCGATTGCCCAGCGATACGACAGGCCGCTCGTCGTCTCGACGCACCCGCGCACTCGCAAGCGTCTGGAGGCGCAGGGGGACGCGGTGCAACTCGACGCGCGCGTTCGCTTGCTCAAGCCGCTCGGACTGCTGGACTACGTGCAGCTCGAGCAGCAGGCGTTCTGCGTCGTGTCGGACAGCGGCACGATCACCGAAGAGTCCGCGATCCTCGACTTCCCCGCGATCACGATCCGCGAAGCGCACGAACGTCCGGAAGGCATGGACGAAGCCACCATCGTGATGTCCGGCCTGAACCCCGACCGCGTACTGCAAGCGATCGACGTCGTGACCGCTCACCGTGCGGCAGACGGCCGCCGCTCGTTCCGCCTCCCGCCCGACTACGAGTGTCTCGACGTGTCGCGGAAGGTTGTGCGAATCATCCTCAGCTACACCGACTTCGTGAACCGCACGGTGTGGAGGAAGTAGTGTAGCCCGCACTCGCCGAGTGCGGTGCTCGGCACACGGAGTGTGCCGGCTACTTTGACGCCGCAGACCAGACATCATACGGCGTGCCGTCTTCCAGCAGCTCCCGGATCATCCGCTCCCACGAGGGTGAAACGTAACCAGTTTCCGTTGCAAACCGGTCCATCACCAGACTGCGGTCGCAGACGAAGGCCTCGTCGCGGGCGATTTCGATCGGCAGCGAAAACTCGCGGCGGACGAGTTGCAGCAGCTCGAACTTGTTGATCGGCGGACTGGCGACTTGATACAGGCCGTGCATCGCCGGGTGATCGCGGACGACGAGCGAGATGACACGCGCCAGCTCGATGGTCGTGAAACCCGTGTAGATCGCCCGGGCAAAGCCGCGCACGTTTCTGCCGGCTCGAGCTTCGGCAAAGAACCAGTCGAGCAGACCATGCGTCACCGATCCGATTTCGCGGCCGATGATCGACGTGCGGAGAGTGATCGCGGCCGTTTCGTTGGCAGTGGTTTCGCCGAGGAATTTCGAGCGACCGTACAGGTCGCGGGCGTCCGATTCGTCCGTCTCGCGGTAGCCGCCGCGCGTGCCATCGAACACGCAATCGGTGCTGATGTGAATCAGCCGCCGGCCTTGTTCGGCACACAGCTTGGCAAGTTTGTGCGGCAGGTAGGCGTTCAGCGCCACGCTGAGGTACGCGTTGTGCGCCTCGCGAAGCTGCTTGACGATCCCCACACAGTTCACGATCACCTGCGGATCGGTCTCGCGGACGACTTCGTCCAGCCGCCGGTCGTCGAGCACATCCACATCCGGCACGAGGCGGCAGTCGTCAAACACGCCGGGAAAGTTTTCTCGCAGATCGTCCGCACGACGGACCGTCCCGACGACGTCAAATCCATCTCGCGACAGAAGCTGGCACAACTTGTGGCCCAGCATGCCGGTGGCGCCGAGGATCAGAATGCGCATCGTTGACGCTCACAGTACTTCATACTCCCCTCTCCCCTTTTGGGAGAGGGGTTGGGGGTG
>JACRIH010000570.1 GCA_016235885.1 Planctomycetales bacterium | reverse complement strand
GGATCAGCTTCTCGCGGTCGGCCACATCCTTCTGCGCGGGATTTTGCAGGTGTTCTACCGCGCGGCCGAAGACGCAGGCGGCGTTGTAATGGAACAGGTTGTCGTTCGGGATTGTCCCCCGCGAGTCGGTGATCTTCTTGACCCCTTCCGCGTACTTGCCTTCCAGTACCAGGGTCACACACACACCGGTGAGGGCTTGCGGGTTGAACGGGTCCAGTGCGTGCGCCTTCGCGAAATCCTTGGCCGCTTCGGCCGCCTTCTCTTGCTGGAGATAAATGTTGCCGCGTTCGGCGTACGCTTCGAGCAGCTCCGGGTCTTGCTTGAGCGCCATGTCGAATTGCTCCAGCGCTTCTTTGTGTTTCTGCTGACGCGCGAAGGCCATGCCGGCGGTGACGTACTGGTAGCCGGGCGACCGTTGCCGCAGGAGCGTCAGGGCATTCATCGCGAAGTTGCGTTTCTCCTGATTGCCGGAGTCACGGGCCTTGATGAGCGCCGCCCGAGCCGGCGGTGTGGCCAGCATCGCGAGCGCGTTGCAGACGTACGACCACGTCGTGCTGTTGCCCGCCGTCTCCAGCGCTTCGATCAGAATCTTGACGACTTCCGGTCCCCCTTCCTCCTGCAAACCCTGCACGGCCGCGTTGACGAGCGATGCATCTGGCGTCAGCAGCGCCTGACGAGACAGCTCGCGATACTTCGGCGAGTTGAGTTTTTGAAGCGCCTTGAGCAACTCGCCCTTTTCGTGCGATTGCAGCGTCGGATACTTTTCGACGAGCGCGGTGGCGGTGTCCTGATCGCCGATCAATGCGAGCGTTTGAATCAACCCACCTTTGTTTTGTGTGTTGTTGAATTTCGCCAGCAGCAGCGGCACGGCGCGCCGGTCCTTGACGCGGTTGAGCAGGTTCAACATTTCCGGTGTTGGCGGCGACGACTTGAGTTGGTCGAGCGTGAAATTCACCGCCAGTTCCTCACTCTGCCGGTCAGCGCGACTGGACAACAGCGTGAATGACTGTGTTCGCAGGTTCGCGTCGGTCCCCTGGAGCGCCTCTTCGAGCACGTTCAGCAGTTGTGGGTGCCCCACCTGAACCAGAGCCTGGAGTGCTTCGACGTTCAGCCCCGAGCGTGGGTCTTTCACAAACTGGAAGATGATTTCCGACCACACCGGGCGCGGATACCGGGACAGCATTTTGACGATCTTCTTCTGCGATTCGGGCGGTTCGTTCTTGAGTACACCGAGCAGCGCATCGTGAGCGGCGGCGAATCGGGAACCGGCGAGCGCACCGATGGCGGTCGTCGAATGCGGCTCGACATTCTTTCGAACGTACGCCAGCAGCTTTTCCACGGCCGGAGGTTCACCGAAATGGCTCAGCGCGGTCAGGGCCGCCATCTGCAAGACGGGATCGCTGTCGTCCGCGAGCTTCAGCAGCAACGGCAGATGCTCGGTGTCCAACCGACCGCCGCCCCCCGCCATCGCCGCCGCCCGTTCCAGCCGCTGGCCGGTCTGCACCGCTTCCAGCACCTGATCGCGAGGCAGCATCTCGTAGATCGACTGCAGCGCCGTCAACACGGCGTCCGCCTCGGTCTTGTGAATTCTCGGCGTGTTCCCACCGAAATTGTTGACGGAGTAACTCGTCCCGCCCGCCGTGGGAAGGTTTGCCAGATGCAATTCGCGGATCGTCGCGGGGACGGAGGGAAACTGCATCTCGCCCAGCACGGAACGCCCCACGGAGTTCGCCGAATTTTGCAGCCAGTTCATCAGCAGCGGGTCGGGTACCGCCGAATTGTCGGCCCAACGTACGACGATCCGCGACGCCTTGTCCGCCGACAGCTTGTCGAGTTCTTCCACGAGACTCCCCACGTTGATTGTGTTGAGGGTGCCATTGAGAGTGACGAGCGCCAAACACTTGGCCGGACCCAGCCGCACCGAGGTCAGCGCCAACAGATCGCGCTGGCCGGCCGTGACGTCGAGTTCCGGTGTCTGCTCGCCGATTTTGAGCTTGATCGTCATCTTCGGCACATGGTTGCCCGCCGGCAGGTCCGGAAAGAAGACCCATGTGGACGCGACCGCACCCGGACTGAGTGCCACCTGCTTGGGGAGCGCGAGCGTGCGGAGTTGAACGGCTTGCTGCCCGAGTTGGAACGAGTGGTACTGGTACTGCTGCTCGGGATTCTTCACCGAAAAGCTCTGCCCATCCGCGACGAGTTGGATGTCGTCACGGTTCAACGTCTGTGCCTGTGGCGTCAGGTTGACCAGCAGCAACTTCGCCGCGAAGAAGCGAGTGTTGGTTGGCGAACCGTAGTAGATGCTGCCGATGTACGGCGTCTCGAGCATCACAAGGATGCGTTGCTCTTTCGGGTCGGCCGGAATCTCCCCCGGCCTGCGCTTGATCGATTCTAGTTCCCGTTCGACCTTGCTCAGTCGGTCGAGCAGTTGCTGAATCGTCGGCGTCTGTGCGGTCGAATCGCCTCCAGTCGCGTTCGGCTTCGACTCCTGAGCCGTTGCAACGAGGGCGCTCACGCCAACGGAAAAACTGGTCAAAACGAGGCAGATAACGGAGGAGAAGCGACCGGTCATGATGAGGAGACTCCGGGCACGAGGCATTTTCAGACGCGGCCCATGATGACGAGTTTAGCTTGCGAAAACCAGATGGCACGGCTCGCCTCTGGCGTGTTATGCAAGTACCCGACCGACGTGGATCGCGAACCAGAGGTGAACTTCCGCACCGGGGGCGAGGACTCGCCAACCGCTGTCGATCCCGCGGGGTTGCAGGTTCACGGCGTCGGTCACGCAGGTGTACGGTTCGAGGCAAACGGAACGGCCATGCGGCGGTGTGTAGGCGACGAGTTCGCGGAAGCTGGCATCGAAAACCTGCATGACCTGCCAGCCCGCTTGCGGGTCCATCACGATTGTGCGGACCTGCCCGTCGTGCGCGGTGAGGCCGGTCAGCACGTCGTCGAGCTTCAGCCCCGCCAGAGCCTGACCGTCTCGCAGATCGCGACCGCCCGACACGGGGAGCTTGCGACCCGTGGGCAGGAACTCGGCCAGCTCCCACACTTCCGCAGCGGGCGCTTGGACGAGGCAATCGCCGACACGACTCTCAGGTGATAGTGGCACGCGGAAATACGGATGCGTACCGAAACCCCACGGCAGCGGTTGAGTGTCCGGGTTGAAAATGTGAATGTCGCACCGCAGCGTCTCACCGGCGAGAGCGTAGCGCACGGTGATCCGGAAGTCGGCCGGCCATTGATCGCGGCAGTCGGCGGCATCGCGGCTGAGCTGAAACTCACCGGTCACGTGCTGGTCAGACTGATCGACCACGCGCCACGCACGGTCGATCACCAACCCATGAATCGCGTTCGGCTTACCTTCCGGCAGCGGCAGCGAATAGTCGCGGCCAGCCCAGTGAAATCGTCCGTCGCGAATCCGGTTCGGAAACGGAAACAGCAACGGAATCCCACTGCTGCTCGGTCGCGCCGCTCCCGCGACAAAATCCGGTTCGGCATCGAGCACCTCGATCAGTCGCCCGTCGAGGGTCGCTTCAAAACTGAAGCAGTTGAACCCGCGCTCGGGAAGGATTTTCGCAGTGGAACCAGTGTTGCGGTCGTGCAGGGTGATCATCGAGGTCTCCGAGGCTTACATTTCGCAGGCGGTCGGACCGGTTGTCCGGATGGTGCGAATCATAACGACGCTGCGGACGAGTTGCCCGATTGCCGCGACAAATCGCTCTCGCTCAGAAACGTCGCGTTCGCGAAACGTGAGCTAGGTTTGCTCGGAGGTTTTTTCTGTGGTCCATCGTCCGCGCAGTTTGATCCGAACGAGTGACACGAGCATGGGGTTGCCCACGCGACGGTCAGCAGGCGATCTCGTCGCGCGGCGATTCGGTCGTGACTCCGCGTTCACTTTGACAGAGATGCTCATGTCCGTGACGATTCTAGCCATTCTGGGCTACGTGCTGCTGCCGTCAGTCGATTCGGTTTCGGCGCAGCGCATGGATTCGGTGGCGCGCATTCTGGCGGCGGACATGAGTCTCGCGCGGAGTCTGGCCATTCAATACAACACCCAGTGGGCAATCCAGTTCGACACGACGAACAACCGGTACAACCTGGTCTGGGGGGGAAGCGGTACATCCCCCCCGGTGCCGGAGAATCCGCACGCGATCGGACCGCCAACTCCCGGAGTATTTCAAGTCGATGTCGCGAAGCTGGGGGTCTCCACGGCGGGAAACAACGGTGTGCTGTATGCCGGGGCGGCGATGAAGACGTCCCGGACGAACGTGACCAACGTCACATTCGGCCCGCTCGGCAGCACGGGGCCACTGCGAAGCGAGGACACCGTCGTCTGGCTCACTTCGGGGCAGGGGCCTCAAACCAAGTTTTCCCGGGTGACGGTGTCCTGGGTCACCGGGCAAGTGTGGGTCGATCCGCCGACAATGTTCACGTCGATCAATCAAATGTTTCTGTAAACATTCCCGTGCGTTGCACGCACCCGACGAATCACGAACTCATGGCCAAGCAACACGTGTCACCGATCGGTTTTCACCTGGACCAGCGTACCGTGACGCTCGTGCAACTGATCCGCAAAGGGGACAGTCTGGAGATTCACGACCTTGCCCAAGGCGAGGTTCCATTACCGAACGATGCCACGCCCGTGGCCGAAGATGCCGCGCTGGCAAGCACACTGAAAAGTCTGATTGCCGAGCATCGGTTTCGCGGCCGAAACGTCGTGAGCTGTCTGGGATCACGAGAATTGTTCGTGCAGAACGTGCGCTTGCCGAAGGCGGCCGCCGATGAACTTGAAAAGATGGTGCTCTGGGAGGCGGCAGAACGGCTGCCATACCCACTCGACGAAGCCGAAGTGCGGCACCTGACGGCGGGCGAAGTGCGTCAGGATGCCAACGTCAAGCAGGAAGTAATCCTGCTGGCGAGCCAGCAGCAAGCGCTGAAACGACACATCGCCGTGCTCGAAGCGGCCGGACTGACTCCGCAAGCCATCGATGTCGAACCGTGTGCACTGCTCCGATCGCTGCGCAGAACCGACTCCGTGGCGGACGAACCCCGCAAGGCGTACATCCATCTCGGTGCCAAATCGACCGGATTGATCATTGCCGACACGCGTGACATCCTGTTTCTGAAATACATCCACACCGGCGGGCAGAACTGGGACGAGGCGATTGCCCGGCACATGGACCTTCCCATTGCCGATGCCGCGAAAATGCGGGAGTTGATCGCCGCCACGCCCGCCTTGAACGACCAGAACGAAATCCATCGGACGGTCGTCGAAGCGATCCGCGAACCGCTGGAGGGGCTGGGATCGGAAATTGAATTGTGTCTGCGGTACTACAAGGTGACGTTTCGCGGTTCGCCACTGGACAAGGTCGTGCTCACGGGCAGCCAGGCGGCCCCGTGGCTCACTGATTTCTTTGGCAAACGCTTGTCACTCCCGTGCGAACTCGGCAACCCGTTGCTCGCCGTACAGCAAGTGCCGGCGACGGCGCTCGATCGTCCCGGCCGCTGGACGCTGGCAATGGGACTGTGTTTGAAAGCGATCTGATTCGTGGTGTGGATCGTGAGACAAGATTAACCGGAACCTTTTTGACCTCTGACAACTGACGGACGGGCAAGGTGCCCATCCTACCTCCGCCATGATCCCCGAAATCGACTTCCTCCCCGAGACCTACAAGGTCAACCGCGAACGTCGCAAACGCAAGCAATGGCGTTTGGTGGCGATGGCTGTGGCGCTGGTATTGATCGCCGTGGGGAGCATCCGGCAGCGGCAAATCTGCGGCTCACTCACAGACATTCGGAATCGGATGCTCTCCAATGCGGAGCGCATGACGTCGCAAGTGAAGGGGGCTCCAGAACTGACGGACGAGTTGAACCGACTCGACGCGCAGGCGAATGTCGTGACGTTTCTGCGGTCGAAGCTGCCGCCATCGCGCGTGTTGCTCGTCGTGTCCAACTCGCTCCCCGAGCATGTCACGTTGACGCAGTGCCGGGCGAGTGTCGAATTGCTGCCGAAGAAGCCGGGAGCCGTCACCGGCCGCCGCGAGAATTCCGCGTCGCCCACTGATCCCAAACCCGCTGAAAAGTTGCCGGCACAGAAAGATCTCGAAACGCTGCTGAAACGGACCGAAGAGACAGCTCAGTTCTTGTCGCTGAGCGGTATGGCCCCGGACGACGGAGCCATTGCACAGTATCTCGGGGCTTTGCAGGAAAGCGGATTGTTTTCAGACGTCACGCTCGAGTTCACCAACGAACACGCCGTGAGCGATCAATCCGTGCGCAAGTTTGGAGCGCGGTTGCGATTGAACAAAGTGGAACCGTGGAAGGTCCGCAAGCCGGATAACCGATCCACCGAGTCCGCCACTTCCAACGCCGCGACCACTCCCGCTTCCGACTCGACATCCATCGCCAATCGGAGGTCCACATGAATATCCCACTTCCGCTCCGTCGCGATAGCTTGATCGCGATGACGGGGTTCACAGTCGTTGCCAGCACGTTCATTTTTGCCCTCTATCTGCCCGGCCATCGCGACTCGAACAGAGTCAAATCGGAAATCAAATCCGCCGAGGAGTCGCTCCGAGACATCCCCGTCAAAGTGGCGGAACTCGATCGGCTGAAAAAAGAGATCTCGCAGCGGCAGTCGTTCCTCACTCGCAGTCAGCGACTCATGCCCGGCGACGCCGACATCCACGGCGTGCTGCGAGAAGTTTCCGAACTGGCACGGAATGCCGGCCTCCAAGTCAATCGGCTTGAACCGCAAGCACTTGTCGAGAACGAAACCTACGTGGCACACCCGTTCGCGATGAAATTCAGCGGCGGATTCCGCAGCGTTATGTCTTTCCTTCGCGGTTTGGAAACCCGGAAGCGCCTGTACCACATCGAGGAATTCTCAATGAAGCAGGAGAACGAGCGGTCTGGGGAGACTGTGGAGGCCGACGTGAAGTTTCTGGTTTTTTCCAAACGCACCGATTTGCCCGATTCTGCCGACAAAAACGGTAGAACGGCGTCGTACTCGGCCGATATTCACCAACGATAGCCGACAGTGGCAATCCGCGCCGCTGTCATCAACCTTTCGAGAAACTCAAATCACGCCATGACCCTGCGCGACCTGCAAACACAACTCATCCGAGACATGAAGCGGAGTTGGGCGAAAACTGCCCTGCTCGGTTCGCTGCTGGTCGTCGGAATGGTGTTTTGGTTGCCGCCATTGTTCAAAGGCACGACCAGCAGTCCCGGCCGATCGGCGTCAGAAGCGGCGGCAAAACCGACCGCGACCGCTGCGCCGTCGTCCACGAAAGCGAAATCGGATGCGGCGACGCGTCGCGGTCAGCCCGCGACGGAGGAGTTCTCGTGGAAGAAAGCGGACGAATGGATGGAGTCGGACCCCGCGGCCCAATCGGCGGAGATGGCACAGGTCAGGCAGAATCCCTTCCGGCTCGATCGCGATCAATTCCCGCCGCCGATACTTTTCGCAACCGAACCGCCACCAGTCTCGGAGCGTCCGTCCGCGACAGCAGCACTGGCTGCGGTCGAACCTGTCACCGAGATCAAAGGGGCGTTGCTGACCAGCACACTCGTGAGTCCCACTCGCCGGGCCGCGCTCATCAACGACAGGCTGTACAACGAAGGCAGTCAATTCAAACTTGAGGGACAAACATTTGCTGTCGAACGGATTCTCCCCGATCGAGTCAAGCTGACTCAGGAGGGGGTTGTGTATTACCTGACCATCCCGTCGCGGTTTGAAATCAGCCAGTGATTGCCGGCTGTTCTCGAACCACCGCCGAGGGAAGTCAGTTCGTGCAGGCCGCCACAGGCGATTTGCCGGTGGCTTGCGTCCGGTTTGGAATCGGAACTCACGGAAGCACTCGCCAGGCCGAGTTCGTTGGAAGGAACCATGAACTCATCATTTCGCACCGCATTTCGCGTGCTCGTACTGAGCCTCATCATTCCACTCGCCGCCGTCGTGTTGGCGGAGTTGGCGCCGGGCGCATTGTCGGTATCGACGATGGCCAACACGAACCGCGCCGCCGCACAACCAGCGCCACTGACGGCCCGGAAAACCGCACGACAGCCCGCCCCAGCCGAAACCACACCGAATGACCAGTTGGCCACGCAGGCCAGCCGGGCAAAACGCTCGGCAGATGCGGAACAGCCCGCGGCGCCGTCGCGTCCAACGGTCGCAGTGGGGAACACTCCGACTCGAACGGTGTCGCGAACGAACAAGGCCCCCTCGCCAGCCTGGACATCCGCCGACTCGCTTCCGGATGCCGATCCGCCTCCGTTGACCAGCGACCTGCCACGCCGCTCCGTGAAGCAGCGGCCGGTCACGTTGCAACCCATCGAGGAAGAAGTGGCTGGCGATTCCGCGCCGTATCAACAGCTCGCGTCACATCTCACCCGGATGCAGCGCAGCCTCGATCAGCTCTCACTCACCCAACAACAATCGCAACAAATTGGCCAGGCGACGCAGGTGTTGCAACAGCTTCAGCAGCAAACGCAGATGGCACAGTTGGAGACGCAGATCAAGGAGTTGAAGTCTCAAGCCGTTCCGCCGGAGCAGCCGCGAACTCAGTCACCAAATCCCGCCGACAGCACAGCGCCCCCGGTATTGAAGGCTCCGGGTGAGGAAAAGGACGAATTGAAACAGAAGGCCCAAAGTGCTGGTACAGAAGACGCCACCGAACCCAAAAAAGACCGGAACAAACCGGGTGCAGAGGTGGATGATCTCGGCCTGCCAGTTGAAGACGATTTTCCGCGACCATCCGGCAAGCCCAAGGCAACCGGTCCGTCAGTGAAGCCCCTGATCACCAAAGTCCAACCGGCCGACGATGGTTCGGAGCGGTTCAGCTTGCAGCTCCGCGACGCCGAAATCGGCACAGTGCTCGAAATGTTGGGTGAATTCTCGGGAACAAACATCCTCGCCAGCAAAGAGGTGACTGGCAAAGTCTCCTTCAATCTGCACGACGTCACGATCGACGAAGCGCTGGACGCCATCTTGAAAATGGGCGGCTACATTCACACTCGAGAAGGTAACTTTGTGTACGTGACCACCGCCGTCGTGGCGGAAGCCAAGGCGAAGTTGAACCGTAAGATCGTGGTGAAAGTCTACCGGCCCTACTACATCAGTTCGGCGGATTTCCAGGCGCTCCTCAGTCCGATTCTCACGCCGACCATCGGGAAAATCTCCGTGACCACTCCCAGCCAAACCGGAGTCACGGGGGGCGGTCAGTCGGGTGGCGACTCACTCACGCAGCGCGATGCTCTTCTCATTCAGGATTACGCCTAGGTCATTCTTGAAATCGACAACATACTGAAGGAAATGGACATTCCACCAACGCAGGTGGTGATCGAAGCCACCATTCTGTCGGTCAAGCTGGATGACTCGATGAAACTGGGTGTGAACTTCTCGTTGCTCAATCAAAACGGCAACCAGTTGGTTGTGGGAGGCAACGGAGCCTCGCTCAACGGCTCCTCCGGCATTCCTGGCGGCGCAGTGAATTCCATCGTTCCTGCCGCCGGCGAATTCATCGCCAACGCGGCCGGCCTGAAATACGGATTCCTGCGCGGCGATGCGAGCCTGTTCATTCAGGCGTTGGAAACGATTGCCGACACGCGGTTGGTCGCCACGCCTCAATTGATGGTGCTCAACAAGCAACGGGCTGAGCTGATCATCGGACAACGGCTCAGCTACAAAACGCTGGCCTTCAATGGAACTCAAACGGCCGAAAGCGTCAACTTCCTGGACGCCGGCACGAAACTTCAGGTCCGCCCGTTCATCGCTCCCGATGGCAACATCCGCATGGAATTGCATCCGGAGCGCAGTTCGGGCACGATCAATGCCGTCACCGGTTTGCCGAATCTGTCCACCACCGAAGTAACGACGAATGTGATGGTTCGAGATGGCGTGACGGTGGTGATCGGAGGTCTCATCGAAGAACAGACCGCCGAGCAGTTCGAGCGGATTCCGTTCCTCGGTGCGCTGCCGCTCGTCGGCCCGGCGTTCCGAAACAAGACAGAAAGCGTCAGCCGTTCCGAATTGATCGTGCTCATCACCCCGCGCCTCGTCACTTTGCCCGAGGAAGAGGCGCGCGGTACCGCCGAACTCGTGGAAGGAGCCGAGCAGGCGAATCACTTCCGCGACAACCTGGCGTCGTTCAATCGTCGCAACCTCGCCCGCATGCAGTTCGAACTGGCTCAGTCCTACTACGACAAAGGAAAGTACGATCGGGCGCTCCATCACGTCAATGACTGCCTGCAACACAGCAAGAATGACCGGCAAGCCTGGTTGCTCAAGAAACAGATCGAGGAGGCTCAGAAATCCCGTTTGCGGTTGGGGGGAAACTCCACTCCCCCATCGCCAGAGCCGTCCGATGACAAACCCCGTTTGGACAGGTACGACAATGCATCCAACACATCGACCATTCACACGACTTCCGCGAAGTCCAAGTCCAAGCCGTCGGCAAATCCTCCCGCCAAGTCGCCCGCCAAAGTCGCAACCAAATCGAATACGAAGAACTCCCCGCCTCAGCGTTTGCATCCCAAGGTGCGACAGGCTTCGGCGAAGATCGTTCGCTAGCGGACTTCTGAAAACCGTGAGAGGGACGCCTCGTCCGTCCGAAATCCTGCGAGACAGCACAGACGAATCGTCTGTGTTTCGAATTCTTCAACAGGCCGTTCGTGGTCTGGTCGCGGCAATGCTGTTGTGTTTGGGGGGCTGCGCGTCCGGTCCGTCCACGAGTGGCCTGCTCGGTTGGATCGGAAGCTCGCACACCGTCGGTGACAGCCACGATTCACGCTCACCGGTCGGCTGCGGCCAGGAGGCTGCGAATTGTGCGAGTTCCCAACTTCGTGAGGCGCTGGCAGCGCCCCGCAGTCCGAAGGCGGCACAACTTTGGGCTCGGGCGGAGACGCAATACAATGCCGGCGATCTGGCAGCGGCGGTCACAACTCTGCGCCGGTTGCGAGACGTCGAGCCACGTTGCACGGCCGGGTTGAGCTTGGAAGCGCAGATCGCGCTTGACCGCGGAGACCGCGACGGCTGTGCGCTCGCGGCGCAAGCCGCCTCGGCGGCGCACCCCGAATCGACCGACATCCAACTTCTCGCCGGGAATTTGCTGGTTCAGTTGGGTGAGCGGCGAGGTGGATTGTTGGCGCTGGAGCAGGCTCATCGGTTGGCCCCGCACGACCCGCGCACCGCGAGATCGCTCGCGGCCGCTTACATTGCGATGCGGAACTTCCCCGCCGCCGAATCCGTTTTGAAATCGGCCCTGTTGCGAACTCCGGGCGATGCCGGCCTGTCGATCACACTCGCACGCCTCTCCGAAACCGAGCAGCGCTGGTCGCACGCCGTCTTCTACTATGACCTCGTGTTCGACTCGCGGCTGAATGACCCCGACTGGCTCGCCCGGCGCGCTCACTCTCTGTATCAGGCCGGCCAGTTTGACCGGGCGTTTTCCGATTTCGAACTGTGCGAAGCGGAACTGCGAGAGCGGGGCGCATGGGATTCGTTGGGCGAATTCGCGGACACGTGCTGGCAACTCGGCCGTGATGACCTCGCCCGCACGTTGCGCGATCAACTCCCTCCGTCAATGTTCCCAACGCTGCCGATCTCCGCGTCTCCGCCACTCAGGGACGTTGAGCCAACCGAGCCGGATTCAGAATCGAATACGGAGTCGGACGTATTGGTGGGCAGTACCGAAGCGACGACTCACGCGATGCAGCGACTGGAATCTCTCGAAGCCAACGACTAGGCTTGGCCGCATGCAATCCGTCGTCTTCGATCAGTTCGGTGAACCCGCAACCGTTCTTCAAGTCTGCGACGTCCCCGTTCCCGATCCGCGGCCGGGGCAGGTTCGCGTGCGCATGCTCGCCGCGCCGGTCAATCCATCAGACCTGATGCAGATTCGCGGCATCTACGGAATGCTCCCCAAGTTGCCGGCCACGCCGGGACTGGAGGGTGTGGGAGTCGTCGAATCCGCCGGGCCAGGTCTGCTCGGAAAACTGCTCGTCGGCAAACGTGTCTGCGTACCGAACAGCGTGACGGGATCGTGGGCCGAATTCGCGGTCACTTCGGCGAAGCAGGCCATCCCCGTCCCCGCCAGTTTGCCGGTCGAACAGGCGGCGATGTTTTTCGTGAACCCGGCCACCGCGTACATCATGACTCGGCGAGTTCTCCACGTGCCGCCGAACGAATGGCTGCTGCAAACCGCCGCCGGATCGGCGCTGGGAAAAATGGTGATCCGGCTGGGAAAACGATTCGGTTTCAAAACCATCAACGTCGTGCGCCGCGCCGAGCAAGTCGAGGAACTGCGATCTCTGGGTGCCGACGCCGTGATCGTGGACGACGGCGGCGACCTGCGCACCAAGCTGCTCGGTCACCTCGGCCATGCCCACGGCGTGCGGTTCGCGATCGACCCCGTCGGTGGAGCAACCGGTTCCTCTGTGATTCAGTGTCTGGCACCCGGCGGCCGGATGCTGCTCTACGGAACGCTCTCCGGCCAGCCGCTCACGTTCTCGCCGCGCGATTTGTTGACAGCGGGCGCGAGCATCGAAGGCTTCTGGCTCGCCAACTGGATGGCCCATCAAAACCTGATCGGCAAGCTGCGCCTCGTCCGCACCGTCTCGAAGCTGATCCAGCAGGGACTCCTCACATCCGACGTGGGCCAGTCGTTCCCGCTGGCTCACATCCGCGAAGCCGTCTCCGCCGCCGAACAACCGAACCGCGCGGGCAAGGTGCTGCTGAGAATCGCTGACGGGTGATCGCGAAGTGGCCTGTTGTCGAGCGGAGCTAAACCAAAACAGTTTCCCGGGGGCTCGCTCCGCATGGCGTTGGCCACAAAGCTGCAGCTTGTCATTGGCGACTGACGCGATCAGCATAGGAATCCGCTTTGCGTTCCCAGCGGTCCGGTTCTGCGTGTAACCATTCGAAGAATCGGTGATCCAGCGCGTCAAACGGGTTCCATTCTTCGCGGTTCCAACCGCATTGCCCAGCTAGGAATTCCTGCCTCTTTGTCCGTTCACGTGGGTACGGACTACCAAAAAACAACATAGCCTCGGTTAAGATTTCGGCCCACTCGATCAACCCAATGACCTCAAATGCATCCAGCGCCTCTGGAGCCAACAGGCCAGTAGAGTTGGTAAAGAACTGGTGCAGTCCACCGTTGCAGACCTCGGACTGGCACCAATGTGCGGCGTACAAATGCCCACCTTCGGCACGCACCATCTTGAACTGCTGGGTGAACGCGGCAACATCATCCGCATCATCAGCGTCGCCCCAACTCTCGTTCAGGGGTAGCCAGATCGGATCGACAAGCGACCAGTATCGATACCCCGGCTGGTCACCGTCCAACATCCCAATCGCCTCCGAAGTACCGAACGAGCATCAAACAGAAACGCCAGCAGAGTTGCCTCGCTGGCGTTTCGGGGTTTTGTCAAATTCCTCAACGAGCGACTCAGCCGATCAACTCGCGCACCGGGTTCGGGTTGTCGACGAGGTACTGCGGGCGGCCGTTGTTGTCGGTGAGCGTGATGTACTTGGGGTCGATCCCCATGTGGTTGTACAACGTGGCGAAGACTTCTTGCAGGTGGACCGGGCGGTCCTTGGGTTCTTCGCCCAGACGGTTGGTGGCACCAATGACCTGGCCGGTCTTGAGGCCGCCGCCAGCGAGCAGCACGCTGCATGCGCGCGGCCAGTGATCGCGGCCGGCGCCGGAGTTGACTCGCGGCGTGCGACCGAATTCGCCCCACACGGCCACGACCGTGTCTTGCAGCAGGCCGTGCGCTTCGAGGTCTTCGATGAGCGAACTCAGGCCCTGATCGAGCGGCGGCAATTGTTGTCGCAGGTGACCGAAGTTGTTGCCGTGTGTGTCCCAGCCGCCCCAGCCCAAACTGACGCAACGCACGCCGGCCGACACCAGCCGCCGAGCCATCAGGAACCGATCGTTTTGTTGAAACATGCCGTTGTTGTTGTCGCCGAGAAAGTACCGGGCGCGGACTCGCGGGTCTTCCTGGCCGAGGTCCAGCGCTTTGGCCACCACGCCTGACGTGATCACGTCGTAGGCACGACCGGCGAACGCGTCCATCGCTTTCATGGCACCCTTGGTGTCAACTTCGGATCGGTATCGATCCAGACCACCGAGCAGTTTTTGTCGGTCATCCAAACGCGATACGGTGATGCTCCGTTCCAACCGCAGATTCTCGCG